>NZ_CP049905.1:4142929-4470573 GCF_011305535.1 Diaphorobacter sp. HDW4B
CCAGCTCTCCGCACAGGCTGCGCAGGCGCAGGTGAACGCGGCCAAGACGCAGCGTGATCTGGCCTCGGCCGACTTCAAGCGCTACGAAAAGCTCAAGGAGCAAAGCTTCATCAGCGGCGCGGAACTGGAGCGCCGCGAGGCCTCGCTCAAGGCCGCGCAGGCATCGCTCGATCAGGCCAACGCGCAGCTTTCGTCGCAGGGCAATCAAGCCAGCTACACGCGCTTGGTGGCCGATGTGTCGGGCGTGGTCACCAGCATCGACGCCGAGCCGGGGCAGGTGGTTTCGGCGGGCACGCCGGTCGTTCGCATCGCACAGGATGGCTCGCGCGACGCGGTGTTCTCGGTGCCGGAAGACAAGGTTGCCCAACTGCGCGTGGGGCAGGAAGTGTCCGTGCGTCCGTGGGCGGAAGGCGCATCGCTCTCGGGCAAGGTGCGCGAAGTGGCGGCCAGTGCTGATCCGGTCACGCGCACGTTTCTGGTGAAGGTCGCCATCGAAGGCGCGCAAGTGCCGCCGCTCGGCGCAACGGTCTACGTCGCGCCCAAGGTGCTGGGCCGTGAAGGCATGGTGGCCATGTCGCTGCCGACCACGGCGCTGCGCCAGGAAGGCGGTCAGACGGCGGTCTGGGTGTATGACGCAGCAACCGGCACGGTCAAGTCGCAGGTGGTGCAGGTCGCCACGGCGGACGGCAATCAGGCGGTGATTGCGGCGGGTCTGCAGCCCGGCATGCAGGTGGTGTCGACCGGCGTGCATGTGCTGGCTCCGGGCCAGAAGGTCACCGTGTACAAGCAGAAGGGCACGGTGGAAAACGCTGCTGCTGCGCCTTCCGCAACTCCCGCCGCCGCACAGCCTGCAGCCTCCGCTGCAAGCGGCAACTGACGGATAGGGGCGCTGCATGTCCTCCGAAAACTCCACGGGAAATCCGTTGCCGGACTTCGAGCCGAAGAA
The DNA here is from genome assembly GCF_011305535.1 of Diaphorobacter sp. HDW4B. Lineage (GTDB taxonomy): Bacteria > Pseudomonadota > Gammaproteobacteria > Burkholderiales > Burkholderiaceae_C > Diaphorobacter_A. The sequence goes on from NZ_CP049905.1 coordinate 4,143,876, forward strand.
GCATTTCAACCTCTCCAAATGGGCGCTCGATCATTCGGCGCTCACGCGCTACCTGATGGTGGTGCTGATGCTGCTGGGCTTTGCCGCCTATTTCCAGCTCGGGCAGGATGAAGACCCACCATTCACTTTCCGCGCGATGGTGGTGCGCACCTACTGGCCGGGCGCGACCGCGCAGCAGGTGGCCGAGCAGGTCACCGACAAGCTCGAACGCACGCTGCAGGAAGTGCCGTTTGCGGACAAGATCCGCAGCTATTCCAAACCCGGCGAGTCGCAGATCATCTTTGAAATCAAGGACTCGTCCAAGCCCGCCGAGGTGGCGAACGTCTGGTACCAGGTGCGCAAGAAGATCGGCGACATGCGCTACACCTTGCCGGGCAATATCCAGGGGCCGTTCTTCAACGACGACTTCGGCGATGTGTATGGCGTGATCTACGCGATCCACGGCGACGGCTACAGCTACGCCGAAATCAAGGACTTTGCCGACGATGTGCGCCAGCGCCTGCTGCGCGTGAAGGATGTCGCCAAGGTCGAGCAGTTCGGCGTGCAGGACGAGAAGATCTGGGTCGAGGTTTCGCAAAAGCGCCTCGCGCAGATGGGGCTTGATTTCAACAGCGTGCTGCAGCAACTCGGCGCGCAGAACGCCGTGGAAAGCGCGGGCGCGGTCAACACGCCGCAGGACGTTGTGCAGGTGCGCGTGGGTGGCCAGTTCAACAATGTGGAGCAACTGCGCGCCATGCCGATTCGCGGCGGCAACGGTAACCAGATCCGTCTGGGCGACATCGCCGAAGTGCATCGCGGCTATGTCGATCCGGCCTCGGTGAAGATGCGTTTTGACGGCCACGACGTCATCGGCTTGGGCATTTCCATGACCAAGGGCGGCGACATCATTGCGCTGGGCAAGGCGCTGCGCGCGACCGTGGACCAGATCCAGACCACGCTGCCCGCAGGCGTGACGCTGTCGCAGGTACAGGACCAGCCCGCGTCGGTCGCCAGTTCGGTCAACGAGTTCGTGAAGGTGCTGATCGAGGCCGTGGTCATCGTGCTTGCGGTGAGCTTCATCGCGCTGGGCCTGCACAAGGGCGGGCGCTTTGGTTGGTACATCGACTACCGCCCGGGGCTGGTGGTGGCGATCACCATTCCGCTGGTGCTGGCCGTGACGTTTCTCGCCATGAATTACTTCGGCATCGGGCTGCACAAGGTGTCGCTCGGCTCGCTGATCATTGCGCTCGGCCTGCTGGTGGATGATGCCATCATCGCCGTCGAAATGATGGTGCGAAAGATGGAAGAGGGCTACGACAAGGTCACCGCTGCGACCTACGCCTACGACGTGACCGCCAAGCCCATGCTGACCGGCACGCTGATCACGGCGGCGGGCTTTCTGCCCATCGGCATCGCCAAGTCGGTGACGGGCGAGTACACGTTCGCGATCTTCGCTGTGACCGTGATCGCGCTCGTGCTGTCGTGGCTGGTGTCGGTGTATTTCGTGCCTTATCTCGGCACCTTGCTGCTCAAGGTGAAGCCGCATGATCCGAACGCGCCTCCGCACGAACTGTTCGATTCGCCGTTCTACATGCGCTTCAGAAAGGCCGTGGGCTGGTGCGTCGATCACCGTTGGATCACCATCCTCGCGACGATTCTGATCTTCGCGGCCGGCATCATGGGCATGGGCAAGGTGCAGCAGCAGTTCTTCCCCGATTCGAGCCGCCCGGAAATCATGGTCGATATCTGGTTCCCGGAAGGCACTTCGTTCGCCGCGAACGAGGAAGTCACCAAGCGCCTTGAAACGCGTCTGATGAAGGAAGAAGGCGTTGCCAGCGTGGCCACCTGGGTGGGCTCGGGCACGCCGCGTTTCTATCTGCCGCTCGATCAGGTGTTCCCGCAGACCAACGTGTCGCAGTTCATCGTGCTGGCCAAGGATCTGAAGCAGCGCGAGCTGATTCGCCTGCGTCTGCCCAAGTTGCTGGCAGAGGACTTTCCTGAAGTGCGCGGCCGCGTCAAGCTGCTGCCCAACGGCCCGCCGGTGCCTTATCCGGTGCAGTTCCGCGTGGTCGGCAGCGACCCGGACCATCTGCGCAAGCGCGCCGACGAGGTCAAGGCCATCATGCGCGCCAACACCAACATGCTGGGCGTGAACGACAACTGGAACGAGTCGGTCAAGGTCGTGCGTCTGGAAGTCGATCAGGCCAAGGCGCGCGCGCTCGGCGTGACCAGCCAGGCCATCGCGCAGGCCTCGCGCACCATGTTCAGCGGCACGACCATCGGCCAGTACCGCGAGAACGACAAGCTCATCGAGATCGTGCTGCGCCAGTCGCCCGACGAGCGCGAAGCGATCTCCGACATCGCCAACGCCTACCTGCCCACAGCCAGCGGCAAGTCGATTCCGCTCACGCAGATCGCCAAGCCCGTGTTCACCTGGGAGCCCGGCGTGATGTGGCGCTGGAACCGCGACTACGCCATCACCGTGCAAGGCGAAATCGTCGAAGGCTTGCAGGGCGCGACGGTCACCGCGCAACTGGAGCCGCAGCTGAAGGAACTCGAAGCCAAATGGAAGGCCGAGGGTGACACGGGCGTGCTGATTCAGGTGGCCGGTGCCGTCGAGGAAAGCAGCAAGGGCTCGGCCTCCATCGTCGCGGGCGTGCCCATCATGCTGTTCCTCGTGTTCACGCTGCTGATGTTGCAATTGCACAGCTTCAGCCGCTCGGTGCTGGTGTTCCTCACGGGGCCGCTCGGCATTGCGGGTGTGGCGGCGGCGCTGCTGCTGCTCAACCGTCCGTTCGGCTTTGTCGCGCTGCTCGGCGTGATCGCGCTGATGGGCATGATCCAGCGGAACTCGGTGATCCTGATCGATCAGATCGAACTTGACCGCGAAAAGGGCGTGCCTGCCCGCACGGCGATCATCGAGTCCGCCGTGCGTCGCATGCGCCCCATCGTGCTGACCGCCGCCGCTGCCGTGCTCGCCATGATCCCGCTGTCGCGCAGCGTGTTCTGGGGCCCGATGGCCGTGGCCATCATGGGCGGCCTGATCGTCGCCACCGTGCTCACGCTGCTGGCCTTGCCAGCCATGTACGCCGCCTGGTTCCGGGTGCCGAAACCTCAGCCGGAATAAAGCAAGGATCTGACGAAAAAATCGTACCCAACTCCGGCTAGAATCCCCGATTCACCAATTTCCGGTGTCTCGGGGAATCAACTTCTCCGGCGGCACCGAACGACAGACAGACCCGCGCGGGTGGCGAAATTGGTAGACGCACCAGGTTTAGGTCCTGACGGTGGCAACACTGTGGGGGTTCGAGTCCCCCCCCGCGCACCAGGTTGGCATGGCTTCAAAAATGGCATGCGAAACCGGGATGAGTCTCTCGGCAAGAACAAAGCCCGTCATCTGCAGAAGATGACGGGCTTTTGTTTTGTGCCCTGCTGTTTGCACTCAATCGACTTTGCGCACCTCTGCCTCGGTTGCAGACAGCACCCCGCCATCGCTCGCTTGCGGCGACATCACCGGCACGGGTCTGCCGGAGCGTTTGTCCACCAGCACGGAGTGCGGCTCGTCCTTGGCGAACAGGTGTTTTTCTCCCCACTGGCGCAGCGCGACGACGACCGGGAACAGGCTCTGGCCCTTGCGGGTCAGCACGTATTCCTGATACGAGGTGCCGTCGGAGGCGGTCTGCAATTCCAGAATTCCGGCCTCGACCAGCTTGCGCAGGCGGTCGGAGAGGATGTTGCGCGCCATGCCCAGACTGCGCTGGAAATCGCTGAAGCGCCGCACGCCGTCAAAGGCGTCGCGAATGATCAGCAGCGACCAGCGGTCGCCGATGCTGTCCACCGAGCGGGCGACGGGGCAGGGTTCTGCTTGGAGGGACTTGCGGCTGGGCACGATGGGTTTCCCTGTTCGGTGAATTGGTGTGGTTGCATTTTAAAACTGAGTCGTCTAGCATTCAATCGGTTTTGTTTTGAAACTGATTTGATCATGCAAATGAATGACACATCAACGCAGTTGCCGGATTGCCCGACGGGCATGTCCAGCGGATTGGTATTCATGTTCGCCATCGCAAGCGGCTTGAGCGTGGCCAACGTGTACTACGCGCTGCCGCTGCTCGATGCACTGGCCCGAGACTTCGGGATCAGCCACGCGGCCGTGGGTGGCGTGGTCACGGCGACGCAATTGGGTTGCGGGCTGGCCTTGCTGCTGGTGGTGCCGCTGGGGGATCTGGTGGATCGGCGTCGCCTGATGGGCGTGCAACTTGTCGCTTTGGTGGCTGCGCTGCTGATGGTGGGTGTTGCGCCATCGACCGTGTGGTTGCTCGCGGGCATGCTTCTGGTCGGCCTGCTGGGCACCGCGATGACGCAGGGACTGATCGCCTACGCCGCCAGCGCTGCCTCACCCGAGGAGCGCGGACGGGTGGTGGGCGGCACGCAGAGCGGGGTCTTCATTGGGCTCTTGATGGCGCGCGTGTTCTCCGGTGCCGTGAGCGATCTGGCAGGGTGGCGGGGCGTGTATTTCTGTGCGGCGTTGTTGATGCTGGCGGTTGCGTTTCCGCTTTGGCGGCGACTTCCTGCATTGCCCAGAACGGCGGGCGCAACGGACTATTGGGCGCTGATTGCGTCGATGCTCATCTTGCTGATGCAAGACCGCGTGCTCCAGATTCGCGGCGTGCTGGCGCTGTTGATGTTTGCCGCCTTCAACATCTTCTGGAGCGCCCTCGTGCTGCCCTTGAGCGCTCCGCCGTTTGCGTTCTCGCATACGGCGATTGGCGCGTTCGGGCTGGTGGGTGTCGTCGGCGCCCTGGCAGCAGCGCGGGCGGGCCGGTGGGCGGACCAAGGGCGCGGGCAGGTCGTCAGTGGGGCGGCGCTGGTGATTCTGTTGCTGTCCTGGTTGCCGTTGTCATGGATGCATTCGTCTCTGATCGCGCTGGTGGTCGGCATCGTGCTGCTGGATCTGGGTGGGCAGGCGCTGCATGTGACCAACCAGAGCATGATTTTTCGCTCGCGACCCGAGGCGCACAGCCGGCTCGTGGGGCTGTACATGCTGTTCTATGCCGTGGGCAGCGGGCTCGGCGCGATCGGCACGACGGCCATGTATGCGTGGGCAGGCTGGTCAGGCGTTTGCTGGTTGGGTGCTGGAGTGAGTTTGCTGGCGTTGCTGTTCTGGTGGGCCACGCGGCGATGAATGCCGCGGCGGTTTGCCTGAGTACAATCCGCCCACTTTTTCTCTCACCAACCCTCCAGCCACCCGTCGACAGGTCGTTTTGCATGCAGCTTGTGAAGTCCGTCGGAGGTCAACGATTCGCGTCGCTCGATGGCTTGCGAGGCATTGCTTGTGTGGTGGTGGTGATCTGCCACTACCTGCAGATCTATGTTCCGGCTGCGTTCGAGCGCAATTATCCTGATCTGTTCGGCGAGAAGTGGCTGGTCAATTCGCCGCTGAATCTGCTGTTCAACGGACATGCGGCGGTGATTCTGTTTTTTGTGCTGAGCGGCTTTGTGCTGTCTGCGCCGTTCTTTCGCGGCGTTGGATGGGGCTGGTATGCGCGCTCGATCATCAAGCGCTACCCGCGACTGGCGATCCCGGCGCTGGTGTCGTCGCTGCTCGCCTGCGGCCTGATCGCCGTCTTCGGGGTGCGCTATGTGGAGCTGAATGCCTATTCCGGCTCCAACGTGACGACGTTTTTGCCCACTGCGGTGGATTTCCGGCTGGCGGCGTGGGAAGGCGCGATTGGCTCGTTCTTTGACGGCAAGTTCAGCTACAACCCGGTGCTCTGGACGATCAGGGCGGAATTGTTCGGGTCACTGCTGGTTCTGGTTTTGACTCCGTTGGTCGGCAGGTTGCCTGCGTGGGTGCGGTATGCCGTCTACGCTGCGGTGATCTGGCGGTTTGCAGACAACAACATGGTGGCGTTTGCCTTTGGCGTGCTGGCGAGCGATCTGCTGCTGCGGCAGCCGCGCATGCAGGTGGTGCTCTCGCGGAGCTGGGCGAGTGCGCTGGTTTTCGTGCTCGGCCTGTATTTGCTGTCCAAGCCCTACTACATTCCCTATGTGAATTTCTGGTGGCCGGTGGATTGGCTGATGCCCGATCCGACCATGCTCAAGCCGCATGTCACGGGGGCTTTTCTGTTGATTTTGAGCATTGCCTCGATGGCACCGGTGCGTGGCCTGCTGGAGGGGCGTGCCGCTCAGTTCCTCGGGCGGCAGTCTTATTCGCTGTATCTGGTGCACTTTCCTTTGCTGGGCACGCTCGGAGCGCTGGTGATTCTGCCGCTGGTGGCGCGGGTGGGGTATGGCTGGGCGCTGCTGCTGGCGTTTCCGGTCGTGATGGCGCTGTGCTTGGGGTTGTCGGTGATTTTCAACCGCTGGGTCGATGAGAAAGCCGTGTCCTTTTCCTCTTGGCTTGCCGGGGCTTTGTGGCGAGAGCGGCGTTGACCGGCTTGCCGGACGCCCGCCCAGTCCTAAGATTGGTGACATTTTGTTTGCGAAGCCGTGACAGGCGCTCCTCCCGAATTTCCTCTCCGAAAAGCCGACAGGGCACGGAACAGGGCCTCGGCCGGGCCTGCGGCCTCGTTTTTCAGTCGATCAGGGCGTTTGTGCAGCAGGGCAGTCGGGAGTCCCCGAGGGCTACCCCCGTGCGTGCTGGGTATAATCTTTGGTTTCGCGCATTCCTTGGCCGGATTTCGTCCGGCTTTTTGCGCGCGAAATAAATCTAAGTTTTAGATATTGATGTGGGCGAGGCACCAGCTTTTCGACGGCTTGGCACCTCGTGCACGAGACACGTGAGACTTTGGCGGAACACGGTGCAGACTGCTTGCACTGCAGTCGGCTCGGTCCACAGCCCTGATACTAGGAACTACCATGGCCGTAACAGTTGAAAATCTTGAAAAGCTCGAGCGCAAAATCACGCTGAGCCTGCCCGTTGCCTCGATTCAGAGCGAAGTTGACTCGCGTCTGAAGCGCCTGGCTCGCACCGTGAAGATGGACGGCTTCCGTCCAGGCAAGGTGCCGATGAGCGTTGTGGCCCAGCGTTATGGCTATTCCGTTCAGTACGAAGTGATGAACGACAAGGTTGGCGAAGCTTTCGCTCAAGCCGCCAATGAAGCCAACCTGCGTGTTGCTGGCCAGCCCCGCATCACTGAAAAAGATGGCGCTCCTGAAGGCGAAGTGTCGTTCGACGCCGTGTTCGAAGTGTTCCCCGAAGTGAAGATCGGTGATCTGGCTTCCGCCGAAGTGGAAAAGGTTTCCGCCGAAGTGAACGACGCCGCCATCGACAAGACGCTGGACATCCTGCGCAAGCAACGCCGCACCTTCGCACAACGTGCCAAGGACGCTGGTGCTGAAGACGGCGACCGCGTGACCGTGGACTTCGAAGGCAAGATCGACGGCGAGACTTTCGCTGGCGGCAAGGCTGAAGAGTTCCAGTTCCTGGTCGGCGAAGGCCAGATGCTCAAGGAATTCGAAGACGCAGTGCGTGGCCTGAAGGCTGGCGAAAGCAAGACTTTCCCACTGGCTTTCCCAGAGGACTACCACGGCAAGGAAGTGGCCGGCAAGACCGCCGACTTCCTGGTGACCGTCAACAAGATCGAAGCCGCCCACCTGCCTGAAGTGAACGAACAGTTCGCCAAGTCTCTGGGCATCGCCGACGGTACTGTGGACGGCCTGCGTGGCGACATCCGCACCAACCTCGAGCGCGAAGTGAAGTTCCGCCTGCAGGCTCGCAACAAGCAAGCCGTGATGGACGCTCTGGTGTCCAAGGCCGAGCTGGAACTGCCCAACGCTTCCGTGCAAGCTGAAATCGGCCGTCTGCGCGACAGCGCTGTTGCCGATCTGAAGCAACGCGGCATCAAGGATGCCGACAAGGCGGAAATCCCTGAAGACGTGTTCCGCCCACAAGCCGAGCGCCGCGTGCGTCTGGGTCTGGTGGTGGCCGAGCTGGTCAAGGCCAACAAGCTGGAAGCCACTCCTGAACAACTGAAGGCGCACATCGACGAGCTGGCTGCTTCCTATGAGAAGCCAGAAGACGTGGTGCGTTGGTACTTCAGCGACCGCAACCGTCTGGCCGATGTGGAAGCCGTTGTGATCGAAAACAACGTGACCAACTTCGTGCTGGAAAAGGCCAAGGTCAACGACAAGGCGATCTCCTTCGACGATCTGATGGGCGCTCAGGCCTGATTCTTTCAGGACGTGCCTGACTTGCCGCTATGATGGTTGGTGAGTCAAAGCCATGAATGGGGCTTGTACTTTGCTGTGCAAGCCCCATTTCATTTCTGGTGACCTGAATGGGTGGTGTGTTGGCCGAGTTCCAAGGAGCTCTCCGCCTGCCGATTCGGGACGGTTTGTACAAATTTCGTACGGTATCTCTCTGGAGTAATACATGAGTGCACTGGAAACACAGGCCTTGGGCATGGTTCCCATGGTCATCGAGCAGTCGGGTCGTGGCGAGCGTTCCTACGACATCTACTCGCGTCTGCTCAAGGAGCGCGTGATTTTCCTGGTGGGCGAGGTCAACGACCAGACCGCCAACCTCGTCGTGGCGCAGTTGCTGTTCCTCGAGAGCGAAAATCCCGACAAGGACATTTCGTTCTACATCAACTCCCCCGGCGGCAGTGTGACGGCCGGCATGGCGATCTACGACACCATGCAGTTCATCAAGCCCGACGTGTCCACGCTGTGCTGCGGCTTCGCGGCGAGCATGGGTGCCTTCCTGTTGGCGGCCGGTGCCAAGGGCAAGCGTTTCTCGCTGCCCAACTCCAAGATCATGATCCACCAGGTTCTGGGTGGCGCTCGCGGTCAGGCAACCGACATCGAAATCCATGCGCGCGACATTCTTCGCACCAAGGAACAGATGAACCGCATTCTGGCGGAGCGCACCGGTCAGCCCTATGAAAAGGTCAAGGCCGACACCGAGCGCGACTACTTCATGACGGCTCCGGAAGCCAAGGAATATGGCCTCGTGGACGAGGTCATCTCCAAGCGTCCTTGATGGATGTAGGCGCCCACTGTGGTGCCGCAGTCACGCAAGGCATGGCGCTTTCTCTGATGCCACTGTCAAGAATGGTGATTTCGACCGGTTTTTTGCCGCAAGAAAACCCATAAAAGGCATCAGGTGAAGCGCCGTTTTTTATTTCGTTATCATCAGACTACGTTCCTTGTCATAAGGCATTGTTTCCATGGCCGAGAAAAAAGGCTCTTCCAGCGAAAAAAACCTCTATTGCACCTTCTGCGGCAAAAGCCAGCACGAGGTGAAGAAGTTGATCGCCGGTCCGTCTGTGTTTATTTGCGACGAGTGCATTGATCTGTGCAACGAGATCATCCGTGACGAACCGCAGGCGAGCGACAACGCTCGCGAAGGTCGCGGCGATCTGCCTGCGCCCGCAGAAATCAAGTCCAATCTCGACAATTACGTGATTGGTCAGGAGAAGGCCAAGCGCACGCTCGCCGTGGCCGTCTACAACCACTACAAGCGTCTGCGTCACAAGGACCGCGCCGGCAAGGATGACATCGAGCTCGCCAAGAGCAATATCCTGCTGATCGGCCCGACCGGCTCCGGCAAGACGCTGCTTGCACAAACGCTCGCACGCCAGCTCGACGTTCCGTTCGTGATGGCCGATGCCACCACGCTGACCGAAGCAGGGTATGTGGGTGAAGACGTCGAGAACATCGTCCAGAAGCTGCTGCAAAGCTGCAACTACGATGTGGAGCGCGCTCAGCGCGGCATCGTCTACATCGACGAAATCGACAAGATCTCGCGCAAGTCGGACAACCCCAGCATCACCCGCGACGTGTCGGGCGAGGGTGTGCAGCAGGCGCTGCTCAAGCTCATCGAAGGCACGATGGCGAGCGTTCCACCGCAAGGCGGCCGCAAGCACCCGAACCAGGACTTCCTGCAGATCGACACGACCAACATCCTGTTCATCTGTGGCGGTGCGTTCGCCGGTCTCGAGAAGGTGATCGAGAACCGCACGGAAGCGTCCGGCATCGGCTTCGGCGCGACGGTCAAGAGCAAGAAGCAGCGTTCGGTCTCCGAGGTGTTCCAGGAAATCGAGCCCGAAGATCTGATCAAGTTCGGTCTGATTCCCGAGCTGGTCGGCCGTATGCCCGTCGTCACGTCGCTGGCTGAACTGAGCGAAGACGCGCTGGTGCAGATCCTGACCGAGCCCAAGAACGCGCTGGTCAAGCAGTACAGCAAGCTGCTGGCGATGGAAGGCGTGGACCTCGAAATCCGCCCCGCCGCGCTCAAGGCGATTGCCCGCAAGGCGCTGGCCCGCAAGACCGGCGCTCGCGGTCTGCGTTCGATCATGGAGCAGGCGCTGATCGGCACCATGTTCGATCTGCCGACCACCGACAACGTGGAAAAAGTCGTTGTGGACGAATCCACCATCGAAGAAGACCAGTCTCCGCTGCTCGTGTACCGCGAAGCCGCCAAGACGGCCTGACCCAGGACGTTTCTTTCGGCAAGACGTTTGATTTGACTGTCGCCCCGTTGGCAAGCGCAGTCAGAGACCGTAATCCACCGTGACCCTTGTGGCACGGTGGGTTGAAAAATTGACCCGCGGCCTCAACTCCAGGGTGCTATTAAAGGATTTTGAATGTCCGGAAACACTCCATTGCCCGCAACCCCCATTGATCTGCCGCTGCTCCCGCTTCGGGATGTCGTGGTGTTCCCGCACATGGTCATTCCATTGTTCGTGGGTCGCCCCAAGAGCATCAAGGCGCTGGAATTGGCCATGGATGCGGATCGCCGCATCATGCTGGTCGCGCAGAAAACCGCCGCCAAGGACGAGCCTTCCGTCGAAGACATGTTCGAGGTCGGCTGCGTATCCACCATCCTGCAGATGCTGAAGCTGCCCGACGGTACCGTGAAGGTGCTGGTCGAGGGCCAGCAGCGCGCCAAGGTGGAATCGATCAACGACGCGGAAACCCATTTCCTCGCGAGCGTCACGCCGATGGAAACGCCCACCGTGGACGATCCGAAGTCGAGCGAGATCGAGGCCCTGCGCCGTGCCGTGATGCAGCAGTTTGACCAGTACGTCAAGCTCAACAAGAAGATTCCTTCGGAGATCCTCACGTCGATCTCCAGCATCGACGATGCCGGTCGTCTGGCTGACACCATCGCCGCGCATCTACCGCTCAAGCTCGAGAACAAGCAGCTCGTGCTCGACATGGCCGATGTGAAGGGGCGCCTCGAAAACCTGTTTGAACAGCTTGAACGCGAAGTCGACATCCTGAACGTCGACAAGCGCATCCGTGGCCGCGTCAAGCGCCAGATGGAAAAGAACCAGCGCGACTTCTATCTGAACGAGCAGGTCAAGGCCATCCAGAAGGAACTCGGTGAAGGCGAAGAAGGTGCTGACATCGAGGAGATCGAGAAGAAGATCAAGGCCGCTCGCATGCCTCAAGAGGCGCGCAAGAAGGCCGAGGGCGAGCTGAAAAAGCTCAAGCTCATGTCGCCCATGTCCGCCGAAGCGACCGTGGTGCGCAACTACATCGACGTGCTTACCGGCCTGCCGTGGAGCAAGAAGACCAAGATCAAGCACGACCTGCAATTCGCGGAAGACGTGCTGAACGAGGACCACTACGGCCTCGAAAAAGTCAAGGACCGCATTCTTGAGTATCTTGCTGTGCAGCAACGCGTGGACAAGGTCAAGGCACCGATTCTCTGCCTTGTCGGCCCACCAGGCGTGGGCAAGACCTCGCTCGGCCAGTCGATCGCCAAGGCCACGGGTCGCAAGTACGTGCGCATGGCGCTCGGTGGCATGCGTGACGAAGCCGAGATTCGCGGTCATCGCCGCACCTACATCGGCGCGATGCCGGGCAAGGTGCTGCAGAGCCTGAACAAGGCCGGCACGCGCAATCCGCTGTTCCTGCTCGACGAAATCGACAAGCTGGGCATGGATTTCCGTGGCGATCCGTCGTCGGCCCTGTTGGAAGTGCTCGACCCCGAGCAGAACAACAAGTTCGGCGATCACTATGTGGAAGTGGACTTCGATCTGTCGGACGTGATGTTCGTGGCGACGTCCAATTCGATGAACATTCCGCCCGCGCTGCTCGATCGCATGGAAGTCATCCGCCTTGCCGGTTACACGGAAGACGAGAAGACCAACATCGCGATGAAGTATCTGCTGCCCAAGCAGATGCAGAACAACGGTCTGAAGACTGAAGAACTCGAAGTGCAGGAAAGCGCCGTGCGCGACATCGTGCGCTACTACACACGCGAAGCGGGTGTGCGTTCGCTGGAGCGCGAGATCTCCAAGGTCTGCCGCAAGGTGGTCAAGCAGTTGCTGCTCAAGCAGGTGACTCCGCAGGTCAAGGTGACGGGCGACAATCTGGCCGAGTACCTGGGTGTGCGCAAGTTCACCTATGGCCATGCCGAGAAGGAAGACCAGGTCGGTCAGGTCGTTGGTCTGGCGTGGACGGAAGTGGGCGGCGATCTGCTGACCATCGAAGTCGCGACCATGCCCGGCAAGGGCGGCGTCACGCGCACCGGTTCGCTGGGAGACGTGATGAAGGAATCCGTCGAGGCCGCTCGCACCGTGGTGCGCAGCCGTGCCCATCGTCTGGGCATCAAGGATCAGGTGTTCGAGAAGCGCGACATTCACATCCATGTGCCGGACGGTGCCACGCCCAAGGACGGTCCGAGCGCGGGTGCAGCGATGACGACGGCCATGGTGTCGGCTCTCACGGGCATTCCAGTGCGCGCAGATGTCGCCATGACGGGTGAAATCACCCTGCGTGGTGAAGTCACTGCCATCGGTGGTCTGAAGGAAAAGCTGTTGGCCGCACTGCGCGGTGGCATCAAGACGGTGCTGATCCCTGAAGAGAACGTCAAGGATCTGCAGGAGATTCCGGACAACGTGAAGAGCGGTCTGGAGATCGTGCCGGTCAAGTGGATCGACAAGGTGCTGGAAGTGGCGCTGGTTCGCCAGCCGGTTCCGCTGACCGATGAAGAGATAGCTGCAGCCAATGCGGCAGCGGCTGCTGCTCCGGCGGCACCTGCTGCACCTGCGGCGGATGCAGGCTCGGTCAAGCACTGATCGCGCTTGAAATTGAAAGAAACCTGCGCTGAGCGGTGGAGGAGGTCGTGATGGCCTTCTTTGCCACTTCGGTGCAGATTTTTTTGAAAATTGGCGTGCTTTTGGCTGACGGCTCGGAAATCTAGGATACAATTCGTTCAACGCAGCAAACACAGTGTATACTGTGAGGCTTCAAGAAATTCGCGGGAATAGCTCAGTTGGTAGAGCGATACCTTGCCAAGGTATAGGTCGACGGTTCGAGCCCGTTTTCCCGCTCCAGATAATGGCAGTTTGATCGGTGGATCAGGCAGCTGTTTGAAGAGATCAAGGCGCGATAGCAAATCGGTTATGCCCCGGATTGCAAATCCGGTTAGACCAGTTCGACTCTGGTTCGCGCCTCCAAGACAGCTTCAAGCCCTGCAGGCAATCGACTTGCAGGGCTTTGTTTTTCAAGAGTTGTGTTTGGACGCACTGGTGCAGAAAGCCGTCACAGGCACTGTCAAACGCGGGTTTCGGAGGTTGTTGAAGAAAATTTGACAACTTCTCTGGATGACGAAATTTTCGTTGTAGAATTCAAGTCTTCGCTGATGAAGCGAGGCAAAATGCGGGAATAGCTCAGTTGGTAGAGCGATACCTTGCCAAGGTATAGGTCGACGGTTCGAACCCGTTTTCCCGCTCCAGATTTTCTGGTCTGGTGCAGAGATGCAGAAGGCCAGCGTTGCTGGAGGTGCGTTTCAGAGTTATCTGAGCCGCATGAAGGCGATAAAAGTGATAGAATTGAAGTCTTCGGTTCGCAAGGATTGAAGAAAATGCGGGAATAGCTCAGTTGGTAGAGCGATACCTTGCCAAGGTATAGGTCGACGGTTCGAACCCGTTTTCCCGCTCCAAATCCCAAAGGGAAGCCCAAAAGGCTTCCCTTTTTTGTTGTTGAGGCGCGTGCAACATCGATGAACGCGTCATACCGATCTAGACACTAGAGTCTGGTACTTGGACCCAAGCCCCGCGCAATGCGGTAAGCTGACCTCCTTGTGCATCAGGCGCCTCGATGGTGAAATTGGTAGACACTGCGGACTTAAAATCCGCCGCTTCCGTAAAAGGGGCGTGCCGGTTCGACCCCGGCTCGAGGCACCAGTAATGAATCCGTTCAATATGTCAAACTACAACGCACCCTTCGAAATCCATGTCCACGGTCAGGTGCAGTTGCGCAGCGATGTCGATTTCGATCAGCTGCAGGAAGCTCTGACTCCCTTGTGGAAGTACGCTGGCGCCCGCTCTCTGGCTGCTGGTGCCGCAAGCGCTTACGAAGAAGAACCTGGTATCCAGTTCGATCCCAAGGCGCATGTGCTCCAGATGTGCTGGACCGTGCGTGGCGACGAGGATTTCCGTCAGTCGCTCGACGAAATGTGCATGGGCCTGAACGAACTGGCCGAGCAGGGCGCTGCCATCGAGGTGACGTTCTACGATGCCGAGTTCGATGATGAAGACGGCGACGAGCCACCGGAAGGCGCGGAAGCCCGCGACGACTTCGTGATGCTGTTCGTTGGCCCGACGCCTGCGGCCATCATGCAGGTGCAGCGCGATCTGCTGGTGCAGGATGTCATCAACATGATGGAGCGCCACTTCGACGCCTCCGAGCTGGCTGGTGTGGTGGGTGAGATCGACAAGCTGTTCAATCAGCGTTTCGATGATCTGGTGAACTCGCTCGAAATCGGCAAGCCTCCGCGCGGAGCAGGCGGTTCGGGCAGCGGTGGTCATGGCGGCGGTGGTCGTCGTCCGCGTCACCTGCACTGATCATCATCTTCGTTTTTTGCTTTTCCAAAGCCCGCCGGTTCGCGCCGAGCGGGCTTTGATCTGATTGCCTGCTGCAACCATGGCCTCGAACGCCAATCCTTTGCTCGCCAACACCGATCTGCCTTATCTGGGTGGCTATTCGCCCACGCTCAAGGGGCAGGCGCGTGCCTTGCTCGATCAGGGCAAGCTGGGCGATCTGCTGGCGCGCAAGTACCGCAGCGCGCACCAGGTGCGCAGCGACAAGGCGCTCTACGACTTCACGCAGGAGTACAAGCAGCGCTATCTGCGCAATGCAGGCACGATCAACAAGGTGCTGTTCGACAACAAGATCCATGTGGTGCGTCATGCGCTCGGTCTGCACACCAGCATGTCGCGTGTGCAGGGCGGAAAGCTCGCGGCCAAGCATGAGATTCGTGTGGCCTCGTTTTTTCGCCAGGGACCGGAAGAGTTTCTGCGCATGATCGTCGTGCATGAACTGGCGCATCTGCGCGAGAAAGACCACGACAAGCCTTTCTACCAACTGTGCACGCACATGGAGCCGGAGTACCACCAGTTCGAGCTGGACACACGGCTGTATCTCACCTATCTGGACAACGGCGGCGATCCGCTGTGGGACGGCAGCAACTGAGCGCTTGTGATGCGCTCAGGCAGGCAATGCCGAGCAGTGCTCCGGCCCGAGATGGAGCCAGCGTTCAGCCGCTGCTTGCAGTGCACTCAGTCGGCCCGTCGTGTACAGATGCAGGCCGCCCGCTGGTGCTGATTCGCCAGTCTCATCTGCCAGCGTGTTGCGCTGAACAAGGATGCGGCGCGTCTGCCGTGCAACCGGTGCACCCGTGTCGATGATGTGCACATCGGGCCCGATCAATTGGCGCAATTCGTCCTTGATGAACACGTAGTGCGTGCAGCCGAGCACCAGCGTGTCGATGTCTCCGGTGCGCACGCCAAAGCTGCCCAGCGCACCGGTGTAGCGGTCGCAGAGTTGACGGATTTCTGTGATGGAGGGGCCGGTCGTGGCGTCTTCTTCGACGCTGCGCTCGATGGCGCGCACCAGTCCGTCGCAGGGTTGCGAGCGAAACTCGGTTCCGTCAGAGAACGCCTGGCGCAGTTGCTCGAAGCGCGCGCTCTGTACCGTACCGCGTGTGGCGATCACGCCGACCCGATGCGTCTGGCTGCTGCTGGCGGCAGGCTTGAGCGCGGGCTCGACACCAATCACCGGAAGGTCGGGAAATGCACTGCGCAGTTCGGCAACAGCCGCCGTCGTGGCCGTGTTGCAGGCAACGACCAGCGCCTTGATATGGTGCTCGTCCTGCAGATAGCGCGCAATCGCCAGCGTGCGCTGCTTCACGAAGTCATCGCCGCGCTCGCCGTAGGGCGCATTGCCCGAATCGGCAAGGTAGACGAAATTTTCGTGAGGGAGTTCGCGGCGCAGTTCCTGCAAAACGCTCAGGCCACCAATGCCGCTGTCGAACACGCCGACGGGCGAGGCTGAATTATGTTGAGACATGGCCGGATGAACTCCCGAAAGGCTTGGCTTACACTGGTGTGCGATTCAAGCGGCCATTGTCCTGCTTTTGCCGGAACTTTGCAGTCAGCGACCGCGCACCATGTCCATGATTTTCGCGGTGTTCAGGTTGCGTGCCATGTCCTGCATCTGCGGTGCGTATTGCGACTGCAGCGCGCGACCGTCCTGCATGATGTGCTCGTAGGTGCTCTTGAGCATCTGCGTGCTGAGCGTGCGTCCACCGGCGTAGTATTGATTGGCCACATGGCCGAGCGCGTAGGTCGACGCGAAGCTCATGCCGCTGCTCACCGCCTGGCGACCGACACCACCGAAGAGGCCGCCGCCGAGCACGCGGCTCAGCAGTTTGCGGCCCGCTTGTTCGAGGTATTGCGACGTCAGACCCACGCCGAGCGCGGCCAGCAGATCCTTGATGTGGCCCTTGTCGAGCTGGTAGCCGTAGGTCTCGCCGATCTGGTAGACAAGGCGCATCTGCAGCGGAATGATCGCGAGCGTGGACAGATTCTCCGGCAGCAGTTCGATCGCGCCGTTGACGATGGAGGCCTTGAGAATTTTGGCATCCATTTCCTGCGTGGACAGCGCGCTTTGTTTGCGCTCGGCATTGGCACTGCCAAGCGAATCCGCAGCCGTTGGATGCGGTGCGGTCTGTGTGCCCGGCATGACGGGATCGCCAATCACCACGGGTTCCAGAGCACCTTCCAGCGGCGCGTTGGCAATCACCTGCGCGTGTGTTTCCACGGCTTCTGCAGTCGCCACCGTGGCGGCTGCCGCAGCCCCTGCAGTGGCCGCAGCAGAGGCTGCAGATGAAGCGGGAGTGGCAGCGGGCGCAGAAGCTTCGTTCATGCCCAGCGCGGACTTGAGTTCAGCGAGAAATTGCGTTTCCTTGGCACTGGTCTGGCCGTCCGCATCGCAGACGCATACCGCCATTTCGTAGGCGAGCTGGCGGGACTGTTCATTGCTCAGTTGTGCGGCGACATGGGGCAACTGGATTCGGCGCAGCAGCACGTCCTGGTAGAGGCTCGGCAGATTGACATCCGCGTGCTGACCGAGTGCATCGGCCACCTGCTTGATCTGGTCGCGCTCGCGGTCGTGCTTGGCGTTGTCGGCATAGGCCGCCAGCAGACAGATGCTCAGGATCGAGCGGACTTCTTCATTGGACATGTTGTTCAAAATGCGGCTCCTGTATGTCTGGAGAACGAGATGTGCGAGATCTACGAGATGCTTCGCAGTTTCGCCGAACGCGGCATTTCCGCAGCGGCTCAGGGGGCTAGGTGAGATTTTCCGGATCGTCGTAGGGCAGATCGTCGGGCTCGACGTTCACATAGTCTGGCTCGGGCATGGAGGTCAATCGAACGGCAGCGACGTCCGCGTCTCCGTTGAGCACGGCCTTTGAAACACGGTGCATGCCGTCCATCACACGCCCATCCGGGCACAGGATGATCGGATACGCCAGATCGGCCTCTTGCACCAGACGCATGTGGTCGATGATGTCCTGCGTCGTGGGATGCGCGTCACTGAACCAGTAGGCCTCGTTCAACTCGCGAATCTGGCTGAGCGGAACGCGTTGAACCGGAAGCTCGCGCGCGAGTCGCACGAGGCGATGCACGTCCCACGCCAACAGGCCGCGTGCATCGCGTCGAAAGTGATATTGCTGTCGCATGCCGCCAGTGCGTCAATCTGCCGTGAATCCGGCCTTCACATGGCTGCCGTCGCAATACGGCTTGTTCTGCGAATGTCCGCATCGGCACAGCCACACGTCGGTCACCTTGTTGATGGTGGTGCCGGTGCCGCTCACCATCTCCAGCGCGCCGGTGACATGCAGTGGACCGTTGGGCGTCGGGTCGATGGTCAGCGTGCCGTTGCGCTTGTCCAGCGCATCGAACTTCTTGGCCGCTGGCTCGCCAGTCGCATGAAAGCCGATCGCCACATGCGTGTGATCGCAGAACGGCTTGTTTTTCGATGCGCCACAGCGGCACAGCGTGGCGCGAAAGCCTTCATCGGTGCCCTTGATGTCGAGCGGCGCATGAAACGCCAGCGGTCCGTTCTCGCGGATATGCACGAGATTGACGACCGGGGCCTTCTCCAGCGCATCGCCATTGGGTGCCTTGCACTGGATCGCGCCGGAAGGGCAGTTGTGCGCAATCTCCAGCACTTCGGCGGCTGACGCATTTTCCGGGTGAATCCACTCGCCGACCACATTGGGCACGAACACATCGGGCCGGTTGAGCACGCAGTTGCGTGAATGAATGCAGCGCGTGCCATCGAATTCAATGGTCACGTCCGCCGATTTGACAACTTCCTTGGACATCGTGGGTTCCTTGTTTGCGTTGCGCGAACTTGTCGTTTATCCCCGCACGATAGCCGCGTTCACGCCGAAAGCACGTAGGACAAGAGGAAGCCGTGGTCTGGATTCGTGAACCAGGATTGCGAGCGGCTCAAGCCTGCTTCTCGAACACCAGCGTGCGGTTGTTGGCCGGCATGGCATGGTCTTGCAGCAGGCTCAGCGAGTGTTTTTGCGCGAGCGCCACCACCTCTTCAAAATCCCGGATGCCACTGAGAGGATCACGTTGTCGCAGCATGGCATCGAATGCGCGGTTGCTGTCGCTGGTGAACGCACCGCCGTAGTTGAACGGCCCGTAGATCACGAATCGTCCGCCTGCGGGAAGACGTTGCCCGACCATCTCCACCATGCGCTCCACCAGCGGCCACGACACGATGTGCGTGGTGTTGCTGGTGAATGCGGCGTCGAATGTTCCACTGGGCCATGCATTGGCATCGCTCAGATCGACCACCACGGGTGCGCGCAGATTGGACGCAGGCTGCTGCGCATGCCACGCCAGAATGCCCGGATGGTTCTGCTCCAGATCGCTGGTCTGCCAAGTCAGATGCGGCAGGCGCGGCGCAAAGAACACGCTGTGCTGACCTGTGCCGGAGCCGATTTCCAGCACATTGGTGCTGTGGGCAAAGGCGGTTTTCAACACATCGAGAATGGGTGCCTGGTTGTTGGCGCAGGCTTGGGAGAAGGGTGGGATCATGTCGGTAGGTTTTGGAAAAATGCACAAACGGCTTCCGCGGATTGCAGCGGGTTGGTTTGCAGCAGCAGATGGGGTCCGGGAATGTCGATGATGCGGCAATGCGAAATATTCCGCACGACCTGCTCGGCTGCCACGCGGGGCATGAGGCGATCATTTGCCGCGCGCAGATACAGTGTCGGCACGCGGATGCGGCTGCAATCACAGTGATTCAGCCGCAATGCAGTGCGCGCGCGAAATCGCAGGAGGTCGGCGGAAACACTGCGGAGAGCCGCTTGCAGCGATTGTTCGAGCTGCCGAGTTGTCCAAGGGCCGAACAGCCACCATGACAGCAAGTGTCGAGGGGCATGGTGAACCGGCAGCAAGGACAGAGCAGGTGTCAGCAGAGCGAGGTCGGGCAGCGGGCTTTGGCAAAAGCTTGCGCACAGAACCAAGCCCACAAGATTGGCGGGCGGCTTGTTTGCAATGGCCAGCGCCACGGGGCCGGAGAAGGATTCACCCAGAAGCACGAACGGTCTGTTGCTTGGCAGTTGGGCGCGGACCCATTGCTCCAGTTCGGCATAGCCCAACAACTGATCGGTTGGGTACGCAATGGCGACAGCCGACTCGAATGCTGTGCAGGCCGAAAGAAAATCGGCGTGCATGGTCGCCGTTCCGTCCAGACCGGGAAGCAATACGAGATCGGTCACCAAGGCTCCTGAAGATAGATTGGTGCATCATCGCATCAATCCAACATTCAAAGATCGGCCTTTCGAATGCTCGCCAGCGATTTCATCATTGATCTATCGGTGCTCAAGGAGCGCATCCCGACGCCGGATGCGTACCCATTCAATCTGCCGTTTGTTCGTGATCTGGAGCGGTTGAAGATCGATCCCAAGGTGACGTTGTTTGTGGGCGAGAACGGGTCGGGGAAGTCCACTTTGCTGGAGGCGATTGCGGTGGCGATGGGTTTCAATCCAGAAGGTGGCAGCCGCAATTTTCGATTTTCCACACGTGCATCGCATTCGGAATTGCATCAATGCCTTCGCATCGCGAAAGGCTTCAAGCGGCCACGCGATGGGTATTTTCTGCGCGCAGAGAGCTTTTTCAACGTTGCTTCGGAAATTGAAAATCTTGACAGGGAAGAGTCCTTTGGGCCACCTGTGATCACGTCATATGGTGGTCACTCGCTGCACGAGCAGTCGCACGGGGAATCGTTCATCACCCTGCTAGAAAAACGGTTTGGTGGACTGGGTCTCTACATCCTCGACGAACCCGAAGCGGCCCTGTCGCCGCAGCGCCAGCTCACGGCTTTGAAGCGCATGCATGCGCTGGTGAAGCAGCGCTCGCAGTTCATCATTGCCACGCACTCGCCCATTTTGATGGCCTACCCGGGGGCGCTCATCTACCAGTTTTCATCGGAGGGCGTGCGGCAGGTTGCGTACCGCGAGACCGAGCATTTCAAGGTGATGCGCGAGTTCATGCTCGATCCCGAAGCCGCTGTGAAAACGCTGCTGTAGCGCGCGTGAAAAAGCCCGTGACTCCTGCGAGCCACGGGCTTGGTGCTGACAAGGCAAGGCGCGATTTAGCGCAGTGACTCCACCTGCGATTGCAATGTCGCGCACATGGCAAGCAGGTCGCGGTCGCGGTGGCGGCGTGCCACGACCATCAGGCCGACGGGCAACTGTCCGGTGCCGACGCGGATCGGCAGCGACATGGCGGGCAGGTCGTAGAAGTTGAACACCGATGTGTTGCGCAACACCAGCATGTTGGCTTGGTTGAACGCGTCGGCGGTGGACAGGCTTTCGATGGTGGGCGCAACGATGGCCACGGTGGGAAGCATCAGCAATTCGCAGTCGGCGATGCGTGCATCGAGTGACTGCTGCAGTTGTGCGCGTGCGCGTTGCAGGCCGACGTAGTGCGCGGCGGGAATGGTCTCTCCGCGCTGGATGCGTGCGAGCACGAACGGGTCGATTTCATTGGGTTGGGTCGCCAGCGTTTCGGCGTGAATGTGTGCTGCTTCGGCGGCGGTCAGCGTGCCGTTTTCCTGCAGCCTGAAAGGGGCGCTGCACCAGTCGTCGAGCTGCATGTCGTCCACGCGGCAGCCCGCTTTTGACAGCGCTGCCACCACTTGCTCGAATGCGGCTTGCACGGCGGCATCGGTTTGGGTGAACAGCAGCCCGCGAGGAATGCCGATGCGCAGGCCGCGCACTTCGCGCACGGGCAGCGTGCCAAGTGGCTGGCCACTCATCACGGCGTCGGTCTGTGCGCAATCCAGCACGTTGTTGGCGAGTGGGCCAACGGTGTCCAGACTGAACGACAGCGGAAATGCGCCGTCACGCGGCACGCGGCTTTGGGTGGGTTTGAAACCTGTCACGCCATTCAGCGCAGAGGGAATGCGCACGGAGCCGCCGGTGTCGGAGCCGATCGAGATTTCCGACAGCCCGCGCGCGACCGCCACACCTGCACCGGAGGACGAGCCGCCAGGAATGCGTGTCACATCACGCGCATTGCCGGGCGTGCCGTAGTGCGGATTGATGCCGATGCCCGAGAACGCAAACTCGGTCATGTTGGTCTTGCCGATGATGACTGCACCCGCCTGGCGCAGACGCTGCACGATGAGCGCATCCTGCTTGGCAGGCGCTGCGGACTTCAATACGGCAGAGCCTGCGGTGGTGACTTCACCGGCGATGTCGTACAGATCCTTGACGGAGACGATGCGGCCGTCGAGCGGGCCGAGCGTGATGCCGCTTTTCGCGCGCTCGTCCGCAGCGCGCGCGGCGGCGAGGGCGCTTTGCTCATACACATGGGTGAAAATGCGGTGGCCTTCGTCGCCGGTGTCCTGAATGGCTGCGAGCGTCTGCTCGGTGCGCTTGGTGGAGCTGGTCTGCATGTCGTACGGTCCTCTGTGGTCACGCCACTGCATTGGCTGGCGGTCGAAACAGAGATCGTACTGCGGCATCTGGCTCGCGGGAGAAAGAAGCCGCAATCAGGTGTGAGAGATGAGCGCCGTGCCGAGCAGCAGCCACTGCAGGGTCAGAATCACATTGCTGGTTGCAAACAGCGCAAAGCGATGCAGCACATGGTTGTAGGTCAGGTGCACAAAGCTGTGCAGCACGCGCAGCACCACGTAGGCCCAGGCGAGGGTCACCAGCCAGGTGCTCTGCACGCCGGTGACGTAGGTGAGCACGCAGACCACATAGAAAAGCATCGGCAGTTCGAGCAGGTTCATGTAGTTGCGGTTGGCGAGGATGAGGGCCTCCGGCAGCGGGCCCGATTCACCGTATGCGAACTGGTCGATGTCCGCCTCGCCGCGCAGGGTGGCGCGCACGCGGCGGCAGGCGATGTTCACGGCCATGCACATGGTCCATGCCGCCAGCGCGAACAGGGGCCAGAGAATCGCGGGGGAGTTCGGCATGCTGAGGTTCCTTGGCGGTGGAGCGGGTGGGGCAACGCGGGTTGCGCAATCGGCGCTGCTGGCATCGCATGACTCGGCATTTTGCACGGGACGCTCTTCAGGCTGGGGCGGGGCAGGCGCTGCGCTTTCGAAGCGGACGGTCATGACCGGGCGCTCGCTCAGTTCCTGAATTTTCCACGCATAGTCACCCTTGCCGAAGAGAGGAGTGGAATGCGCGTTGTGCGAGAGGACCTTGGCGTTGCTTGGCAGGTGGATCTTCAAGGTGCCGTTGGGCTGGATGTGGAGGGAGGACAGCTCCTTCAGATTTCCTTCCTTGACGGCGTTCGATGC
This sequence comes from Diaphorobacter sp. HDW4B, assembly GCF_011305535.1. Classification (GTDB taxonomy): domain Bacteria; phylum Pseudomonadota; class Gammaproteobacteria; order Burkholderiales; family Burkholderiaceae_C; genus Diaphorobacter_A. The sequence continues at coordinate 4,166,937 of NZ_CP049905.1, forward strand.
AATGGTGGTGACGCCCGTGTTCGGGTCGGTGACGATCTGCAGAAAGTTGAACAGATGCGTCGATTCGGTGGCCGCCCGCTTGCCTTCGCTTTGCAGCTCGAAACGCCCGTTGCCGACGTACACGGCCTTCTTGACCTCGGGGTTGCTGCGGATCTTGATCGCTTCGTTGTCGAGATCCTGCTTGGCCTTTTCGTTCAGTCCACCGAGCTTGGCCAACTGAACGATGGCGGGCACATCGACGGCCGTTCCGGCGAACTTGTAGCTGTAGCTGGCATCGGCCTGGTAGTCGATCTCGGCGGTGAATTTTTCGGGGACCATGCATGCGCCCAGCATGATCGATAAGGAGGCGAAGCCCGCGAGTCTGACGATTTTTTTGAGCATGTTGGTCTGCGGCAAAAGTGATCGAAAGATCGTATTCAGAGCATTTGCGCAGACCCCTTGTTCAGGTCAATGCATGGGACCGAAACTGGGTGCTGGAAAGTGGATCAAGGTCACGAAATATGAGGTGCTCCGTAGAGGGGAAACATGCATTGCATGTTGTAGCCAGCGCGCAAAAAAGAAAACCGCCCGAAGGCGGTTTTGGCAGGCGCGGGGTTCGCGGTGCGGGCTTATTCAGCCGCGACAGCGATGCCCTTGAATTCGCCCGAAGCGATGCGCTTGCTCCACTCGGCTGGGCCGGTGATGTGGGCGCTGGTGCCACCGGAGTCCACGGCCACGGTCACGGGCATGTCGACCACGTCGAATTCGTAGATGGCTTCCATGCCCAGATCTTCGAAGCCCACCACGGTGGCGTGCTTGATGGCCTTGGAGACCAGGTAAGCCGCGCCGCCCACAGCCATCAGGTATGCACTCTTGTGGTTCTTGATGGATTCGATGGCGACCGGGCCGCGCTCGGCCTTGCCGATCATGGCGATGAGGCCGGTCTGCTCCAGCATCATGTCGGTGAACTTGTCCATGCGGGTGGCGGTCGTCGGGCCGGCTGGGCCAACGGCTTCGTCACGCACGGGATCAACCGGACCGACGTAGTAGATCACGCGGTTGGTGAAGTCCACGGGCAGCTTTTCGCCCTTGGCCAGCATGTCCTGGATGCGCTTGTGTGCAGCGTCGCGGCCGGTCAGCATCTTGCCGTTCAAGAGCAGCGTGTCGCCCGGCTTCCAGCTGGCGACTTCTTCCTTGGTCAGCTTGTTCAGGTCGACCTTCTTGGACTTGTTGTAGTCCGGTGCCCAGTCGATCTTGGGCCACAGGTCGAGCGATGGAGCGTCCAGATACACCGGGCCGGAGCCGTCGAGCACGAAGTGCGCGTGACGGGTTGCGGCGCAGTTCGGGATCATCGCCACGGGCTTGGAGGCCGCGTGCGTCGGGTACATCTTGATCTTGATGTCCAGCACCGTTGCCAGACCGCCCAGACCTTGCGCGCCGATGCCGAGGGCGTTGACCTTCTCGTAGAGTTCCAAGCGCAGCTCTTCGACCTGATCGAGCTTCTCGCCGCGTGCCGACTTGGCCTGCAGCTCGTACATGTCCAGGTCTTCCATCAGGCTTTCCTTGGCGAGCAGAACGGCCTTTTCTGCCGTGCCGCCAATGCCGATGCCGAGCATGCCCGGTGGGCACCAGCCCGCGCCCATTGTGGGAACGGTCTTCAGAACCCAGTCGACCAGGCTGTCGCTGGGGTTCATCATGATCATCTTGGACTTGTTCTCCGAGCCGCCGCCCTTGGCCGCCACGGTGATGTCCACGGTGTTGCCGGGAACGATCTGCACGTTGATCACGGCAGGGGTGTTGTCCTTGGTGTTCTTGCGGGCGAAGTGCGGATCGGCCACGACGGACGCGCGCAGCGTGTTGTCGGGGTGGTTGTAGCCACGGCGCACGCCTTCGTTGATGGCGTCTTCGAGGCCGGCGGTGAAGCCTTCCCACTTGACGTCCATGCCGACCTTCAGGAACACATTGACGATGCCGGTGTCCTGGCAGATCGGACGATGGCCGGTGGCGGACATCTTGGAGTTGGTCAGGATCTGCGCCATCGCATCCTTGGCCGCAGGGCTTTGCTCGCGTTCATAGGCGCGGGCCAGATGCTGGATGTAGTCAGCGGGGTGGTAGTAGCTGATGTACTGGAGGGCACCTGCGATCGAGTCGATCAGGTCCTGCTGGCGGATGGTTGTGGTCATCGTGAAGCTTGCTAGGGTTTTAGGAACGCGCCGGGGGAAGCGCAGAGAAAACCTGCCAATTATCCGCTGAAGCGCCCAAACGCTGCCGGGAAAACCCGAGAAGTCTTATAGAGGACTCGACCGCTTGCCGCATCGCGGAATGGTTGAGGCCTTGTGCCTGTCATGTAACCGCTGCCAGTCAAACAACAAAAAGGCACCCGCTCGGGGTGCCTGCGTCCCGTCAGCCAGACGGTGGAATGCGTGCCGGACTTACTTCTTCTGAGGCGCTTGCTGGGGCTGGGCCATGCTCAGCAGGTTCATTTTCTGGCCGTTGACGATCACGTCGCCGGGCTTCTGGTCGGCCTTGCACGGGCCGATCCACTTGGCGACCATGACGGATTTGGATGTCGAGATTCCAGCCATCGGCGGATTGAAGGTCGAGTCGGCGGACAGGGTGTATTCCTTCTCGAAGTCACCCGAGGTGACGCTCTTGGTCTCCAGCTTCGAGGGGCCCATCTGGCAGATCGAGTGGCCGATGTACTTGCCGCCGTCCTTCTTGTTCTCGTTCTTGTCACACTTCATGTTGTTCATCATGCCGCTGCCCATCTTCTGCAGCACCTTGTCGCTGGCAGTGTCCACGCACTGCTGCATCACCTGTTCGGGGTTCTTGGTGGTGCCCGTGGTGCCGCTGGTGGTGATCTGCCACAGGCCCGCCTTGCGGGTGGGCATGTCCTGGGCGGAGGCCGTCAGGGGCAGGGCACCCGCGACAAGGAAGAGCATGGCAGCGGCCTTGACGGAGCGAGTGGAAAGTGGGCGGAACAGGTTCATGTCGGATTCCTCTTGGATCAGTGGATGAAGAAAGAAAAAAGAGACTCTGCCGTTGCGTTGATGGCTCGGGCTGTTGTGGTGCGAGCGGGGTTCGCGGGGATTATTGGCTGATTGAGGTCATTTGCAGCCGCAAATTTCGTAACTGAATATCGCAAGCCTGTCGCGCCATCGTGGTTTCTGGCGACTGCGCTAGCATGTTGATAGAAGAACGTGACCACGTTCTGACAGGTTTCCATCCCTGCGGCTTGCTCCAGCCAGCGTCCTTGACTCGCTTCCTTTCGGACGAACTGCCAGCCACGCGCACCGCTTTTGTTTGTTCTCTCAAGGAGTATTCCCATGACGACTGCTGTACGGCAGGAGAAAGACACTTTCGGTTTGATCGACGTTCCCGCCGACAAGCTCTGGGGCGCGCAGACGCAGCGCTCGATCCAGAATTTCAAGATCAGCGGTGAGCGCCAGCCCACCGAAATCATCCACGCGCTCGCGCAGGTCAAGCGCGCATCGGCCACGGTCAACAGCAAGCTCGGGCTGCTCGACGAAAAGAAGACCCAGGCCATTGTCGCTGCGGCAGATGAAGTGATCGGCGGCAAGCATCCCGATGAGTTTCCGCTGGTGGTGTGGCAGACCGGCTCGGGCACGCAGACCAACATGAACGTCAACGAGGTGCTGGCCAATCGCGCCAGCGAGTTGCTGGGCGGTGAGCGCGGCGAGTCGCGCCTGGTGCATCCCAACGACGACGTGAACAAGAGCCAGTCGAGCAACGACGTATACCCCACCGCCATGCATGTGGCAGCGGTGACGGCCATCGAGCAGAAACTGCTGCCCGCGATCGCGCGTCTGCACAAGACGCTCAAGGCCAAGAGCATCGCGTTTGCCGACATCGTGAAGATCGGCCGCACGCACTTGCAGGATGCGACACCGCTCACTTTGGGGCAGGAAATCTCGGGCTGGGTGGCGCAGCTCGAACATGGCGAAAAGCACATCAAGGCTGCGTTGCCGCATCTGTATGAACTGGCGCTGGGCGGCACCGCAGTCGGCACCGGCTTGAACGCGCCCAAGGGCTATGCGGAAGGCGTGGCGGCGGAGATCGCGAAGATCACTGGCTACCCGTTCGTGACCTCACCGAACAAGTTCGAATCGCTTGCAAGCTGCGATGGACTGGTGCACGCGCATGGCTCGCTCAAGACGCTGTCAGCCAGCCTGATGAAGATCGCCAACGACGTGCGCTGGCTGGCCAGCGGCCCACGCAGCGGTCTGGGCGAGTTGTCGATTCCCGAGAACGAACCCGGCTCGTCGATCATGCCCGGCAAGGTCAATCCCACGCAATGCGAGGCGATGACGATGCTGTGCGCGCAGGTGTTTGGCAACGATGTGGCGATCAACTTCGGCGGTGCGTCGGGCAACTTCGAACTGAATGTTTTCCGTCCGCTCGTTGCGCACAACTTCCTGCAGAGCGTGCGCCTGCTCGCCGATGGCATGGTGAGCTTTGACGAACACTGCGCAGTCGGCATCGAACCGAATCGCGAACGCATCGCCGAACTGGTGGACCGCTCGCTGATGCTGGTGACGGCGCTGAACACCCACATCGGCTACGACAAGGCCGCCTACATCGCCAAGAAGGCGCACAAGGAAGGCGCCAGCCTGCGTGACGCGGCGATTGCCAGCGGACATGTGACTGGCGAGCAGTTCGATCAGTGGGTTGTGCCGGGGAACATGGTGGGCAATCTGTAGTTTGCCCTTGGGCATTCCTCGGGCTGACTGGAACGATTGCCCAAATGGAAAAATGCAGCCGTCTGGCTGCATTTTTCATGGTGCTTTTGACGGTTCAGGCCGCCAGACGTTGACGCTCCCTGCCGCTCAATCGGTCAAACGCCTGCGCCAAGTCGGTGATCAGATCGACTGGGTCTTCGAGGCCGATGTGCAGGCGGACGACGGGTTGTGTGCCGGTCCAGATGCTGTGTTCGCGAAGGCGTTCCGGGGCGGCGATGAGGGCGAGGCTTTCGTAGCCGCCCCATGACGCGCCGATGGCGAAGTATTGCAATGCGTCGACGAAGGCGTCGGCTTCCTGTGCGCTGATGCTGTGGCTCAGCTCGAAGGAGATCAGACCGCTTGCGCCGGTGAAGTCGCGTTTCCACAGCGCATGGCCGGGGTCGCTGGGGAGTGCGGGGTAGAAGACGCGTTGCACTTTGGGGTGCGATTGCAGCCACTCGGCGATGGCGGTGGCGTGGCGTTGGTGCTGTGCCAGGCGCACGGGCAGCGTGCGTATGCCGCGCAGTGCGAGATAGGCGTCGTCTGCGCCGATGGTGAGGCCAAGGGCTTCGTAGGCGGTGGCGATTCTGGCCGAGAGTTGCGGCGAGTCGGTGACCACGATGCCTTGCATCACATCGGAGTGGCCTGCGATGTATTTGGTGGCGGCCTGAATCGAGATGTTGGCGCCGAGCTTGAGCGGTTGATGGAACCAGCCTGCGCTCCAGGTGTTGTCGGTGGCGACGGGTATGCCGCGTGCTCTTGCGATGGCGGTGAGCGCGGGGAGGTCCAGCACTTCGTAGAGCAGCGAGCTTGGCGATTCGAGATAGATGAGTTGGGTGTTGTCGCGAATCTTCGCGGCCAGATCGTCTTGCGAAGGCGAGAAATATTCCAGCGTGATGCCAAGGCGCTGGAGCAGCGTGCTGTCCACGCGGCGCACGGGCGAGTAGACGCTGTCGGCCACCAGCGCATGGTCTCCGGGCGATAGCAAGGCGATCAGCACCAGCGTGATGGCAGACAGGCCCGAGGGGGTGAGGAAGGCGCGGTGCCCGCCTTCCAGCGAGGTGACGGCGTCTTCGAGCGCGCGATGGGTGTCGAGGCCGTGGCGTCCGTACGATGCGACGCGCTCCCCATCGGCGCGGCGATGGTGGTGATCGTGCAGCGCTGCGGTGTTTTCAAAGCGCACGGTGCTGGTGCGGACGATGGGGACGTTCACCGGCCCCGATCCGCCATGCAATCGGGGCGAGCCGGCATGCAGCAGGCGGGTCGATGGACCGGCCTGTTCGTTGTGCGACGACGGGGTGTTTGGTGTGCCTGATGTGCTTGGTGCGCCGCTGCTCATGCCACTTCCTCGCTGGGCACAAAGTAGGCCTTGTTGTAGTTCTTGATGGCGCCGGTTTCCAGATCGATGGCGATGCGACCCGTGAGGGATTCGAGCGGACGACCGTACAGGTGAAAGTGCAGCGTGGGCGAGTCTCCCGCCACATGGATGCTGTGGATGTCGTCGGGCAGAAAGGCAATCGGTGCGCCGGGCTGCACGGTGAACTCGCGCTTGAGTTGAATCTGTGCGCGGGTTGGATCGCGGCCGTCATCGGTGCGCTGGTAGACGCGGTTGAGTTCTTCGCCTTCGAGCGCGACGATCACGGCCCAGGTGGTGTGGTTGTGCGGGGCTGTGGTCTTGCCGGGATTGATGGAGTTGAGGTACAGCGCCAGACCTTCTTCGCCATCGGCAGGATTGAGGCGGTAACGCGTCGATGCGCCCACGCCTTCATGCTCGGCGGGTGGTGGAAAGTCGGCGCGGCTGAAGAGTTCGGTGTGGGAGGCCAGTTGCTCCAGCTCGGATGCGACCGAAGCCAGCGCCGCGCGGTCGGGCGACTTGCCGTTCAGCAGCGTGCGTACCTGGTTCAGGAAGGCGTCCACGGCTTCGCGGCGTGCCGTGGTGATGGTGGTGATCGAAGTCTCTGTTGTAGTGCTCATGGTGTAGGCCCTCGTGGTGGTGGTGTGAGGTGAGGTGGAGTGGCGTGAGATGAAAGAACGGTCAGAGCGCAAAGCGCAATTCGTCGAAACGCAGTGGCACAAAGGCACTGGCGTCGAACGTGGCGGATCGCGGACGTGCCACATCGCCCAGTGCGCGTTGCAGAAACTCGCGTGTGCGTTCGCTGCGCGGGTGTTCGAAGATCTGGGTGGCGGGTCCGCTTTCCACGATGCGGCCCGCTTCGGTGAAATAGACCCGGTCGCTCACCTCATGCGCGAATCGCATTTCGTGCGTGACGAGCACGCAGGTCATGCCGTCGCGCACGAGATCGCGGATCACGGTCAGCACCTCGCCCACGGTTTCGGGGTCGAGGGCCGATGTCACTTCATCGAACAAAATCAGCTCGGGTCGCATGGCCAGTGCGCGTGCAATCGCCACCCGCTGCTGCTGGCCGCCGGACAGTTCGCCGGGATAGGCGTTCTCCTTGTGGTCAAGGCGCACCTTCTGCAGCAGCGCACGCGCTTCGCGTTCGGCACTTGCGCGGTCGGAACCTGCGACCAGCGTGGGCGCGATGGTCAGGTTCTGCAGCACGGTCAGGTGCGGGAACAGGTTGAACTGCTGGAACACAAAGCCCACGCGCTTGCGCAGTGCGATCAGGGCGGCCTCGGATTTCAGGGTGTCGACGCGCGTGTCGCCCACCAGAATTTCTCCACGTTGCGGCCGAAGCAGGCCGGTGATGCAGCGCAGAACGGTGGACTTGCCCGAGCCCGATGGACCGATGATGCTCACGGCCTCGCCGCGGCGCACTTCCACATCGATGCCCTTGAGCACCGCGTTGTCGCCGAACGAGAGATGCACGTCCTTGAGTTGCACCAGCGGTGCCGTGGGTGCAGCGTCGGCGCGGGCGATGCGGAGAAAGGATTCAGTAGCGTTCATGGCGTCTTTCGATGGCGCGAGTCGCGCGGGCAATCGGGTAGCAGTAAGCGAAGAAAAAGGCCAGCAGCACAAAGTACACGAGGATGGTGAAGTCTGTGCGTGCCACGGTGTTGCTGGCGATCTGGGCGGTGTCCACCACATCGTGCACGCCCACCAGCGATGCGAGTGAAGTGCTCATGGTGATGCTGGCGTAGAGGTTCATCCACGGCGCGAGCATGCGGCGCAGACATTGCGGCAGCACGATGCGACCGAAGATCTGCGTGCGCTTGAGGGCGAGCGATTGCGCGGCCTCCCATTGCGCGCTGGGAATGGACTGGATCGCGCCGCGAAAAATCTCGGCGACGATGGCGCTGGTGGGCAGCGCAAGGCCGAGCACGACCTTCACCCAGTCCGGAAATGGCGTGCTGAATTTGCCGAGATGAATCTCGAACGGAAACACGTAGGTGGTGAAGTAGATCAGCACCAGCGTGGGCGCATTGCGGAAGATCTGCACGTACCAGCGCACCAGCACGCGCACTGGTTGGACGGGTGATAGCGCGAGCGCGCCCAGCACCAACCCTGCGACCGTGCCGAGCAGCATGGCCAGCACGCTGATGCCGATGTTGACGCCCATCCCGCGCAGCATGGCAGGCAGCCATTTCCACAGATGACTGACGGCGAGCGGCGTGGTGCCGCTCAGATTCCACCAAGTCACCACGCCCACCAAGGCGATGGCGAGTGCCAGCCACGCATGGCGTGTGGAAAGCGTGCTCACTGTCGGTGTCCACGCCAGATGAGGAGGGCGGGCGAGGGCGAGATCATTGGCCATAACCGGGCATCCTCCAACGTTGTTCCAGATGGCGGCCTGCGAGCGACACCAGCCAGGTCAGCAGTCCGAACCAGATCAGGATGAGCAGCAGCAGTTCCAGCACATTGTCGCGTTGCGACCAGATCATGATGGACTCGTAGGTCACGTCCCCCACAGCGATGGCGGATGCGACGGCGGTCATCTTCACCAGATCGACCAGATTGTTGATGAGCGACGGCAGCGCAAAGCGCACGGCCAGCGGCAGTTGCACGCGCCGCAGCAACTGCGCGCGCGACATGCCCAGCGAGCGCGCGGCTTCCAACGTGGTGGCCGGCACGGCATCGATACCGGCGCGCAGTGCCTCCGCATGGAACACGCCCTTGTGCAGCGACACGACGATGACCACCCACAGAAACGGCGTCAGCGGATTGTTGCCCGCACCCCATTCGCGCAGTTGCTGCGTGATGAGCATGTTGAGCACGAGAAACGCGCAATACAGTTGCACCAACGTAGGCGTGTTGCGTGTGACTTCGATGAACGCACGCGTGGCATTCACTAGCCAGGGGCGGTTCGATGTCAGAAACGCGGCCAGCACCACACCGGCGATCAGGCTGCATGGAATGGTGAGCAGGCACAGCTCCACGGTGACGCCCAGCCCGCGAATGAAGGCTCCGCGCTCGGTGGCGTCCAGCAGAAAGTCGTAGTTCAGGCCGAAGGATTTGAGCGTTTGTACGACCTGTGAAAGCAGCGGCAGATGGCTCATGCGGGCCGCTCCGCAACTGGTACAGACTCTCTTCGGTCGTGGACGGCCTTTGTGGGATTGCCGGGCGTGCCTTTGTTGGCCAGAACGATGGTGGGAAACGAGGGTCGGTAGGGCGCTGGGATGATGATCTCGTCTCCCGGATTCCGCGTGGCGGCTAGCGCGGCGTAGATCACGAGGGATTTCTTCAGCATGGCAATGCGCTCAGGGCAGAGCTTTGAACTTGGCTTGCAGCTCGACCAAAGCCGGATTGGCGGGCGTGATGCCAAGGCGCTTTTCGGTCTCGATCAACCAGCCGGTGCGGTGCCAGTTCTGCAGTACCTTGTCGACTGCGGCGATGGTGTCGGCCTCGCCCTTGCGGGTCCAGACGACCGAGAACGCGGGCAGGATTTCTGTCTTGAGCGGTGCGCTGTATTGCGACCATTCCGGATTGCTGCCCAGCAGCGGATGGATCAGCGTGCTGTCGTGCACGGCCGCCACGCAATTGCCGCCCTTGAGTGCCAAAAGCGAATCCGACGATGTCTTGTAGCCCTGTGCCTGTGCGCCGTATTCGCTGGCCAGGGGCTTGGCAAAGCTGCTGCCTTGCGACACGCAGACCGGCTTGCCGCGCAGGTCTTCCCACTTGGTGATGCCGCTGTCTTTGCGCACGGCCGCCGTGCCGCCCACGCGGTAGAAAGGCGTGGGCGCGTAGCCCAGCGATTCGGCGCGCTCGGGATTGAGCTCCATCGATGCGATCAGCAGATCGACCTTGCCCGCTTGCAGAAACTGCACGCGTGTCGGAGTTTGAACCTGCACCAGATCGGCCTCCACGCCCAAGCCCTTGGCGAGTGCGCGTGCAAGCTCCGGATTCCAACCGACGAGTTGCTGATTGGATGGGTCGATGGAGCCAAACGGACCGCCGTTGGCCAACACGCCGATGGTGACCTTGCCGCGTTGCTTGATCTTGTCGAGCGTGGCGTCGGCATGGGCAGCCGTGCCGCTCAATGCCATGGCAAGGGTGGTGAAGAACAGTGCGGCTTGCGGCTTGTTCTGGCGGGATGTTTTTGTGAAGAGGGACATGGCGGGAAGATGGATGAACGCTGTGATCAAGCGTTCATCTTCCCGTTTCGGTGTGCGTGCGCCAACAAAGCTTTTCGCGAATCCTTATGCGGACTCCGTTGCGTGCTCCAGATGCGCGGTGTTCGAGAGACGAAAGACCGACAACTCGTCGGGCGCACACTGCGCAATCAGTCCGGTTTCCCATTCAAGGTAACGGCGGGCGGCGTCCAGATTGCCTTCGTGGCGGTCGTGCACGAAGAAAAGATAGTCAATGGAGTTCTTGTCGCTGGGCTGGTCGGGCGTGGTTTGCGTGGGCAGGCCCGCTGCAATCCAGTCGTCGATGTGAGCCCATGCAATGTGCTTGTTTCCTGCCTCGTGCAGATCCACGGCTGCCAGTTCGGCGATGTCTGCATCGCTTGCGATCAGCAGCAGTGGCTTGTCGTCTGGCGGTGCTTCGCGGTGCAGCCATGGGCGAATCGTCCATTGAGAAGCCGCTGCATGTTGCTTGCGATATTGCGTGGAGGATTGCATATCCAAAAGGCGAGGGCCGTGTGATGCGACCCAATCGGCCAGCAGCTCGGGCGCGATGCGTGTGGCGTGTCGTTCCATTGGTTGCGATGCCTGCGAAGGCAGTTGGAGTGCCGCGTGAATGCCGCCTTCCACTGTCGCCGTTTCATGCCCCAGCCGCCAGAGCCATGCGGCAATCACAGGCGCGCGCACGCCTTCGTCGTCGAGCAGCAGAACGCGCGCATTGCGCACGCCGATGGTCTGATCCGTGGCTTGCAGCAGTTGACCGCCGGGCGCGTGTGTGGCACCCTGGAGTGTTCCGGCGGCGATTTCTTCCGCGCTTCGAATGTCGAGAACGAACGTTGTGCGCGATGCATCGTCGACCCACGCTTGCGCTTGCTGTACGTTCAGATGCTGTGCTCCCGTGCTGCGTGCGAGCCGTTCGGCGGCGGCGTTGTCTTCATGATGAGCAGTCGATGCGGCCGTGGCTTTGCGCGTGCTTCCATGTTCGAGTTGCAGTCCTGCCAGTGCCCAGCCTTGCGTGCCATTTTCCAATGCGAACACGGGATTGCGGATGCCGATGCTGCGCAGGATTTCCGCGCCGATGATGCTGCGTGTGCGACCCGCGCAGTGCACGATGATGGGTGTGAAATCATCACTGACCTGCGCGCGCCAGTGCCGCACCAGTTCCCCATTGGGCAGGGAGCTTGCGCCGGGGATCGTCATCTTCTGGTGCTCGGCGAGCGTGCGTCCATCGACCAGAACCAACGGGCGTCCCGCGTGCTGACGTGCCTGCAATTCCTGCGCCGTGATGCGCGGCGTGTCGAATGCATGCTCGACCAGTTCTCCGAATGTCTTGGATGGCAGGTTGACGCCCTTGAACAGCGTGAACCCGCTCGCGGCCCAGGCGTGGGTGCCGCCTTTGACCACATGAAGCTGGCTGTAGCCTTGCGTGAAAAGCCTGCTGGCTGCGCGCTCTGCCGTGCCGTCTCCGCTGTCGATCAACACAATGCGCGTCGCGCGATGCGGAACAAGGCGCGGCACGTCGATTTCCAGTCGGCTGTAGGGAGCGGGAATGGCAAAGAAGGGATGGCCTTCGCCAAACTCACCGGCCTCGCGCACATCGAGAAGGGCGATCTCGCGTTGATCGTTGAGCCATGCGCGTGCAGTGGCGGCGTTGATGTGGTGGAAATGTGTGGACATTGCAGGTCCGAAACTCGCTGAAGGACAAGGCGCAAACATAGCGGGGTTGCGGTGAGTGCGGTCAGAAGCATTTCAAGAATGCAAATGCGAAATGCGAGCAGTGAAAAGAAAAGCGAGGCTTGCCCAATTTGGGCAACGACAACCAGGACGCACGGCGTTGAGCGAAGCTGCAGCTGTCCATTCGCCGTGATGATGTGAGTGTGATGGTGAATATTGCGAGGAAAAGCGCGTGCCCCATGACGCGGCGAGGGGCATGCAGCCTCGTTGTACACAATTGTGATAATTCGTTACTATGACCATCCCCGTCACGGCGTTGGGAGAGGCTCATGACCGTTTTCCTTGTCACCTACGAATTGGTGTCGGAAGCGAATCGCACCGCGATCGTGAAAGTCCTGCACGAATTTCCGAGTTGGTCCCGGCTCTCCCACAACGTCTATGCCGTGTCCACGCCGCTCGTGGCCGAGCAGATCTACTGCCAGCTCAGTCCGGTGCTGGACTTCTATGACCGCGTGTACATCATCGCGGTGCAGCATCCTTTTGCCGGGATGGGCGTGGACCGTGTCGATCGATGGCTGGACCGGCATTTGCCGATGTAGTTTCCGTAGGGCGGGGTTTGTGCGGTGGTGACCAGGCTCAGTTGCCTGAGGTCGATCCCTCGTTGCTGAGCCATGATCAGCCCGCCAAGCTTGGCGCGTCCGTAGCTTACTTGGATGTGTGAAGGGCCGATGCGTCCAGACTGCTTTCCTGCGCCCAGACCTCATCCATCAACATATCCTGCAGCGGCATGCGGCGCGCCCATTTTTCCTGCTGCAGCATGGGCTCGGCATAGAACGCCTGTACGGGTCCGAGGCACAGCACGCCCAGCGGATGCGCGCCTTTGGGCATCTGCAGCAGTCGCGCGAGTGCTTCGGGATCGAACAGCGATACCCAGCCAAGGCCCAGATTTTCGGCACGCGCAGCCAGCCACATGTTCTGCACGGCACAGGCGGCGCTGGCGATGTCCATCTCGGGCAGCGTGCGGCGACCGAACACATGCGCCTCGCGGCCCGGCGGCATGGTGATCACCAGCACCTCGGCCGCGTCAAGCACGCCTTGCACTTTGAGCTTCATGAACTCATCCTTGCGCTCGCCCAGCGCCTCGGCGGTGCGCTGGCGTTCCTGCTCGATCAGCGCGTGAATGCGCTCGCGCATGGGCCTGCTTTGCACGCGGATGAAGCGCCACGGCTGCATCATTCCGACGCTGGGCGCATGGTGCGCCGCGCGCAGCAGGCGCAGCAGCACGTCCTCGGGAACCTGCCCACCCGCAAAGTGGCGCATGTCGCGGCGCTCATTGATGGCGCGGTAGACGGCGGTGCGTTCGGTTTCGCTGAACTGGGGAGATGAGGAATAGTGCAGATCGGACATGGCCTTATTGTCCTCCCGCGCAGGGGCTGCAAATCCCGGAGTCGGCATCAACGTCACGGGATTGCGGCGCAAGGATCAGAGTCGCATGGGGCTCGTTGCATCGGGGATGGAGGGCGGCGACAGTTGCGGCCATATCGCGATAATGCGTTTTTTGAACTGGAGTTTCGATGGACGCAGATGTCATCACATCTTTGGCGACGGCTACGTTGGATGGCTCGCTGCCGTTTCCGGAGATCGTGGGAAAGCTCCTCTCGCAGGGCGTGGAGTACTACCACGTCGACTATGCCTCGAACTCGTTCACGTTCTACAGTCAGGCTGGCGCGACCATTCATGCGGGGCTTGTGTTCGAGGGGTTGCCGGGCATTGCGACCGAGTGGAATTTGGCAGCGTTGAAGGCAGCCATCGTGGACAGCCAGCAGCACGGGCAGGACTTCCGCCAGTTCTGTGTGCGCGCCAAGCGGGCTGGCGTTCAAGGGTATTTCGCTTTCCTGCGTGGCCGTCGCGTCCTGTATCTGGGCAGGGCTGGGGACCAGCATGTGGAATGGTTTCCCGGTGCAAACGCCCACGAGGTCTGATGATTTTGTGCCCGGCGGCAATCGTGAAATTGAAGATAGGATTTGGACTAAAGCAGCAGAGTGATTCCTTTGAAAGAATGTTCTGCTGTGGCTTGAGTTGAGGACCGAATGCCGTCGATGGACGACAAAAAAGCCTGCAACCCGGATGGGAGTTGCAGGCCTTGAATGAACGATTGTTCTTGCTATGCGGAAACTTCTTCAAGTTTCATAGCAACAAACCGTTGGTGCCCGAGGCCGGAATCGAACTCCAGCAATCATGCGGGTTTCCCGGTGGTGTGGGAAATTTGTGCGCTTTTGCCTGCGAAGAATTTTCGCACAGCATTTTCGCTCCACCTTGGTTTGCGGACTCCAGAACCCGGAACGGGTGCCGGAAATCCAGGCTGCTTCACAACAACATCTCGCACATAGTGCCTGCTGAGCTTGATCATAGCCGTGATGTCGTCCAGCGTTAGCAAGTTGATCATTCTTCTTCTCTCCATAAGCGCCCCTGGTGGGGCGGGGTGATTCCTATCAAATGGCGACCCAATTCCATTCATCGGGGTCGATTTCTGCGTCCCAGTCGGCAATCACTCCATCTGCGCCGATCTTCATGATGATGTAGTCGCCATAGCCGCTTCCGCACGGTGACAGTAGGTCAGGCACATAGCCGTCGCGGGTTGCCAGCGTTCGCCCTTCTGCGTCCAATAGCGTGTACACGCCAGCGTCACAAACCTTGTAGTGGACGTCTGCCTCTACACCTTCCGGCCAGTCTCGAATGCGCCCGGTGTCGAGGTCGATGGTCGGCTCCCAGAGATCGCCATTTCGCAGCGGCATCAGCGTTCCATCTGTGTCCTCAGATTCGCCCACCTTTCCATCCTCCCAATAGCGGACGGCTGCGGAAACCTTGATGGCGGCGACTTCGTAGTCATGGGTGATTTGCGCTTGTACTTTCATCTCATCTCTCCAATAAAAAGCCCGCTCAATCGGCGGGCTGGTGTTTTGTCTTGTTCGCTGGGTTTCAGTCGCCATTCGTAGAAGGCTGCTTTTCGCGCCTGAATGTCCCGAGTTCTGATTGCCTCGGCTTCTGAGCGGTACTCGCCCCACTTGTGCCACTGTTTACCTCGCTCGGTTTTGGGATTGGCTAGGCGGCACTCAAGCACAAAAGGTCGCGCACGCTTTGACTTGGTTCCTCCGGTGCGCTGATCCGTGATTCCGAGTCGCGCAGCTTTGGCTTGCAGGCCTTGTTCCCTGTAGCTGCTCATGCATCACTCCGTTCGTCTTGTTCGCGGAATCGGTCGCGCTTGTCGCCGAATTTGCGGGCGCGTTTGCTGAGTGTGGTCATGCACTGTCCTCCTGTGCGGCTTCGTGATCGGCTAGCTCCGCCTCGTCTACGTAGAGCTTTACCGGCCTCGCTCCATCCTCGCAGTACGTCAGCGCTTCGGCGTGGTCGCTGAGAAGCAAAAGCATTGGGCCTTCCGATGTCTCCACAAGCCATCCGATGTGCTTCATGCACTGTCCTTTCTTGCGCGGATAGCGTCGATGCAATCCCCTGCGCCGTTTTCTGCATCCTCGCCAGCTCCAACAGATATGAGCATTGACTGCACACTGAAGCAGGTCTTGATGCATTCATCCATCACGAGGTTTGCAAGTTTCGCCAGCTCAACCGCGCAGTTCTCGCCAACTGGCTGGATGACGGCGTACACCGGCTGACCGTCTGCTCCGAACATCACGCCAGTGCGGAAGCCTGCCTTTCGCGCCAGATCGGAAATCTGTTCGCTTGTCATGTTTGCTCCTTCGGAGGTTGGGGCGCGGCGGCGAGCATTGCATCAAGCATCCGCTGTGGCGTGCCATCGAGGCCGTCGGCTCGCATCAAGACCTTGCACGCAGCAGCATGCATTTCTTCGGTGATTGACTGACCAGGCATCCACCCTTGCGCCGCCGGGGCAACAGTCAAGGAATCCTTGACACCTGCGAGCAGGGCGCGAACTGTCTCTGCATCAACTGCGGGGCGCATGTCCCTGAAAATGCTCTGATCTTTCGCCCTCGCATGTCTATATTCGCGCGGAGTCAGTGTCCAATTCGCGTTGTAGAACGCCACCGGCTCCGGCAACTCAACACCCGAGGATTGCTCGGTAGTTGCGCGGGCGGCTTGCCAAGTCATCCAGCGCGCTTGGATGTTCTCGTGCCGGTATGTGCCATCAGCATTTCTTATCACCCATCCAGCGCCATTTTCATCAAAGCCATTCGGCGCAAGGACATGCTTTTCAAACTCGGCGCGGCTCTGGTCTGTGTGTGTCATGGGGATTCCTTGAAGTTCTGAGCCTGCGCGGGAAACGTGCGCCCATGCCAGTGAAACTTAGCGAAGCGTTCCGCTCCTTCCGCTTCGTAGATTGCCTGCTCTATAGGGAGCAGTTCGCGGCAATTGTGTTCGCGCTCGTAAGCTGCGAATTCTTCGTCGCTCATGGTTTCTTTTCTCCTATGCCGCCCCCACAGTACGGGCAGTGGCTGTACTTGTTGTCATGGATGCCGCCATCGCCGAATAGATGTGCGTGACCGCAGCTTGTCTGCCAGTGGAAATAGTCGTCGTTGTATGTCCACTCGCATTGAGGCTTGCTCTCGCGGAGTTGTGCGAGCCGTTGGGCAAGCACCTCTTCGCCGGAAAGTGGTGGTGCTTCAAGGAACTCGGTCACAGCCATGCAATGATCGAACGGGTTTTTCAGCATGACGCGCAAATGCCCCAGCGCCTGCATCCGATGGCCGTCGAATTGAAGTGCGAGCCTGCGCCATTCGTTTGCCGATTCGCGCTCTTCATCACGCTCTGCCTCAAGCTCGGCAATGCGGGCGTATGGATCGAACGTATCGGGGCGCTTTCCATTTGCGTATCCGTCGGTGATGCTGCGAATTGGCGGATAGTGCTGGATGACCCCGAGCGCTTCCTTGGCAGAGACGCACGGCTTGGTTCCGTGGTGAACTGCCCATCGCTCTACGAATTGCATGTGCTCGCGTAGCTGCTCGATCTCGGCATACAGTCGATTGAATTCAACTGCGCTGACCAAGATGCCAACACCAATGATGGAGTACAGAGGCGTCTTGCCGTCAGCGGCGTATCCGGGTGCCTCTGGTTGTGTCTGTGCTGTCATGCTGGTGCCTTCAGGGAAGAGGCGGGAACCTTGACTACGAGATCCAGTTTTGGCTCGCCTACCAGGTCGCGCAGCAACGCTTGTGTGAGCCCCACAAGTCGCGCGACATCTGCTTCATCCGGGCGTCCGTTGGCGACAAGACGGCTTGCCTCAAGATACTCGCGGCGCAGCGCTATTGGATGCAGAGGGATGGGTTGTGTCTGTGTCATTGGCTTGTCTCCTTGGATTGGGATGCGCGGGTCATGCTGCGTATTCCTGTTCCGCGATCTCGCATTGCAGGCCACACTCAGGAGGCGACAGATCTCGCCGCACCTTGCCGGGCGGTATGTCTCGCAGGCTGTAGCGCACATTGGTCTTTCGGTCGCGGAACAAGTAAGCACCGGGGCCGATGCTTTCCTGCACTTGGCACAGAGTCTCGAATTGCTCCGGGAAGTCTTCGCGGATGGCCCGGAAGTAGCCCTCACCACCTTTGACGCAGCCAATGCAATTGGCGTTGCTGTAGCCCAGTCGGTACATCATCGGCAACTCAATGCCAGCACGCTCAAGCATTGCAAGACAGTCCTTCTTTCCAAGTCCACGCTCGATCAGTGGCGCGAGCACTTGCTTATCCGGATTGCGGTCTTTGAAGTCCTCGAAGCGGTCTTCTTCCTCTGCTGTGTAGCCGAAGATCATGATGTCGTCGGGCTTGCGCCATGAGTCGAGCAGCTTGCGCTTGAGCTCGGCGGTGCACGGAGCGCCATAGCGCGACTTCATGAACTGCTTGCGGCGGAATACCTCAATCACCGAAGCGCCGTAACGCTCATCTCGGAGCACGGTCACCGACTGCCCGAACCATGATTCGCAGTCCGTGAGAAAGCGGCGGTTGTCAGGGTGCTCTTCCTTGACGTAAGCATTCAGAATCTCGACTTTGCCGTACTGGGCGATTGCGAGTTTCGTAGCAACCGCCGAAGCTGCGCCGCAGCTGAATTGGCAGACTATGCGGCTCATCAAACCCCTCCTTGTGCCGACTGTGCGGCGATGGCTGCGCGCGCCGCATCCAACCCACAATCAAGCACCCTGCGATACTGATCGAGAGTAGTCTTTGCGTGGTCGTTGCCGACAGCATCTAGCATCTCATCGACAGCGGTTTGCAGCGCTTCTTCGTATGCACCGCCTGCTGATGTTTCAATGAGCGTTGTTGCCCAATGCAACCCACGCAAGCGCTCCGCATCCTTGACCGTCTCCGCATCCAGCGCATTCGGCGCGGGTGCTGGGGCGGTAAGCAGCGCGGCGTGCACGATTGTTGCGATAGTGCTTACGTGCATGGCCTCTGCGCCAGCCCGGTTAACGTTCACAAAGTGGTCACCGTCCCGGTGATAGCCGAGTCGTTTCAGCAACTCTTGAGCATGCTCAACGGCAGTGCGATGCGTGTCGCCCGTAGTCACCGGATCCACCGCAGGCTCTGCCACTGCCTGCGCACTCTGGGTGCGGTCTGCAAGCAGTTCATCAATTGTTTGCTTTTCCCAAGCCTGACCCTTGTAGCAGTCTCCATGAATGCTGTCTCGCAAGGCTTTAAGTTTGTCGTAGTCCATAGTCCCCTCCGGGCAAAAGAAAACCGCCCGAGGGCGGCTTGTGTGGCGTGGTGGTGGTTAGGCTGCTTTGCGCACAAGCGCATGAGCCTCTTTGTGATGGGCATCGCAGAGCCAAACAACATCGAGCGGTCGGCTGTAGTCTGGGTGGTGACCGTGCGGCTTTGCGCAGCACTCAGGCACGGCGCAGACAGGCCAAGGAATCACGCGGCCATCACGCACAGCGTTATCGAGCAACACGTTTGCATTGCGTCGTTCCGGATGCTTTGTCGCCCATCGCTTCGCTGCTGCTCTGTGACTTTCGGCAAATGCCTCTGTTTGCTGATACGCCTTCCGCGCTGCCACTCGGTGAGGCATTGACGCCCGGGCCTTGTCAAATGCCCGGTAGTGCTCGACTTTGGCGAAGCGATTCTCGCGAACCGCAGCCTTCGTGCATTCCTTGCATTTGCTCTTTTGACCTTTGTAAAAGGCGTCGTCGGGCTTGTCAGTGTTGCATGTTTTGCAGAGCATGCCGCCTCCTAAAATGGGATGTCCGAGTCCATGTCATCGAAGCCGCTACCGCCCGCCTGACGCGGCGCAGGCGCTGGGGCCTGCCGTTGGGCTGGTGCGCGTGGCGCTGGAGCAGGGCGGGGCGCTGGCTCGTCATACTCATGCTGTCGGCTATCGTCGCCACTACCTTGGCGGCTTCCAAGCATCTGCATTTGATCGGCGCGGATTTCAGTTGAGTAGCGTTCTTGGCCGCTTTGTGGGTCGGTCCACTTGCGGGTGCGCAGGCTGCCTTCCACATAGACTTGCGAGCCCTTGCGCAGGTACTGACCTGCGATCTCTGCCAGACGGCCATTGAACGTGACGCGATGCCATTCGGTCGCCTCTTTGTTTTCGCCAGTCGTCTTGTCGCGCCAGCGGTCGGTTGTGGCAATGGTGACGTTCGCCACTTGGTCGCCGCTGGGAAAGGTGCGCATTTCTGGGTCGCGGCCCAAATTGCCAACGATGATGACTTTGTTGACGGATGCCATATAGGCCTTTCAAAAATACTCGCCAGCCAACCCGGCGAGTGTTGGTTAAACGGTCTCCAGCTCTCGCGCTGGCCGATGGATTTCGTCGAATTCCGCGATCACTTCGCGGTAGTAGGCCTGGGCTGCGCGGACTTTGGTTTCAATCAGCGCCTCCTTCTCAAGATCGCGTGTGATTGACCATGTCGTGAGCCGCATGCGCTCAGGGATGTGACCCACGACATGCATTTGCAGAGGCTCGTAGCCAATCAAGCGCTCAGGCGTATCGACAAGGGCGTAGTTCACCTCCCATTCGTCGGCGTCCCACAGCGACATGTACCCGCGCATTTGCCACTCGTAGAGCTTGTCTTCGCAGTCCTTGATCCAGCCGGGAAACGTCTTGGCAGACCACGACGATTTGAGGTCGTGGCCGCGTTTGCGCTTTGCATCAAACAAGTCGCATTCGCCAGTAATCAGGCCGTTGCTTCTGCGCTCCGTGTTCTTTGTGAGCGACAAGCCGCGAACCCGGTTCAGGAGGGCAATGGACTCGTTTTCAACTTCTAGACCCTTCTCGATTTCCTTGCTCGAAAACTCAAAATCGATACTAAGAATTTCCTGCTGCGCGAGTTCGCGGATGTAGGTTTTTGCGCCGACAGACAGAACGCCTTCGGCCTTGGTTTTCGGCTCGGTCATGATCTTGCCGAGGCTGGAGCAACGAATCAGGATTTCACGCATCTTGAGCCTCCTTGAGTTGCGATCCGCGCTTCTGCACAGCCGTTGCAAATGCTGCATATCCGTCTTTGTCTCGGCTGGATTGGAAGACCTTCACGCCTTCCTTCATGATCGTCCCAACCTCATCGCGGGTTTTGGCCGCTTCAACCTTCGCGATCCACTCGTCGCGAATCATCTGGATTTGCGTCTGGCGTTCATCTTCCGCAAGGTGCTTCACCAGTTCTGCATCCAAGTCTTCAAGGTCTTGGCTGAACATGTCCGACGCGGCGGTGACGTTAAGCACCATCGCAATCTTTGCCCGCTTGCACGCCATCTTGAGCACCGTGTTTGCAAGGTCTGCAGGTTCAGTTCGCACCTGCGTAACCGTGTAGTGACCGCCTTGTTTGCGTCCAAACTTCAAGCGCCGATGGGTCTCGGGTGTGGCATCGAATTCCTCTTTGCACACGGCCTTGCGCCAGCGGTATTTCTCTTCATCCGTTGAGCACTCACCAAGGCCGGAGCCAAGCGGAACGCCAGTCGTCTGGTGCTCGCCAATGCAGTTCACGCGATAGCGGATCACGCCATTCACGGACAGGTCTGCGACCTCGTATTTGTCGGCAATGCGGAACGTCATGCACAGCACTTCCGCGCCAGACTTGAGAAGCGTTGGCTTGTCGCCTGCGCCGGGGATTGCACCGTAATGCACGTTCGGCTTCATTACCGCCTGCATCACCTGTTGCACCGTCTTTGCGTGCGCAACTACTTCGGCAGTTGGGTTCGCGCTTTTCGCGGGAACCATGCTGACTGCCTCAACATCAACTACAGCGTTCATGGTTGTATTCCTCAGTAGGTAATCGAAACAGCCGGAACGGATTTCTTGGCAATCAGCGTGACGGCCAGCTTTGCGCACTCTTCGGTCATGCCGCCAGTGACGAAGGCATCCAGCGCGGCGCGGTTGATTGCGGCTTTATGGGCCTTGTCGCGCTCGCGACGCTTGGCTGCTTCGGCGTCTGCGGCTTCTTGTGCGGCTACGCGGCGCTTCTCCGCCTCCACCGCCTCGGTGGCACGACGTTCGGCATCCGCCTTTGCTTGTTGTTCGCGCTGGATAGCTTCGGCCTTTTCGCGTTCCGCTCGTTCTGCCGCCAGCCTCAATTCAAGCTCGCGGCGCTCTGCTGCGGCCTTGGCATCTTGTTCGCGGCGAATCACGGCTTCGCGTTCGGCCTGCGCCTTGGCCTCTGCCTCACGCCGGGCGCGTTCCGCTGCTTCGCGGGCGATGCGTTCCTCGTGCTCCTTTTGCTCTCGGGCAGCGGCTTCGGCGCGCAGGCGGGCGAGTTCGGCCTGCTCGGCTTCAAGCTTCTCGCGTTCTGCAATTGCTTTTTGGAGTGCCTCGACAGTCTTGGCCTTTGCCCGGTGCGCCTCGGCCTCAAACTCTTCCCAGCTGGAGTCAATGACTCGCGCCTCAATGGCTGCCAGCGTTGCTCGAAGGGTGCCGGCGGAAAAATCGTGCGTGGCTGCGGCTTGTTGGATCAACTCAATGCCGGTCTTGTGCAGGGCTTGACGCGCAGCCTCAGCCTCCTCCCAAGCTGTCAGCGGGGCGCGAACTTCATCCTTCCACAAGTCCAGCAAATCACGCATACGCTTACGCTCAGCGTCGATCTTCTTGGGAGCGTCCTTGAGTTCTGCAACCAAGTCCTTTCCGATGTTGTCCAGTGCCGTCTTGCCCTTCGCCACCTTGTAGGCAATCGATGCGATGGCATCGCGGCCTTTCTTGGTGCTTACGTCCGGCACAAAGGCGTCAAGCTCAGCCTTGATTTTTTGCAGGTACGGGTCGAGCCCTTGAGGCGCGCTGTAAATCTGCAATGCCGTCTCTTTCGGCGGCAGCAATACGATGTCTGTTGTTTCACTCATGTCTTATCCCCCTGTGCTGCAAGAGCGGCGCGGGCCTGCTCCAGCGCTTCCCGCAACTGCTTGTTCTCCCGGTCTAACTCGTCGCGGTGTTCTTCAAGTTCCAACAGCGTGAGTCCGGTTCGCGTCGTGACTTCAGAGGCTTCCGCGCACATCTGCAAATACGCATCAATGGCATCGTTTGCAAATGCGCGGCTCACATCACCTTGTGCGTCGGCGTGCTGGAAATATCCGTGTTGCTCGTTGAGTTTGTAGACCTGCCATTTGTTTAGGTACGTTGTCGGCTTGTCACTCATGCTGCCTCCGGGTTCTGGGCGAGTCCGCGCCATGAGAGGCTCTGGAAAACGCTGCGATGCTTGCGAAGCCGGATTGCGGTAGCCACATTGATGGCGCACTGACCCCACTCATTCCCGTTCCAAAACTGGAAGCACGGCCCGGTGTCGTCGGTCTCATACACCCCGACGCGAACAGGTCGCACATCACCGGGAAACCACGCTGTTTTTTTCGCCATCACTCACCCCTCACGGCCACCAAAGCGGCCCTTGGTGCCTCTGCCTTGTCGGCAGCGACGTTGATTGCATCTTGTGTGTCCTGATTCGATCCACCGGACGCGACGCCAGCAGCAACAGCGACAGCAAGACCGAGCAGGATTCGCAGGTCAAAAGGTGATTGCATAGACGCCTCCATCCACAATGACTGCATAGAGCAGGAGAGCGACGGCAACAGCCGCCAAAAACAAAGCCCGCGAGGATGCGGGCTTGGTGTATCGGGTGATGGCGACTGCACTGGTGGCGTCGCAGAAAGATGGTGTGTTCATGGTTTTGCGTGTTCATTTGCCCAGATGCGGGCGAGTGCTTCGAGTGCCTGCGCATTCATCGCAGCAGCGGCGATTCGCCCGTTTTCCTCATCCCACGAAAACGTCTCAACAATCCGCGACAGATCGCCGCGTTTGACTGCGTCCATCGTGTCGTCGTAGAGGGTCTTGATGCGGGCGTCTTGCATGGCCTCGGCGCACTCCATCGCTTCGGAGTGGCGAATTTCATCGAGGACTGGATCGGTGCTCATGTTTGCTCCTTAGTCGATCAATCGTTGTTGCCCGCGACGCTCCAGCTCATCGATTGAGGGCTGCAACTCTTTGCCGCGCTTAGGGCGCACGGCCTGCGGGTTGAAGTAGGAGCGCAGAGCTTTGAGCCAAGCCTTGTAGGCCCATCCTTTGCGCTGGGAATATGGATAGTTCTTGCTGCACCACTTGCGCAGCTCAGCAGGCGTCATCTCCGGATGAGCCTTGATTTGGTCTTGCAGCCAAGCGGCTGCGTCGTCAGTCCAGCTTGACATATAAACCTCCAAATATGAGCGCTTAGGCTCGATAAGCGTTCATATCTTGAGCATTACATGGGTGTACTGCTCAATCTATGAATCAAACTGCAGGGTTTGTGCAGTTCTATGAATAAGCCGGCTCCAGGACTCCCCACTGAGCGGCCATCGCTTCAGCAATGCCCTGGTACGTCTCAGATCGGAGCTTCCAGCGATCCGCGCTCGGCGGCATGTGATGGATGCGCGGCTCTCGCCCGTCAACGATGTTGGTCGGGAGTAGGGGGGGCAGTCCCTTGAGCCAAAGGCATGTGGCTTTCGTCTCGCCGTGACCGAACATCCAGGGCTGAACGATCTGATCCGGCTTGCGAATGCGGCTACTGATGATGCTGATCGGGTTTTCGAGAGCGATCATTTCGATGGGTGCATCGAGCAGTGTTCGCACAAAATCAAGCGCTTCCTGCTGCACTCCGGATGCTTGCTTTGCCGCGAAGTGCCGCGCCCCAGAAACTGCCAGGTGAGTGCAAGGCGGGTGGCACACCATCAAGTCCCAACCATCGTCCAGCACGTCACGCACATCACCTTGGTAGTGCCAACCAGGCCGCTCGGTTGGGAGTAGATCGCAGGACATTGCTTCGTGTCCCTGGGCGGCAAAGGCGTCGCGCACCTTGCCGCTGAATTCGCAGGCTATGAGTATCTTCATGGCTTTGAAATAAGAAAGCCCGGACGAACCGGGCAAAGCCTCCGGGGAGGCGAGGGGAGACAGGGGGAGATGGTGGCCGGTTGCTTGTCCGGCTTGCTTCCGCGTGTTGTGGGGCCGATCCCCGCATGCGCCCGCCAAGGTTGATACGCATGTCGTTTGGCTGGGGGTTGCCTGTTTCCCGGTTTTTGATTGAAGGCCGGAACCTTCTTTGCCGTGGTCGGTGTCCCGATGTGGCCGCTTCCAGTCCCCTAGACACTTGCGCATCGCAACTGCACATTCACCATCATGGACAGGCTCTGAGGATTTACACCTCACGTCTGGATCGGTCTATCGGCATCCAGCGCCTTACGGTTATGACCCGTTCGTTGCTCCGCGAGAGCGCGAAGCCTGTCCATGATGGCCCCGGCATGAAGCCGGGAGCGTTGAAATCATTCCTCGTCGTAGGCCGCTGCACGCTCTTCGGGAGGCAAGTCGAAGAAGTTTTCAACGCCCCCGCGATCCGCTGCCTTCTGCATGCGCTCGGCGCGATCTTCCGGCTCTCGATCAAAGAACCCATTGTTGTTTGTGCTCATCATCAACCTTTCAAATAAAGTACCCGCCGAAGCGGGGAAGGGCGCATTCAACCTCTACATCGTTTGCGCCGCTGGAGTTAGTAGTGATCTCCAATGCTTGGCGGTGGCTTCGAGAACCCTTTCGTTGAGGGCCTCGAATTCCTTGCCAAGCTCCGGATCAATGACCTCGATAACGCCAACGATGACTGACCAGTCGTGGTGTCGGTCGGTCTTGCGCTGCGCGACATATGAGAGGCCGCGTCGAAGGGCTGCGGCCATCCTGTCTTGCTCCATATTCATTCCTCCGCGCCAAGGCGCACTGTTCATGTAGCGTGAACATCGGGTGAGGATGAACACGCGGCAGCGGTCAGTAAGGCTTATCAACCTTGCCTTGGTCTTGCAGGCTTTTGACATGGAAAAGGTCGCTGAGCATCTTGTCCATTACTCCTGCCATTTGGTTGCGCAGTCCATCTTTGAGGTGACCAGCGATATTTGTTGCGTGCTTTTTCATTTCTTCCGAAAAGTTCTCGGCGCAGATTTGCGTCATCAGATATTCGGCGCGTGTCGTGGAGTTGTAGCTGTCACTCGGCTTGCCGCTTCGTGTGTCAACCTTCGTCGTCCAGTAGCCACCGATCAGCTTGTCCAACTGCGTGCGGATCGTCGTCTTCTCGCCTTCGGGCTGGCCCCAGTTATTGACTCGCTGGTACTCGGTATCAAACCCCTTTTGCACAGCGGCATCAACCGCTGCCGCGATCTGCGCGTCTGCTCGTTCGACAAAGATTTTTTGAACTCGGCGCTGCACTTCGGCATGCACCATCTTGCTCAGGTCATCGTCTTGGCGCAGCAGTTCGTCTGCAGCCTTTTCAACAATGGCTTTCTTCAGGTCTTCTTCGTTGATGTTCAGCATCTCGTCTCTCCTTGGTTAAAAAACAAAAGCGCCTCCGGTGTTGGGAAGCGCTGTTGTTTTGCCTGCAATGACCGGCAGGCTCGGTGTACGTGTTCGTCGGCTTAACTGATTGCGTTACGGGTTCGCCAATCCCTAGTACCCCGTGCGCCGTAGCGCTTCCTTTGTCCGGGTAACTCGCCTTTCGACAACATCCGCGAGACTGCGCGGTCAGGTGGTGGCCGGGTCATCCGGCTTGTGTGTCTCGCATGTGTTCTCCTTCGCAGCTCTTGGCTGCTGTGTGGTTGAGTGCTCTGGTCTCTCGCGTTGCACTGATTCCGCGCGCTGTACGTGCCTAAAGCTTGTTGAGGGCTAATGTGGCCTTCTGAGTTGCTCCATCGTCCGCACCCTTGTGCGCGATCCCCGGACTCACATCCACTGCACACCGGTTCACCCGGCACCTACGTTGATCACTGACCGTGAACAGTCGGTGTTAGCTCGATCACTTCACACCCGTCGCTCTGTGCAAACCAGCTACGCCCTAGGGCTAGACCTTCCTCGTGCATCGAGTCGGTTCGGGGTCGTCTCGCTATCCCCTCGGTCGTTTCGCTTTGTTTGCTGCGATGGGTGTAGTATCGGCGTACCGATATTTCTTGTCAAGCGGTTTGCCGATATAAATATTGGATTGCCGATTTATGACAACAAAAAACCCGCGCGCGGCGGGTAGGGGGGTTGATTCTTGGCGGGGGTCTACTTCACGCGCTTGAGCATCCGGCGGCGAAGTTGCTCGCGAAACATGATGCCGCCAACGGCAGTCAGCGCGGATACGTCGTCTTCTGTCAGCCAGTGCTGGACGCTATCCATCCAGATGGCGAGTTGCACTATTGCTTCGTCTGGCTCGCTCGGGGCGGATTCAGAGTCAAGCATGTCCGCATATGAGCGAAAGAGCTGAATGATGGGGTGCTCTTCATCTGCCATGGAAGCCTCCTGTCAGCAGATGGTACGTCAGGCCCAAAAAAAAGCCACCCCGAAGGGTGGCGAGAGGGGTATCAGCGTCTTGCAGTGATGATCCTACAGCACTGCAAATAGAAAAGCCACCCGGAGGTGGCTTGGGGGTTAGGGCGTCTTCGCAGGGATATCCACAAGCAAGTCTGAATGCTCCCGCATAGACTCCTTGACGCCGTGCCCAAGAGTCACAAGAAACAATTGCGCGCCCTCGCGCCTGGCAAACTTCATGGCTGGAACAAAATCGCTATCGCCTGTCACCAAAACAAGGATACCAACCATCCCCTTAAGGGTAAGCGCGGCGATGTCCATTCCAAGCCGCATGTCGACACCTTTTTGAGTGATGTTGGGCTGAAGGTGCTCTGCCTTGATGGTGATTTCAGGCTGGTCTTTGTTCAGCTCTTTGGCACGAACTCGCCAGCCATTGAAGGAGAGTTCCCCCATTCGCAGCGCGAAATAGGGCGCCCGAGAAAGCTCCCCATGTAGCGCCGTGTTTCTGGCTACTACATCTTTCTTTCCAAAGTCCATCTCTCCACCTTGGAGTGGAAGCTCAACCACCTCTTCAAGCGGTTTGGAGTCGTAGTAGTAGATGCGATGCAGCTCGTGGCCTGCTAGGCAGTCATGAGCGCGAATGCGAGATACAAGATCGGTAATTTGAGTCGCGGTAGCAGGCTTGACTCCCGTGCCTACCTTCCGCTTTACAAAGCCGCCATCAATCAGAATTGCGTACTTCATCAGCAGAAAAAAGATTGGCCGCCTGACGGGTCGATGCGTGAGCACCTGTTATATGTCACCCGAAAGGCAGCCGTTTTTTATTGTAGAGGTAGAACCCTCTGTGTTGATATTTTATTACTTGGCGGTAATTCAAGTCAACAGCGACGCTAATTGACGTCGCAAAAAATTGTCACCCCCCCCCCCAAACAGCACTTCGGATGGGGTTAGCGCCATCTCAGTAACTGGCGGTCTAAAGATCGGCGCAAGAAGGGCCTCCGCCTTTAGTCAGTGCGTCATTGATGGTCTGAGTGGCTTTTATCGTGGCAATGACGTCGCGGGCGAACACATCCACGGACTCTTTGCTCATGGTGGTGTAGCCCTTATCCCCAGATAGGCGGATGATTTTGGACTGGGCTGCGGCAAATTTTTCAAGCTTCGCGTAGTCGGCAGTCTCAAGTTTGAACGTCCATTTCTCCCAAATTCGCCCATCATCAGTATCGCGTTTTACTGCTTGGGGCTCGGCTGTTCGTTCATAGACCACATCTCCATCAGCCATGAACGCCACCTTATCCATGAAGAGCCATGTGTTGGCGTGCAGCACGGGGTTCAAGATCGTCGCGGCCTCTCTGCATTGGGGTGCGACCACGCGGAGATCAACGAAAGAGGCTGCGGCACCTTTTTTAGGGTATTTAACCGTGTACTCGTGGAATGCGGTCAGCGGAGGGGTAAGGTGATCGACTTTTCTGAACCCGTCTTTCATTCCGCTCATGAGGGTGCTGCACTTTTTTCCTTCCAGATCGAAGCACGCGCGGTAAGAGGTAATTCCACTGCTGTCAGTTTTGCTTTCACTGACCTCAAAGGTTGACGCAAAGTCGCGTTTCCAGTCCTCTGGCGTGTAGGCGGGCTTCGGCGGCGGGGTGGGTGCGGCAACTGTAGTCGGGGTGGTCGAAGCGACCGCGCCATCATCACTGCATGCTGCAACAAAAAATATTGGCAACAACCAAAATACTCTCTTCACATCTCCTCCTGTCGCTGATTAAATTCGTTCGCTTTGCTTATGCACCACTTCGCCGATCATGTGCACGCCATCGTGGCACGCCTTTCGCGGGTAGCGGCTTTGGTCGGGGTTATCTGATGAAAGCCACCAGCGACCCTCATCGCGCACCATGCGCTTGACGACCATCTCACCCTCATAGTTGACAGCAAAGACGCGGCCGTCTTTTGGCTCGACCTGTTCAGTGTTAACGACCACGGTGTCGCCGTCATAGAGGCCGGGCTCCATGCTGCCGTTGGCTACATAGACGGCTAGTAATTTGTCTGGGTCATAGCCATTGCGCTCGTACCAGTCACGCCGAAAGACCAGTGGATTGCCTTCGTCGTCCTGGTACTCAACACCAAAGCCGGATGCCCCGGCGGACAGCTTGAATTTCACTCGTTTAATTGCCGGGTAGTCCGGATTGTTTTCTAGGTCGATTGGCTGCTTGTTAATGCCAGCCAACATGTCTCCCGCGCCTTTCTCAAGCCACAGGGCCGAGACACGCATTGTTACAGCCATTGTAGACACGTGGCTCGACCCATTGCCAGTGCGCTCCAGCTCGGCAATGGTGGACTGCCCAATCCCCACCTTTTTTGCGAGCTGCTGCTGAGTAAGGCCTGCATGTTTGCGCGCCTCTTTGAGTCGTTTGCCGAAGTCTGTAGTCATGGTGTGAAGCATACGGAAATCCGATATTGGTAAACCGCTTGTCAAAACATCGGTAAACCGATATGATGGGCCTCATGCAATGGAAAGACTACATCGCCGCAATCGCCGAGAGGGGCCTTACCCAAAAGCAACTCGCTGACAAAGCGGGTTGTGGTCAGGCAACTATTTCTGACATCGCCTCTGGAAAGACGCGTGATCCACGTAGCTCCATTGGCTTCGCGCTCATCCGCATCGGTAAGCGCCTTGGCATCAAAGCCAACCCCACCACCACCCCAACCAAGTCGGAAGCTGCTCATGGGTAACGTAGAAACCTCTCGTGATTTCGCGCTTGCGCTCGCGGATGCTCTTGGCATCAACACGCAGCGACTGCTGAGCTTCTCCATCGATGTTGGGGGCGGCGAAAACAACGGCCCAGCTGTACTTGTGCGTGCCGTGTACGCAGTACCGCAGGGCGTTGGCAAGGCGGCCTCGACGCTGATCCGCAGCTTTAACTTGATTCCTGCTGGTCTGACGTTGCTGGATGGCGAGAGCGTGGATAAATCAACTTCCCTGATGACGGGATTCGAAACGATCCATCGGGCTGCTCCTCCAGCTCCTCCTGCTCCAACTGACACCAACGCGAAGACACCTGCCACGGCTCCCAGCCGTTGCGAAGGCTGTGAACGCGGAATTCCTTCTTGAACGGACGAACGATGAACTCGTTGCCATCCGTGTCCGACATCACCAGCGTCCCGCGTTGGGTTGTCCGAGTCTCTGTATTGCTCATGGCAAAGGCCCTTTCTAGTGTTGTTAAGTGCAACGGCAATTCTAGTCAGGTGTCCTTTGCCACCCATTCCACCAACCAACCCAAACAACAGGAGGCCTGAGCTATGGCTTACGACGACACCAAACACCGCAAAGACAAGCGCGTGCCCGTTTATCTCAGCGAGTACGGCTACGAAAAGCTGGAGCGGATTGCAGAAGCCTTGGGAGGGCAAAAGTCTGCTGTTGGCCGCGAGGCCATGGAGCGGGGTATTGATCAGTTGCTGCATGAAATCGAGTCTGCCAAGACTTCAAAAAGTTTGCGAGTGCCGTCAAAGAGCCATGTCCACGCTTAACCCATCCCCATTCAGGCACTCAAAACATGACCACCAGCGACAACACCTATGACGTGCGCACAGGAATTCTTCTTGTAGATCAACTCTCTCCAGCAGCGGAAGCCAAGTTGAAACGCTTGGCGCGGCTGATTGGGAAACCTCTCAAAGAAATTCGCGCAGACGCCCTGAAAAAAGGCGTGGATGACGCTTATTTGCGTCAGTTCTTCGGGCCGAAGCCCGTCAGCAAACTCATTCATTGAGTTTTTCAAGCACTGAAAAAACACGAGTTCAGACATGAAGCTCTACACATCCCTCTCCCAGCTCAACCAGCCACCTCATTACGGCAGCGTTGGTAAGCAACACGTCATCACTCCACCGGTGGCGGCAGAGATTGCAAAGCGCGCACACGCCGAAGCCCAATTTGCACGCATCCAGCAGACCGCTCGTCATGGTGGTCGCGCTGTTGTGAGGTCGTGATGAAAACCGCCATCAAGCAATTCCTGATGGCTGCTTATTGCCACGGCTTAGCGCCTGCTTGGTTTGTGGCTTGCCTGTTTCGAGCCTTGGCGCTCAAGCACGAATGAAGTTTACGGCTGGGATAGATCGACGGATCGAAGAACGGTTTGTCCACCGCCCGCCCAGCCACCTATTCACCGGACAAGACAACGAGGACAGCATGTCATTGAAGCAAGAACAAGACGAACTCTGGGAACACCTGCGCAGCGAAAACGCAATGGTTGCGGATGCCCCATCGCGCAAGATCGGCATGCCGCACGCTACGCCATTTTCCGTGTCGTTCCCCATTGAGGAAGACGGCGTTTTCACGATGGTGGAGATCGACATCGACCAAGTGCCACGCTTTGTCCAAGGCCTGATTGATGAGCTTCCAAGGGCTGTTGCACTCGGGGCGAAAGCTACTGCCGATCTCGCCACCTATGACGCCATTTGCAAGGCAATGGGGCAGTAATCATGGTGGCAGACGCTCGAATCAATACCGGGTTGCCGGGTCACCCAAAGACCAAGAAGCTCATCAAACGCTTGGGCGCTGCTGCCGCTTGGAATCTCGTTTGCCTGTTCCTGTGGGCTGCTGAAAACCGCAGCGACGGCGATCTGTCTGGGCTGTCTGATGAGGACATTGAGCTGTGCGTTGACTGGGCAGGCGAGGATGGCGCATTCGTCAAAGCACTGCGCGACGTGGGGTTCGTTGACGGCGAAGAAAACGCCTCGGTGATCCACGATTGGAATGAGCATAACCCTTGGGCTGCTGGCGCTGAAATGCGCAGTGCTAAGGCTCGCTGGAACGCTGCTAAGCGTCACCATGGTCAAGCTGAGGCTGATCGTCTAGTACCCGAGTACGCAGCTATTCGCACTGCTGCATCTGCTGTGGTCGATGCTGGTGGTGATGCTAGTGGCAACACGACAGCAAACGATGCGCATGCTAGTAGCAATGCTCCGTCTCCGTCTCCGTCTCCGTCTCCGTCTCCGTCTCCGTCTCCGTCTCCGTCTCCGTCTCCGTCTCCTACTCACTCCGTGAAGGCACCGCGTAAACGCGCTGCGAAAACTGCGATGCCCGAAGGTTTCGGAGTGTCGGCGCGAGTTGTGGCGTGGGCGGCGGAGAAGGGCTACAGCCAATTGCCGGAACACCTCGATGCGTTCAAGCGCAAGGTGCAGGCCAACGCGTACACCTACGCCGACTGGGACTCTGCGTTCATGGAGGCAATCCGCGAGGACTGGGCGCGACTGCGCGGCAAGGCGCAAATCGGCGGCGCTGTCCCTGTGTCCGACAGTCGTCCGCAATGGGCAATCAATGCTGGCTTCACCAATCGCTGGGAGGCCGAAAACGAGGGCTGCTACGAACGCAACGCCCACCTGTTCCACGACGGCAAACGCACGGAGGCAGCATGAACGCACATGAACTTTCCATTCGCATGGCCTCCGATGCTGCGGCCATCGCTCAATACCTGCTCCCCGGTGGCAAGCGCAAGGCTGGCGAGTGGACGGCGGGCAACACAACCGGCGAGGCTGGTCAATCGCTGTCGGTGCGCCTGACTGGCGCAAAGGCTGGCGTGTGGAAGGACTTCGCAAACGGCGAGGGTGGTGATCTGCTCGACCTGTGGGCTGCGTGCCGTGGCTGTTCGATTGCCGAAGCCATCAACGAAGCCAAGACGTATCTGGGCGTGCGCGAAACCATGCCGGTGCGCGAGAAGCCATCGTTCAAACGCCCACAAAAACCTCAGTGCCAGGCCGCAAAGTCCGGTGCGCTGGAATGGCTCAAGGGTCGCGGATTGACCGACGAAACCATTGCGGCTTTCAAGATCGCTGAGCAGATGCGCAACGGCAAGACTTACGCGGTCTTCCCATACCTGCGCGACGGCGAGCTGGTCAACGTCAAGTACCGCAACATCGCCGAGAAGAAGGACATGCGCCAAGAGGGCGGCGCTGAACCCTGTTTGTTCGGCTGGCACCTGATCGACCCTAAGGCTCGCACTGTCGCAATCTGCGAGGGCGAGATTGACGCGATGACGCTGCATCAGATGGGCATTCCGGCGTTGTCGGTGAACGCTGGCGCTGGCAATCACCAGTGGCTTGAAAACGATTGGGAACGTCTCGACCGATTCAGCGAAATCCTCGTGTTCTTTGACTCCGATGAGGCGGGCAAGAAGGGCGCAGATGAACTGGTGCGCCGCGTTGGTATTGAGCGCTGCAAGGTGGTGAACCTTCCAGCCAAGGACGCGAACGACTACCTGATTCAGGGCGCGTGCGGCGAGGACTTTTGGCATTGCGTCAAAGAAGCCAAGCCGCTCGACCCGGAGGAACTGCGCCAAGCAAGCGACTTCATCACCCGTGTGAAGTCCATGTTCTGGCCTGCACACGAGGATGCTCGTGATCCAGTTCTGCGTCTCGACAAGGATCTGGATTGGTTCGAGTTCCGCAAGGGCGAGGTCACGGTCTGGACTGGCTACAACGGCCATGGCAAGAGCCTGATGTTGTCGCAAGTGCAACTGGGCCTGATGGCTCAGGGCGAGCGCTTCATGGTGTTCTCCGGCGAAATGACGCCAGAGCGCCAACTCAAACGCACGGTCAAGCAGGCGTCTGGCGTTGATCGTCCAACGATGGCATTCATCGACGCCGTTGGTGCGTGGATTCATGACAAACAGTGGATTTTCAACGTCGTCGGCAGCGCTGGTCTTGACCGTCTGTTGTCGGTGTTCCTGTACGCCAACAAGCGTTACGGCATCTGCCATTTCGTCATTGACTCTTTGATGATGACTGACGTTCCAGAGGACGGCTCCGGCGCGATGACAGCGCAGAAGGACGCCATGCGCAAGATGTGTGACTTCGCCCGCCGCAACGGCGTTCATCTGCACCTGGTAGCGCATCCACGCAAGGGCGCGGACGAGAGCAAGGGGCCGGGGAAGCTGGACGTTGCTGGGTCTTCAAAGATCACCGACGGAGCGGACAACGTGTTCACGGTCTGGAGTGCCCGCAAGGACGAGAACGACCCGAACTACGACGCCGAGAAGCCCGACGCCAAGCTGGAACTCCAGAAGCAGCGCAACGGCGAGGTTCAGCACTACTCGCAGTACCTCTGGTTCAACAAAGCCGCGCAGCAGTTCGCGACCAACAGCCGCCGTCATGCCGTTGAGTACGTGACGTTTCACGGCGAGCCAACGAAAGCCTACGCATGAACACGACCGAAGAGGAACTTGCAGCCATTGAGGCCGCATTCCGGGTGCAGGACGAGCGAGAGATTTTCCGGGAAGCGCGAATCGAGCAGATCGCCCAGCTTGCGGCGGATGTTGAGGCGAGCGGATTGGCAGATGGATGGGCAGATTACTTGGCGGACAAGCGGCGTAGGGCCGGTGTCTTGGTGGATCAACAAGGGGCACGAGCCCGAGGCAGTTAAACAAAGAAAGGCAACGAAATGAGCAATCAAATTAACCCAGCAAATGAGCCAGTAGTGGCGGTGTGCGGAAACGTGGCCCGCGTGTACGGCGCTGAGGACAAGGGCCGTCGCCCCTTCATGTTCGAGCGTGTATTCGCTCACCACGGAGCTGCTGTGCTGTTCGCGCAGGAGTTCGAGGATCGCCAAAACAAGCGTTCTTAACTTGGGCTTGCGAGCCTGTGAGGGGTAAGAGATGACTGATGTTGGGTTTCCCGGAATCGTGATTGCAGAGGGCGGTGTCTCAAAGCAGTTCTTGAGCGAGATGGACAAGGCTACGAATGCATGGACTATGCGCGCCGCCCGTGGTGAATGTGGATGGCTCTGCTCTGGCTGCTGCACCAGTGACCATCGCGGCATGCCTGATGAGTGCTTTCACGGAAACGCGGACTGCACGCGGATCATTCAGCGCGATAAGGCGGCAGCGATTCAAGAAGCAAAGGAGGGGGTATGAGCGATCCATATAAGCACTGGCTCAAGGTGATCGCGGAGACGTGCATTCCCCAAGCGCGAGATTGGCGCGGCGTCGGCTCCGATGCTGTTGACGCGCTCGCCAGTGTGGGGCATGCACTTGCGTTGACAGGGCTGCGGTTGCTTGTGTTGGTGACCTTCCCGATCAGTGTGCCCCTGCTTGCTCGGTGGTGTTGGAAGCGTGCTCAGTTGGTGGAATGGTTGCGCAAAGAGCGAGAGCAAGAGGTGATCGATGAACTCACCAAGTTGAACCAGAAGGAGGCAGCATGACCACACAACCAAGCAAGCCGCGCCTGATCCGAGTATTTGGCGTCTGGTGCTGCGGCATACCCGGCGAGCGATACATGTTCAAAGGGTTCTTTGGTGATGGCTACACGCCTCTTGAGGCATACGAGGACTGGAAGAAGGGGAGGGCGTGATGGCAGTTCAAACAGCATTCCAAGGCGAGGTTCAATTCCGGCGCTAC
Organism: Diaphorobacter sp. HDW4B; assembly: GCF_011305535.1. GTDB lineage: Bacteria > Pseudomonadota > Gammaproteobacteria > Burkholderiales > Burkholderiaceae_C > Diaphorobacter_A. The sequence continues at coordinate 4,201,957 of NZ_CP049905.1, forward strand.
TCGGACACCAGCACTCAGGGCCAGCAGGTTGTTTTCGCTGTGGCCGACCGCGATGCGCTGGAGTCCTTCATCGGCAAAGAGGGCAAGCGCTTCATGGCCGTGTTGGTGGAGATCGGGGACGACGAGCAGCCGGTGGTGCAAAGCGCGAATTCGCGTTCTGCCAATGAGAGGCCCGAAACGGGAAATCCCGTCACGCCCAATGTCGGAAATTCCGACATTGAAAAACCTCGCGAGCGCCTTGGCGATCTGGCATGGAGAGCAGTGCAGTGGTGCAAGGAGCCGGAGTTCCGCGCGTGGCTGGGCGTGCATGGGGATTTCGTCAACGAACTGACCGAGGACGCCGCGAGCGAAGTCATCAAGAGCTGGTGCAACGTGGACTCTCGCAAGGAGCTGGACACCAACGAAGACGCCAAGCGGCTTTTCAACCAACTGATCCGCGGCCCATACCAAAAGCATCTGATGGCAAGGGGGATCAATCGATGACACGCAGACAAAAGCAGCGGCTCATGTCGCACGCCAAAGCGCCGCGAGATTTCAATGAGGCGCGGTGGTTTTTCTCTGCGCTGAACTCGATGGGGGTTCGCGGTCGGCTGAGAGGTGGTTTCAAGGCATGGGAGGGGATGGAGTGATGGCAGTTCTAGAGTTCATTTTTAGCGGCTTCTGGGTGTTTGTTGGCGCGCTGCTTCTTGTTGCTGTCGGATGCTCGGGCATCGCGGAAATCATCCGTGCGATCAGGGGTCGGGCATGACCTTCAAACGAACACGCTGCGCCCACTGCAAAGGCAAATTTCAGCCGGAGCGCCAAAACCAAAAGGTGCATGTCGAGTGCATTGACGCGTACATGGAAGAGCAGAAGGCAAAGGAAGAGCGCGAAGCAGCGAAGAAAGCCCGGATGGCGGCCAAGGTGGAGCGGGCAGAGACGAGGCGGCGCAAGGAAGCCAGCAAGACAGTTGGCCAGCGCCGCACAGAGGTGCAGGTCGAGCTCAACCGCTGGGTCGTCCACGTCCGCGATGTCGATCTCCCTTGCATCTCTTGCGGCTGCACTCATGCCCGCTGGAACGCAGGTCACTACCGCAGCCGGGGCAGTGCAGTGCATTTGTCCATCGAGCCGACCAATGTGCACAAGCAATGCGTCAGATGCAATCTAGAGCTCCACGGCAACCTGATCGAGTACCGCAAAGGGTTGTTAGCTCGATACGGGGTTGAGTACGTGGAGGCAATCGAGGCGGATGAACGGGCTCGGCACTACACGCCGGAAGAGTTCACGGCCATGAAATTGGACTACCGGGCCAAGGTGAAGGAGATGAGGGGATGAGCAGGAAGAAATGCAAACGCAAGGTCTGGAAGCTGGTGAATCCGATCCAGCATGCAATCGACGGCGCGCGAGTCACGACGGATGACCTGCTGGATCAGCTCCGCATCCGCGAACTGGCCGCAATCGAGTCGTTCCGCAAGGGCGAGGCAGGCCTGCAAGAGTGGGCAGACCTGACGGGGACTCTCAATGTGTGCGAAGCCATGGCTCGCGGTGGCATTGGCCCGGAGGCGCTGGAGGCTTGCAAGGTGGCAGAGCAAGCATTGATCGATGCAGGCATCCACTACGAGGACACGAAACGCATGGTGACGAACGGCCCCGGCCTCCAGGCGCTGCGCGATCTCTACGAATACCACGATCTGCAGCGCCAGTCGATCAGCCGGTCGGAGTACGAGAAGTGGATCAGGACAGCCGAGAACCGCACCCGGTCAAAGGCCCCAGAAGTTCGGGATATGGCAGAGATTTGAAAGGCAGCAAGTGACACCAGAAAAGCAGAAGCAGAAGCTCAGTGGTCAGACAACCATTGCACAGAAGATTTTCCAGTTTGTCCCCATCGCCGAAGAATGGGGTGCAGCCCAGATTGGTCAAACGATGACAAGGGCGTGCGGAAGCCAGACAGACCCGCGCACGCTGCTCGGATGCCTCGGCCAACTGACCGAATCCGGGCTGATCCGCGCAACCAGTCGCGGCATGTTCCAGAGAGCGCCCATCTCCCAGCCGTCCGCGCCACAACCCCAGAAGCAAGAAAAGGAAACCAAAGTCATGACAGCACCCGCAGCACCGAAGGCCACCACATCTGCAATCGACCTGCTGGCAGGACTCGCGCAGAAGCTCCGCGCCGTGGCAAACGACATTGATGCCGCCGCACTGGCAATCGAGGAAGGGCAGGCGAAGAACTCCCAAGAGGCCGAGAAGCTCAAGCAGTTGAAGGCGCTGTTCAAAGAACTGGCCTAACCCAAAGACTAGGAGCAAAGATTGACAGAAGCACCAACCACACAAGAGCAGTATTCCCGCGCGGTTCAGTCCTCTAGCCTTCGCGTACAGGGCGAGCGCGTCTCGGGTGATGCTGACTACCTGATTGCAGCAGGCTGGTGCAAATCCCGCTTTGGTGCCGCGCTCATGCGGCTACAGGCCGAATGGGATGGTGCTGAGCGCTGGGGCATCAAGGTGCCAGTCGTGCCGACCAAGCGAGCAATCATGTCCGAAGCCCAGGTAACGCTGAGGAATGGCATTCGCAAGATCACCACAGAGAGCATGGAGGCCGCGCGCAAGAAGCTGGAGAAGCGCTACGAGAGCGAGATGGGCAAGGTGATGCGTGCGCTCAAGTCTCTGCCCGAGGTCGCGCAGAGTTTGAAGATCAAGTTGCTGCTGGACGGCCAAGACGGAGAACTGGCAGCACCGCTGCTGATGTACTGGCTTGATCCCATGTGCAGGGTCTGCCATGGAACGGGGCTGCAGCCCAACACAGAGCGTGGCTGCGGTAAATGCCGGGAGCATCCGGGGTTGGCTGCAATCCCAGGAGGCGAGTTTGGCAAGGGGGTTGTCAGCTTCCTTAACAACTGTGCATCCAGGGCGAGCGGTGAGACGCGAGTGTATTGCAAATCTTGACAGGATGTGATAGCATGCGCACATGGCTCGCAGCGATAAAAATCCAGCCCGCCATGTTTTCGTTGAATGCCCTGCATTTAGCCCGTAGCGGTGCAGGCAGCTATCGATGGATAGCCGCGCCCTGAGAAATCAGGGCCTTCACACATGCTGATTGGAAAAGCCGGGAATTGTCCTAATGCTCAGGACTCACCGCCCCGGTATAGAGCAACCAGTCAGCAGTTGTGATGGTGATGGCAAGGGGTAGCCGCCGAGCGAAACGATGCCTCACGAGTGGATCGGCGACCATCAACTCAACACCCAGCCTCGCCTAGTGCGGGGCTTTTCATTCTTGGGCCTGTCGTTCAACGGATAGGACTCCCGGCTTCGAACCGGGCGATGAGGGTTCAATTCCTTCTGGGCCCACCAATACGCATCTAAGCACACGGGTTGTGTCGCCAGCCTTCCAAGCTGCGCAGAGCTGGGTTCGACTCCCACTAGATGCTCCATATGTCAGCTGCAGCAAGCGCGGCCCGCACCCGAGCGGTATGAAGGTGCGGCATCTCCTACTGAGAGCTTCCCAGTGCTTGAAGAAGCGAACAGCAACCACACGCATGTGCGAGTCTGATGTGGTCATTCAGAAATCAAGCTGGCCGGGGCTGATGCCAAGTGCAAGCGCGATCTTTTCACGGGATGCCTTGCGGGGCTTCTCGCTGGCTTCAAGTTGGGCGTATGCGCTTTGGGTGACACCCATGCGTTCCGCCACTTCAGCTTGAGTAAGGTTGAGGTGAGTGCGCCATGCTTTGGCGGGTGTCATCTCATCGTCGAATGCGAGTTTCACGACTTCATTCGGAACAAGCTCATTTGCCTGTTCGTAGTTCTTCACGAACTCGTCATAGGGCACGACAACGAAGGCGGGGCGACCATCTGCGCCAGAGGATGGGGATGAAGCTCAAGACGCTTAAGTCCAGTCTCCCGATCCTGAACACCAGCCGGGTCAGGGTGCTGGACAACAAGGCAGGTGCAACACCCCGCATCCGTGGAAGCCAGTGGATGAAGACCAGACAGAAGGCTTTGGTCGCTGGCTCGTTCACCTGCGTGGACTGTGGCCGGGTGCATGCCTCGAACGAGGTTGACCACGACAAGCCGCTTGAACAGGGTGGTAGCAATGACCAGTCAAACCTAGTCGTCAGGTGTGTGGACTGCCACAAGGCCAAGACGAAGCGAGAGGCGCAGGCAAGGGCAAGGGGATGAACATGATTGAAGTCATCGACAACACAGGCGTGCGTCATCTACTCAATGCCGACGGTATCGTTCGGGTGAGCGAGGCGGGAACGTCAAGCCAGTGGCACGGCATCCGGTCATGGATCACGATGATGGATGGCAAGACCATCGACTGCCAGCAAAACGTTCAGGAAGTGAAGAAGCTCCTGCTTGATGACGAGGTTCGCCGCTTGCGCGTTGACGCAGCCTGAGCCGTTCTCGCAAGCCGCAGGGGCATCGACGCGGCAGGGCAAAGAGTGGGGGGTAGTCGAAAGTCTGAGGGGTCGGACGGCTGGAAACCGACCTGTTTCGCACGCGCAGAAAAATTCCCCCGATTCAAATAAATCAAATGAGGTAGTTATGGCCGGAGTCAAAGGACGAAGCGGCGGCTCGCGTCCTGGCGCTGGCCGTCCACCCAAAGAACCCGAATACTTGAACCTGAGCGGCATCTACGATGAGCCGGATAAGTTCTTGAAGGCGGTGATGAACGATAACGGGAGCGAGGCAAAGCTCCGCGTGGATGCGGCCAAAGCCTTGTTGTCTGCGCAGGTTCGCCGCGCTGAGAACGGCGGCAAGAAAGACGCCAAGCAGGCCGCAGCCAAGGCGGCAGGCGCTGGCAAGTTCGCATCGGCTGCACCGCCTCGGCTGGCGGCATCAGGTGGCAACAAGGTTTGAGGTAATTTGATATGGAGCCAGTCTGGACAACAGCATGCCCGGACTGGGCGGATCGCATCCGAGAGGGCCGATCCATCATTCCGCCGCCGATCTTCCCGGACGAGGCCGAAGCCGGACTTGAGGTTCTTCGAGAGCTACGCATTGTTGATGCACCGGGTAGTCCGCGAATCGCTGACGCAAGTGGTCAATGGGTGTTCGATCTGGCTGCATCAATCTTTGGTGCGTATGACGTAGACAGCGGGCGACGACTCATCAAAGAGTGGTTCGTCATGCTGCCCAAGAAGAATTTCAAGTCCGGCTTGGCTGCGTCGATCATGTTGACGACGCTAATCCGCAATTGGCGGCAGTCGGCGGAATTCACCATCCTTGCTCCCACGCTTGAGGTTGCGGCGAATAGCTTTGGCCCAGCCAAGGACATGGTGCATTTCCGAGATGACGACGAGGACGAGAGCGAGCTATCCGACCTGATTCAGATTCAGACGCATGTCCGCACGCTGACGCATCGAGAAAAGAATGCAACGCTGAAGGTGATCGCGGCAGACGCGAACACAGCAGCGGGCAAGAAGTCCGTAGGTGTGCTGGTGGAAGAGTTATGGCTGTTTGGCAAGCAGGCCAAGGCCAAGGACATGCTGCGCGAGGCGACGGGTGGACTGGCGTCGCGCCCAGAAGGTTTCGTCATCTACATCACGACGCAGAGCGACGAGCCGCCAGAAGGTGTGTTCAAGGAGAAGCTGCAATATGCCCGCGATGTGCGAGACGGCAAGATCATCGACCCGCAGTTTGTGCCGATCTTGTTCGAGCACCCGCCTGAACTGGTCGCGACCAAAGAGCACATGAAGCTTGAGAATCTGCCGATGGTGAACCCGAATCTGGGTTACTCGGTGGATCGCGAGTACCTGGAGCGCGAGTACCGCAAAGCGGAGTCCGAGGGCGAGGCTTCCTTGAAGGGGTTTCTTGCCAAGTACGGGAACGTCGAAGTCGGAATGAATCTCCGCTCCGACCGCTGGACAGGCGCCGACTTCTGGCAGCAGAACGGCGACAAGCGCGTCACGCTGGACTACATCTTGCGTGAGTCTGAGGTGGTGACCATCGGCATTGATGGCGGCGGGCTGGATGACTTGCTCGGCTTTGCTGTTGAGGGGCGTCGGAAAGAGTCCGAGCACTGCTTGCTTGCGAACAAGGCTTGGATTCACCCCATCGGCATCGAGCGGCGCAAGTCCGAGGAATCGAAATATCGAGACTTCGAGCGGGCTGGCGATCTGGTGGTGGTCGAGCGCCCGCGTCAGGATGTGGAAGAGGTTGCCGCGCTGTGCAAACAGGTCTATGACGCTGGGTTGCTGGCGCAGATCGGGCTTGACCCGGAGCGCACCCACAAGGTGATGTTCAAGGCGCTGGTGGATGTAGGCATCCCAGAGGATCTGATCATTGGCATTACGCAGGGCTGGAAACTGACAGGCGCGATGGCGGTGGCCGAGCGTGCTTTGCAGGCTGGCGAGCTTACACACTCAGGCTCCGAAATGATGGCTTGGTGCGTCGGCAATGCCAAGGTCGTGCCATCCGGCAATGCAGTGTTGATCACAAAGCAGGCCAGCGGCACCGCGAAGATTGACCCGGTCATGGCTTCGCTGAATGCGATCTCCATCATGGCAACAAACCCCGAGGCAAAGCGCAAATCGGTCTACGAAACGCGCGGAATCCGCTTCTTGTAAGGGCGAACAATGAAATTCTTCGACATGTTCCGGTTCAAGCCGGAGGCACAGTCGCGCCCGCGTGCGGAGTCTCCAGGGGGGATTCAGTTCTCGGGACTGGATGATCCGGCGCTGCTGGAGTTCATCCGAAACGGAGGCGCAGGCAGCGTTGAGATGTTGCGCAATATGGCGGCGTTCCGCAGCCTCACTCTGATCTGCAACGGCATCGGCATGTTGCCGACGAACATCTACAAGTTTGGCGCGGATAAGGAGATCGCGAAAGATCACCCGGTTCACAAGCTGCTGCGCCTTCGACCGAACCCTTGGCAGACGCCGATGGAGTTCAAGGGTCAGATGGAAATGAGCGTGCAGCAGGACGGTTCGGCGTATGCGCGAATCATCCGTGCAGGCAACCGCCCGATTCACCTGATTCCACTGGAGTTCAGCAAGGTAGACGCCAAGCTCGGCAGTGACTGGCGCATGAAGTACACGGTGCAGACAGAGACGGGTGGGCAAATCGGGCTCGACCAGTCCGAGATTCTGCACCTCCGCGAGTTGTCGCCCGATGGCGTTTGCGGGCTGTCTCGTCGCAAGCTCTCGCAAGGCGTCATTGAGTTGGCGCGATCCGCTGAAACCGCCGCGCGGAACGTCTTCAAGAAAGGCGTGATGGCGGGAGGCGCAATTGAGATCGATGGAGAGCTTTCCGATGGCGCATTCACGCGGATGCAGGGGTCGCTTGCAACCGACTATGCGGGCGCGGAGAACGCCAACAAGTGGATGATTTTGGAAGAGGGCGCGAAGGCGAACAAGTTCACTTCCAGCGCCAAGGATGCCCAGCAGATCGAGAACCGAAATCACCAGATTGAGGAAATCGCACGGCTGTACGGCGTGCCTCGTCCGCTGCTGATGATGGACGACACGAGCTGGGGCAGTGGCATCGAGCAACTGGCCATCTACTTCGTTCAATTCACGCTCGCACCGCGCTTCACCGCGTGGGAGCAGGCGCTATCCCGCTCTCTGCTGTCCGACTCGGAGCAAGAGCGTTTCTATTTCAAGTTCAACGAACGCGCCCTGATGCGCGGCACTCTCAAGGATCAGGCTGAGTTCTTCGCCAAGGCGCTCGGCGCTGGCGGGCATCAGCCTTGGATGGGTGTGGATGAAGTGCGTGATCTCTCGGAGTTGCCTGAATCTGGCGACCCGAAGCATGCGCAAGTGGCCGAACCAATGAGCCAACGAAAGGCAACGAATGAGCCTCAAACAACTACCTGAACTGAAAGCGAGCTTTGGCGGACTTCGTTCGTTCATTGCTCCCAGTGCGCTTGCCAAATGGTCGCCAGTCCAAGCTGATGCCAGCGAGTCGGATAACACCATCAGCATCCTTGATGTGATCGGACAAGACTGGTGGAGCGGCGAGGGTGTGACCTCTAAGCGTATCGCCGGAGCGCTGCGGGCGATTGGCTCTGACAAGGACGTGGTGGTCAACATCAACAGTCCTGGCGGCGATATGTTCGAGGGCATCGCCATCTACAACCAGTTGCGCGAGCACAAGGGCAAGGTGACAGTAAATGTTCTCGGGATTGCAGCCTCCGCAGCCTCGATCATCACGATGGCAGCTGACGAAATCCGCATCGGGCGACCTTCGTTCCTGATGATCCACAACTGCTGGTCAGTCTGTGCAGGAAACCGCTACGACATGGCTGCAGCCTCCGAGCAAATGGCTCCGTTTGATGCGGCAATGGCTGATGTCTACCACGCACGAACCGGCGTAGACCCCAAAGAAATCGCGTCCATGATGGACAAAGAGACATGGATTGGCGGGTCTGCGGCAGTCGAAAAGGGCTGGGCTGACGCGCTGATGGATGACTCCGAGATCGGCGAGTCCGACACCAAGACAAAGGCTGCTGCAGTGCGACGAATGGAAGCAGCTTTGCGTGCGAGCGGCATGTCCCGCACTGATGCACAAACCCTTCTCTCTGATTTCAAGTCCGGCCTGAGTGATTCGGTCGGCAATGGCGGCCTGAGCGATTCGGCAGCAAACCAAGTCGCAGCGACATCGCTGCAAAACCTCATCTCCGCCATGAAAGGCAAACAATGACTGACGTAACCAAGACCATCGAAGCCCTCGGCCAAGCGTTCGAGGAATTTAAGGCCACCCACGCCGCCGAAGTGAAGGCGCTCAAGGACGGCGCAGGCACTGCTGATTTGCAAGCGAAGCTGGACAAGCTGAATGCCGCAATGGATCAGCACACCAAGGAAATCGAAGATGCTCACACCAAGATCGCAGCTGCCCAAATGAGTGCTGGCGGCGGTGCTGGCCCGAAGGACAAGGAATATAGCGAAGCCTTCCGCGCTCACTTCAAGAAGGGCGACATCCAGTCCGCGCTGAACAAGGGCGCAGCTGACGAAGGCGGCTATCTCGCCCCGGTCGAATGGGATCGCACCATCACCGACAAGCTGGTGCTTGTGTCGCCAATGCGTGCATTGGCGAATGTGCAAACCGTTTCCGGTGCGGGACATACAAAACTGTTCAACAAGGGCGGCACATCGTCTGGGTGGGTTGGCGAAACCGACGACCGCCCACAAACGAACACCAGCACGTTTGCGTCGCTGGGCTTCGGATGGGGAGAAATCTACGCCAACCCAGCGGCCACACAGCAGATGCTGGATGACTCCGCGATCAATCTGGAGTCGTGGCTTGCGAATGAGGTCGATACCGAGTTTTCCAAGCAAGAAGGCGTTGGTTTCTGGTCTGGTAACGGCACCAACAAGCCATTCGGCATCCTGACCTATGTCACTGGTGGCGCGAACGCAGCGAAGCACCCCTTTGGCGCAATCAAGACGGTGAATTCTGGCGCGGCCGCTGCAATCACTGCTGATGGCATTCTCGATCTGGTTTATGACCTGCCGAGCGCCTTCACTGGCGGCGCGCGCTTCACGATGAACCGCAAGACGCTGGGTGTGATCCGCAAGCTCAAGGATGGCCAAGGCAACTACCTCTGGCAGCCCACATATGTGGCTGGGGAGCCAAGCACCGTTGCCGGGTTTGTCGCGACGGAAGTGCCGGACATGCCTGATGTGGCCGCGAATGCAGTGCCGATCCTGTTCGGTGACTTCAAGCGCACCTACACCGTGTTCGACCGCACAGGCGTTCGTGTGTTGCGCGATCCGTTCACGGCCAAGCCCTATGTACTGTTCTACACGACCAAGCGCGTAGGCGGCGGTGTGCACAACCCCGAACCGATGCGCGCCCTCAAGGTCGCCGCAGCCTAAGGAGATCGCCCATGAAGTTCGCAAAGACCTTCAAGGGCGTGCCTGACGGGGAAATCTACCCCGTCGAGTACCAGCCCGGTGATGAATGCCCACCAGAGCTTGAGGACGCCGCGCGCGAACTCGAAGTGCTGGAAGGCAAGGCCAACAAACAGACCAAGCCGAAAGCCTGACCATGCTCGTGACACTTGACGAGGCCATTGCGCATTTGCGTGTGGAGGCTGGCCCAGAGGACAACCTGATCACGCTGTACGCACTGGCCGCAGAACAGTCCGCGATGGACTATCTGAATCGTCAGGTGTTCGCGGATCAGGACGTGCTGGAAGACGCTGCGACTGTAGGGGGGGCGGGCGCTAACCCGCTCGTCGTCAACTACGCAATCAAGGCCGCTATCTTGCTGACGCTCGGCCACCTCTACGCCAATCGTGAAGACGTGGTGGCGGGGCAGACTGTGGCGCAGTTGCCTTTCGGCGCTCGCTCTCTGCTCCGTCCGCATCGCATCGTGAACGGATTCTGACCATGACCACAGCCGGACAACTCCGCCACAAAGTGGTGATCCAGAAGCTTGGCGATGGCGAGAACGAATGGGGCGAGCCGATCAAAGACCAGTGGGTCGACGTCTGCTCACCATGGGCCGATATTCGCCAACCTTCGGGGCTCTCTGCGATCAAAGCCGACGCTCAAGTGTCCATCGTGCGCACATCGATCCGCATCCGGTTTCGCAATGACGTGAAGCCCGGCATGCGGGTGGTGCACGGCGAGCGGGTCTACAGCGTCAAGGCCGGACCGCTGGCAGTGGATGGCAAGCGCGTGTTTGTGGACCTGATTTGCGAAGAGGTGACGTGATGGGTATGGCTGTCCGCATGGATGCTTCGCGCCTCAAAGAGCAACTGAAGGCGACGGCGGCCAAGTTGCACGATGCCACGCGCCCAGCCGCACAGGCTGGTGCGCAGGTCATCTACGAACGTGCTCGCCTGAATGCTCCGATCTCGCCAAAGGCTCACTACTTCTACATCCGAGGGAAGAAGTACGGGCCCTATGCCCCCGGCAACCTGCGCGACAGCATCTATCAGGTCTACGCCAAGAGCAAGAGCTACGCGGATCGCGCCACTTACCACATTAGTTTCAACAAGGACAAGGCCCCATACGGTTTTGTTTATGAGTACGGCAACAGCAAGCGCGGCGCGCAGTCGTTCATTGCTCGCTCAGTGATTGAGACGCGTACTGAAGTGCGACAGGCGATGAAAGACAGGTTTATCCAAGAGGTCAACAAATGAGCATGGAAGGCGATCTGGTCGCGACCCTGAAGGCGCTATGTCCGCGTGTTTTCGCTGACGTGGCACCCGCCGGAACCACCAAGCCATACGTGACATGGCAGGGCATCGGCGGCGAATCCATCTATGCACTGAACAATACGCCAATCGACAAGCGCAACACGCTCATGCAGATCAACGTGTGGGCCGCAGATCGACTGCAGTCAATAACGCTTGCCCGAAACATCGAGGCCGCGATTGCCGCATCCCCCGCATTTGTCGCCAAGCCCGTGAACGAGCCTGTGTCTGTCTACGAGGACGACACAGAGCTACACGGCGCGATCCAACGATTCGAAATCTGGCACGCCAGATAACCCAACCAAATCAGGCCGAGAGGCCAAACCAATAAGCCCTGTCGGAGAAATCCTGCGGGGCTTTTTTATGCCCGATGAGGGCGTCAACCACCGCTGAAAGGCGGTTTTTTTTCGTCCAGTGAAAGGCAAACATGTCCTACTCTCTTCCTGAAGGCTCCAGCCAACAGTTCACCAACACATTCGCGGCACCCAAGACGGTCTCCGCAGTGACCAACGCAAACCCTGCGGTCGCAACCATCACCGGCCATGGCTACTTGACGGGCGACGAAGTCCTGTTCAATTCCGGCTGGGAGGACGCGACGGATATGGTCTGCAAGGTCGAAGTGGTTGACGCCAACAGCGTCAAGCTGCTGGGCCTGGACACATCGGCAACATCGTTCTTCCCTGCTGGGACGGGCATTGGCACCACGCAGAAGGTGACTGGCTGGACCGTGATTCCACAGGTGCTGACGATCAGCTCCAGCGGCGGCGATGCCAAGTTCACCGACGTGAACCCGCTGGCAAAGCGCAACGGCATCAAGATTCCAACCGGTTTCAACGCCACGTCCATCACCCTGTCGCTGGGCTATGACGCGGCCAACGCCAACTACAAGACCATGGTGGGCATCTCGCGCACCCTGTCCAAGGTGGCCTTCCGACAGGTCCTGTCTGGCGGCTCCACGCAGTACGGATATGGCTACATGTCTGTCTCGGAGTTCCCCAAGCTCAACAACAACCAAGTTAACACCGTAGACGCCGCGTTGGCGTTCCTCGGCAAGACCATGTCTTACGACGCGTAAGCGTCTCCACCACGGCGAAAGCCATCACCAGCACCGACGCATCCTCGTTCGCCTTTCGCAGGGCGGCGGGGGTGCGCACGGGCATCTAACTCTGCGAAAGAAACATCATGGCAAAAATCATTCTGGGTAAGCGCCCAAAGAACTTCAAGCGCGTCGTCTCCTTCGATCTGCCCGAGGGTGGCAAGGGCTCCGTTGAAATCACCTTCGTGTACCGCACGCGCACCGAGTTCGGCCAATTCGTTGACGAACTGATGGCGGCGGCAGGTGAGGCACCCGCAAGTCAGAGCGACGAGGACGTGAAGTTCTCGCTGGCGAAGGCGCTGGGCAAGACCGTGGGCACCAATGCCGACTACATCATGAAGGTGGCCGATGACTGGAATCTGGATGCCGAATTCTCGCGCGACAACGTGCAGCAGATGTGCGACGAGTACCCCGGTGCAGCCGCCGCGGTGATCGATGCCTATCGCCTGGCCATCGCGGACGGGCGCTTGGGAAACTGAAGCAGGCCGGGGCTGCGCTCTATGAGAAAAAGGCCCCGGCACAAGATCAGCAGAATCCATTTCTCGCGGCAATCATCGCAAGCGGGGCGGAGCGTCTAACCGAGGTCTGGCCGGAGAACTGGCGGGCCTTCGAGTTGTTTTACCGCGTGCGCACTCAGTGGAATGTTGACTACGGCAGCGCCATCGGTTTGCGGTACGAGGCGGCATATCCGCTGATTGATCGCGAGGCTGTGGATGGCGACGACTGGCAGGACCTGTTTGACGATCTGCGAGTTCTGGAGCGGGGCGCGTTGGATGCCTTGAATGATGTGAAGTAGGCGGGATGCGCGAGGCCAGCTAGTCGGTGACATTTGGTAGCATGTCCCCTTCATCATTGGAGGGGATATGCGAATCAAAAATCGATGGGCGATACCGCTTGCAATATTGTTGTTGTCGGCCTGCTCAAACCAAACAGCCAAAACGGCGGTAAAGAAACTCCTCAACGACCCGGATAGTGCGCAATTTTCAGAAATGCGGGCTGGTAAAGATACGGGCGATGTCTGTGGTTACGTGAATGCCAAGAACCGCATGGGAGGTTTCGTTGGCAATACCCCATTCTTCTACCAGCAGAGCACTGATACGGTCGCCATAGTCAAATCACCTGAAGACAGCGACTTTCGCATGTTGTGGCTAGACCTTCGATCTGGCGGGAAAAACGATTTCGTGAAGATCGCAACTCAATGCGATCTCGTTACGCAGTGGGAATCCGTTTGCGGTTCGGCATACCCGATGCAAAAGCATGAAATGTGCAATGTCATACACCAACCTTCGGAGTTGTACAAAGCACTGAAGGCTGTGAATGGCTGAACGCTAGCTATTTTTCGTTACTAATTCCAAGGCTCGCTTCGGCGGGCCTTTTTTATGGGCTCACGCTTTTCGGCGTGGGCTTTTTTATTGGGCGGGCGCATGGCAAATGACCTGAATATCCAAGGCGAAGTAGTCATGTCAACCGAACAGGTTGAGGCCGCCTTTGATCGTGTCGGCAACAAGGCCGGGAAGATGGCGACGGAAGTTGCCAAATCTGCAAACGACGCTGGCAAGGCTGTTGACAGCATTGGAGACGGTGCCGAGAAGGGGGCTGAGCGCTTTACTCGCGCAGAAGCTCGCATGCGTGATGCGATCAAGAAGTCCACGCAAGAGCTGCAGACGTTGGGAAAGACCGCCAGCGAAAAGCTCGAATTCAACATCGACGCGAAGGGGCTCGATGCGTCCAAATTTGCGCCATACATTGCCGAGCTCAAGAAGGCAGAGGAGGCGCAACGCATTGCTTCTGGATCGCTGGATAGCATGGGCATGTCCGCGAAAGCTACGGCTGCCGCCTTGCGTGGGGTGCCAGCCCAATTCACCGACATCATTGTGTCGTTGCAAGGTGGCCAAGCGCCTATGACCGTATTGCTTCAACAAGGTGGGCAGTTGAAGGATATGTTCGGAGGTGTTGGCAACGCAACAAAAGCATTGGGTGGCTATGTTCTTGGCCTTGTTAACCCATTCACATTGGCTGCTGCTGCGGTGGCTGTTCTGGCTGTTGCATACAACTCAGGTAGCAAAGAGGCAGACGCTTACCGTAGCGCGATTATTCTGTCTGGCAATGCTGCTGGCACGTCCGTGTCGCAGCTCTCGGCCTACGCACTCGCCATCAGTGGCGTTGTAGGCACGCAAGGCGCTGCTGCTGAATCATTGGCGGCGATGGCATCGGGCGGCAAAGTCACGTCTGACGTACTCAAGGAGGCCGCGCAAGCAGCGGTTCTTTATGAGCGCGCGACTGGTCAAGCTGTTGACAAGACGGCGGAGAAGTTTTCCTCGCTGGCAAATGATCCGTTGAAGGCTGTTCTTAAGCTCAATGACGGAACCAATTTCCTCACGATCAGCGTTTACAAGCAGATCAAGAGCCTGGAGGAGCAAGGGAAAGCTGCCGAGGCTACAGCAGTTGCTCAGCGGGCCTATGCCGATTCTTTATCGAGCAGGTCTACGGAGATTCTGAACAACCTCGGCAGCATTGAGCGCGCGTGGTTGGCTATCAAGGATGGGGCAAAGGCAGGCTGGGATGCGATGCTTGGCATCGGTCGAGAAAAAACCACTAGCGACAAACTCGCCAGCGTTCGAAAAGAAATTGCTGCAGTAGAGGGCCGCATTGCTTCGGGTGCGAGCACTGCGGGTACGGGTGGTTTTGCCGGAGTACAACTTCAGTCGGGAGAAGCCAAGCGTGCTCTAGAGATCGACAATGCAAGGCTGCAAAGTCTGCACGCGCAGGCCGCAGCACTTGAGGGTGTCGCATATCAGGAGCGGCAGAATGCAGAGCAAAAGGCGGAAAGCGCCAAGCAAACGCAGATGCTGACGCAATGGGACAAAGAGGGTGACCAATTCCGCACAAAGGCCGCGAAGCGCGACGATGAGATCAATAAGGCAAAGGTGGAAGGGCAGGCGCTGATTGCGGCGGGACTACTGACCGAGGCGGGACTTCGTCAGCGTCTCGCCGACATCAACGAAAAGTACAAAGACAAGGGCGGTGCTTCGGCAATCAAGGCTGCAAACAAGGAGCTGGCGGATCAGACAAAATTGGTCGGTCAGCTCGCGGGCCTGAGTTCCACCTTTTACGAGGACTGGGACAACCTTGCCAAGGCATACAAGCGCACCGGAGGCAGTGCCGAGGACTTGGCAAAGGCGCAGGCCAAACTGCTGGCCGACCAGCCGTTCATGAAGGCGCAGACCAAGGATGTTGACGAGGCGGACAAGGCGTACCGAAAGTACACAGATGGCCTATTCAAATCGGCTGCTGCACTGGACGAGCAAACGGCCCAACAGAACGCGGCAAACGAAACCTTCGGGAAGTCAAAGACCGCGATTGCTGCAATGGCCGCAGAGCAGGCAAAGCTCGCCGCGTTGAATGCCAAGAATGTGGGCCCTTGGACGCAAGATGGTGTTGACGGCCTGAACGCCATGGCCAAAGCGGCAGAGGACTATGCGGAATCGCTCATGAAGGGCGTCTACCAGCAGAGTTTGCTGAAGTATGACGATGGCATCAAGGCAGCGCAGGAGCAGTTAGAGCTTCAGCAGTACGGCATGTCCTTGCTGGGTATGGAAGAGCAGAAGCGTTCCAAGTTGATCGCCGTGAAGCAGTCTGAGCTGAAGCTGCAAAAGGAAATCCGCGACATCGAGAAGGAGACGTATAGCCTCGATCCGGTTGAGAATGAGAACCGCAAAAACAAGTTGATCGCGGATGCTCGCATCAAGGCAGAGATTGAGTTGCAAGGCCAACTTCTGCAAATCCAAGATCAATTTGTCCAGCAACAAGCCCAGAAGTTCGATGACATCTTCCGCCAGGGGTTTGCGGACATGGCCAACAACGGCATGGATGGGCTGAAGGCTTTCGGCAAGTCGTTGAAAACCACTGTTCTGACATCGATCGCAGATGGCATCTATCAGGCGCTCATCAAGAAGTGGGTCGTGAATATCACCACCAATCTCATGGGGGGTATCGAAGGTATTGTTGGAGCTGTTGGCTCCCTGTTTGGCGGAGGTGGTGGCGGCAGCGGTGGCTCTGGGATCATGGGGATAGCGAGCAATGCCCAGTCTCTCTACGGCCTGTACACCGGCTCGACAATGAGCACGATCGGCACTATGGCCACGAATCTCGGCACGATGATGGGTAGCAACTGGCTGACCGGGATGGGTATGTCGATGTCTGGATACACGATGCCAGCAACGATGATGGGGCCGGGTGCCGGTGTTGGTATTCATGCCACCGGTACGGCGGCTAGCGGCGGCAGCGCGGCAGGCCTCGGCGCGTTCAGTGGTGCTGGCATTGGTGCTGCCATCGTGATGGCGGCTGCATATCTCGGCGGCATGTTCAAGAGCGAGAAGCAGGTAGGCGCGGGTCTCACTGGTGAGCTTGGCGGGGACTTGTACGGATACCAGCTCATGCGAGAAGGGGGAAGCCTTTTCAGCGGGCCTTCGTACAAATACATCATCGCCGAAAAGGAGCTGGAGAAGGCTCGCGCCGAAATTGAGGAACTCAAGAAAAACCCAGAGTTGGAAACGGATGGCAATCTCGCCTACCGCATGAAGTATCTGCGCGAGCGGGTGGAGATGCTGGAAGGCAAGTACGGTTCATCCATCGCCGCGTCTCAGGGGCCAATTGACATCTTGCAGCAGAGCTATTCGGCCATCCGTGAAACGGTTGCGCTGCAAGCTGAATCCCTTGGGCTTGACGGCGACGCCGTTCGCAAAATGAAGACGACGCTGGGTCTGGATGAAATCCACCCGGACACGGGTGGTTTGGGCATTGAGCTTTCCGGGCTCACCGAAGAGGAGGCTACCGCCAAGGTCAAGGCAGCCTTGGAGAAGGCCAACGAAGACTTGGCGCGCTCGGTGCTTGGTTCGATGCAGGAGGTGACGCGGGAAGTTACGCGCACCTACGCAGAGATCATCCCCGTCCACGACGAAGACGGCAACGTCTACGAAAACCGGATCTGGCACGACGTCACCGAAACCGTCACATCGATGGAATGGGTGATGAGCGAGTACGTCCGCGAGGGCGAGACTGCCGTCGCTGCGCTCAATCGTATCTCCGGCAGTCTGGTTGGTGTCAATCAGGTGTTTGACATGCTTGGCGCGGATTTGCTGGCTGCATCGATTGCAAGCGGTGACTGGGCGAGCAAGTTGATTGAGGCTATGGGCGGGATTGACAACCTCAACACAGCAGCTGTCAGCTACTACGACCGCTACTACTCAGACGACGAAAAGCGAGCACGGCAAATCTCTACAGCCAACAGCGGAATGGAGAGTTTGGGATTCGATCTTCGGGTAGAGGATGACAATGCGATGCAGAAGTATCGCGAGCTAGTAGACAAAGCCATATCCGCGAAAGATGAGGTGCTGCTTGCCGCGTTGCTGAAGTTCGCCGAACAGTTTGGTTTGGGTGTTGATGCTGTCGTGTCGGCTACGCAGGCTCATCTGGATGAGTTGGCGGCGGCGAAGGCGGCGGCGGATGAGATAGCAGCAAATGCCAAGAAAGCATTGGAGGATGCGCAGAACAAGGCAATGCGCAATCTTGAGCAGGCCACGGCGCGCGAGGTTGATCGACTCAATGACCAGAAGGCCACACTCACCGAACAGCGCTCGCTTGCCAATGAGTCCCTGTCGCTGATCACGGGTGTGTTTGACCTGGTGCGCGACAGTGCACGAGAGCTGTACGGATCGGTTGAGTCTGTCGCTGCAATGCAAGCCTCACAAGGGCGTGCGTTCATCGACATGGCTCTGAGTGCGGCGCTGTCTACCGGCTACCTGCCGGAGCAAGACCAACTCTCGCAAGCCATTTCTGCTGTGCGCTCTGGCATCGATGAGGGAGCCTACAAGTCCCAAGTCGAGAAGGACTACGACACGCTGCTGCTGGCTGGGAAGCTGTCTGCTCTGCAGTCGATTTCCGGTGAGCAAAAGACCACTGCCGAACTGCAACTCGAAGCGCTGGACAACCAGATCACGAGCATCGACAAGCAGACCAAATATCTGCAGGACCAGCTTTCCAACATCAAGGAACTGGTCGCGATCAGCAAGGGCGAGTACGACGCCACCATCTCGGTCGAGCAGGCCGTGCGTGACATCTACAGGCTCTACGACCTCAAGACATCGACACCCACAACAGGCACGACCACGAAGCCCGGCACAACCGGGCCGACAGTGGGCAACGGTGCTGTCGCTGGTGATCCCGTCAAGAGCGGGCCAACCGGTTCAGGTGGCTGGTATCGCGAGGTCGTCACAGGCGCTGGCACAACGTATGTAGTTGACAACTCGGACGAGCTGACAAGCTTGGACAAGTGGATCGACAAGTGGCGCGGGACCGGCGATGTCGCGGGCATGCTGAACGACGGCAAGGCTCAGGGCTACTCGATGAATGACATCGCGGCAGTCATGGGCTGGGGTTATCAAGACCTCATCGATGCTGGCAAGCGACTCGGGATTCCGAAGTTTGACGTTGGCACGAACTATGTGCCTCGCGACATGCTGGCGATGGTGCATGAAGGCGAGGCGATCATACCGAAGGCCGACAACCGCGCGTTGATGGCGGCACTGCAAAACGGTGGCGGCGGCAGCAATGCCGATGTCGTTTCGGAGCTTCGCGCTCTGCGTGAAGAAAACAAGATTCAGGCCGGAGAAATCGCGCGCTTGAATCTGCGCGTCGCCAAGGTTGTCGAGCGCTGGGAAGGTGGCGGCATGCCACCGCAACGAGAGGAACAACCTGCATGAGTACAACCGCACTACGTGTAGTGCGGCCTGTCTCGATCACCCCTGCAATGCTTATTGGCACTGGTGTTCCTGAAGCCGATTACGGTGAATGGAACGCCAGCGCTAGCTATGGCGTGAGTGATCGGGTCATTGTGGCCGCAACGCACAAGGTCTATCAAAGCACAGTTGCCAGCAATGTTGGCAACGATCCAACGGCAGTGGTTGCCGAACCAAAATGGCTCGAAGTCGGGGCAACGAACCGATGGAAAGCGTTCGACAAATCGGTGTCCAGTCAGACGGTTTTTCCGTCCAACATCTGGTACAGCCTGAGGCCCGGACAGGCGATCACATCGCTCGGTGTGTTGAACATCAAGGGCGGGACGTCGATGCGGGTTCGAATGATCGATCCGACATACGGAACGGTCCACGACAAGACCTACAACCTCGCCAGCACGCCGGTCTCGACTGGCTGGTGGGAGTGGGTATTCGGGGAGCGCCGAACACCGACGCAGGTGCTGATAACCGATCTGCCGAGCTACCCAACAGCAGAGATCGTGATCGAGATTATCGGCACAACAGAGCTTGCTGTCGGGGTGATTCTGCTGGGACAAATGAAGCAGTTCACCATGGGTGTTCTGCGCGGTGCACGGGTCGGAATTCAGGACTATTCACGCAAGGAGCGCAACGAGTTCGGAGACGTGTTGATCGTTGAGCGAGCCTTCGCAAAGCGGGCCAACTTCTCGATGTTGATGACCTCGGGCGAGGTCGATGCGTTCAACGATTTCCTCGCTGAAGTTCGCGCAACACCGTGCCTCTGGATCGGCTCCAGCAAGTACGAATCGACGACCGTTTACGGCTTCTACAAGTCGTTCGACATCATCCTCAACTACACCGACTACGCGGATTCAGAAATCGAATTGGAGGGTCTCACATGACCGATATTGTCACGCCACCTGGCATTGACGCACTGCCCCCTGAGCCGTTGCCAACGGACACGCCAGCAGAGTTCAACACGAAGTCGTTCAACCTTGTCGCGGCCTTGAAAAAGCTGGTAAGCCAGATGAATGCGGCGATCCAGAATGTGTGGAACAACGCGACGGCGGCGAACGAGCGGGCAAGTGCCGCAGCTGGATCTGCAGGTGCCGCATCGGGCAGCGCGAGCGCGGCCTCTGGCAGTGCTTCAGCTGCCGCCGGGAGCGCATCGGCAGCGTCTGGCAGCGCCTCTGCCGCATCGACCAGTGCGGGCACGGCAGCCGCATCGCTTGCCACGATGCAGAAGCTCTACCTCGGCGCGAAGACCTCCGCCCCAACGACCGACAACCAAGGCGCGGCGCTCCAGGTGGGCGCGTGGTACACGAACACGACAAGCTCCAGCTGGCACTGGTGGTCTGGTACTGCGTGGGTCGTGGGTGTGGGGAATCCGGCCACGGTAGATTGGGTGACTCAGGTGCTCAACAAGCCGTCAACAGTCAGTGGGTACGGGATCACCAATGCAGTGACAAGCGGCGCTCAGATGATGGCTGAGGCAGCGTACATGTCTGATGCGCCACTGGGGCAGTGGGCGACTTTTCCCGGTACTGCATCTGCAGGCGCGGACTGGCCTGCATCGGGGTTTCCGTCGTACTGGAATGTATTCACGTTTGGCTCCGGGACTCGCCGCACTCAGATTGCATGGCAAGTATTTGCTGGCGCTGAGCAGTCGTCGATGTTCGTCCGCTCGCTGCACGACTCGACGTGGAGCCCGTGGCAGCGGTTCTTCGGCGACATCAGCCTGATGGAAAAGTCGAAATACGTTTCCGCGCCCGGATCCGCGTACACGGCGAACCCCCGCGAGGCCACGTTGCAGTACATCGACATCAGTGCTCCACTGACAGTCACGCTTGCTGCATCGCGTAAGCCGGGTGATCAGATCACGTTGATGTTCTCGTTTCCTTCGGTCTCGTCGATTGCGTTTTCGAGCAACGTCAAGGCTCCAGTCGGAGGCATCCGTTCAGGCGTTGCAAGCCACATCCTGACAGTCACGCTCGTGGCTCGGCAGGACGGCAACTGGCAGGCATATGACGGAGGGCTGCACCCATGGTGATGTCCAGATTGATCGCTGCCAGTGGTGGATCGTTTGTGCTGAATATCACAGCCTCGGTCGCAAATCCAGATATCCGCGCTTTGGCGCTTGCAGCAGGTTGGAGTCCGAGCAAAAAGCTGATTGTCGACATCACCGCACCGCTGATCAACACGCTGAATCTTGGATCAACAGCTTTCGCGGGTGGCTTGCGTATCAACATTTCCGCATCCACGCGGATCGGCGGTGTGCTGAACTCAGGAACCGCATTGACCACTGGCATCGCCGTTGAGATCAACAATCTCGGGATCATCAGCGGAGGTGGCGGCAAGGGAGGCGCGGGAGCATCAGTCTGGTGTGACTACAGCGCTAGTCGAGTCGGCGGTGCAGGCGGTGCTGGCGGTGATGGGCAGGGCTTCCAGAATGCAAGCTCGCTGACAGTTGTGGCTGCAGGCAATGGCGCAAGCGGCAGCTACAGCGAATATTCCGGCTCCGTCGTTGGCACGCGCCCATGGGCCAGCGGCGGCCCCGGTGGAAATGGTGGCGCATGGGGTACTGCTGGGTCTGCTGGCGCTGATGGCTCCGTGGGAGGCAACTATTCGGCAGCTGGATATGAGTCATATGCCCAGGCGGGAGTGGCCGCTGGCAACGCAGTCAACGGCAACAGCAAAGTCACTTGGATCGCCACGGGCACGCGCCTTGGTGGCCTGATCAATTGAGGATCACATGAATAACATTCGAAACACAGAAACAGGCGAATTCGGCTTGTCGGTTGGTGATATGCGCTCGTGGTTTGCGCAAGAGGGCCGCGTGGCGATGATCGCGGATGAGTTTGAGGGAGTGCTGGAGCACTTCGAGAGCTACTCGGCCACGGTCCAGCCAGAGCACGACGCAACGACTCATAAGGCCGTGCAGATCGCACCGAAAAAAGTGGGCGGCGTGCTGACGCAAAAGTGGCAAATCGTTGCCCTGAACGGCGACGAGTTGGCGCAGATCGACGCGCAGCGCGTGGCCGATGAGAAGGCCGCAGCAGACGCAGCACGAATCACGATCACAAAACGTCAGGCGCTGCTCGCGCTGTTCGACCTGCGAGGCATCAAGGACAGCGACATCGATGCACAGATCGATCAGGTCCCGGACGAGACGCAGCGCTACCGGGCGCGCGTGGACTGGCAGGGCGCAGCATCGATTGAGAGCGATAGCCCGACCGTGCAGATGCTGGCTGCATCGCTCGATTTGTCCGCGAGCAACTTGCAGGCGTTGTTTGACTACGCCAAGACCCTGTAAGCCAGACAACACCAACAGACCCGCTTCGGCGGGTTTTCTTTTTTCCGAAAGGCCAACGATGAATCAAACAGAGGCGAGGGATATTGCAATGGGATTGGCTGGACAAGTGCCGGGGCAGGCGGCTTTTCTGCTGACCGGCCAGTGGGTGATCATGGTCCTGACTGTGGTGCTGCTGCTAGTGCAGATTGGCTACTACGCACGCAAGTGGATGCGCGAGGAAACGGACTTGGGCCGCAAGCTGTGCCGCTGGCTCTGTCGTTATCGATGGGGGCGCTGGGCGTGCAAGTTTGGAGAGTGCGATGAGCAAAATTCCTGATGCCCTTCGCGCGGGCATACTGGCCCTTGTCCTGCTCGGCGGAGTGGGTGGTGGCTATGTCGTCGGTGAGCGCGAGCAAGCCATCGCAGCCGCCGAAGCCAAGCGCAATGAGTACATCCAAGCCGTGGCCGAGGACACGAGCACATCCACTGCGGTCAAGATCGCCATGGTGATGGGCTCTTACTACGAGTCCAGCTATCGACACATTGGCGACCCGTACATCGACAAGCTGGGCAAGGGGCAGCCTCTGACCGTTTGCAACGGGATCACGGGGCCGGAGGTGGTACTGAGGTACTACACGCCCACCGACTGCTACCGGCTTGAGAAAGCCCGCTACATCCGATCTGAGGCCGCTGCAAAGCGGCTTCTTCGTTTGTGGGATGGCTATGGGGCGTTCACGCAGGCCACGTTCATCGACTTCCTGCACAACAAAGGCGAGGGCGCTTTCGCGTCATCCACCATGCTGCGCAAGGCGAATGCGGGCGACCTGGTGGGCGCGTGCCGAGAAAACCCGCGATGGAACAGAGGCACGGTCAACGGCGTGTCTGTGGCGTTGCCGGGGTTGATGATCCGGGCGGATGCCAATGGTGAGTTGTGTGAGGACGGACTATGAAACCAGTCATTAAACAGAATGAAGAACTGTTGCGTTTTCACTGCCCCGGCTGTGACGCTCAGCACGCAATCCAGCACGGCGCAGAAGATGGCCCAAATTGGAGCTGGAACGGATCGCTTGAAAAGCCAACGTTCTCACCGTCCGTGCTGGTCACGTATACCGGCGCGGATGCTGGTCGCGATGGTGCGCCGCCTGCGGTGTGTCACTCGTTTGTGACTGATGGCCGAATCCAGTTTCTTGGCGACTGCACTCATGCACTCGCTGGCCAGACCGTTGATTTGCCGGAGTGGATTGAATGGTCGCCCAACTCAAAGTCTTAATCGCCGCCGTCCTTTTCGCGCTCGGCCTTGCCACCGGTTGGGCCGTCAACGGCTGGCGCACCGGTGCCGATCTGGCCGACGTGAAGCGGCAGCACGCTGAGGTGCTGGCCGGGATAGCGCGGAAGACGACCGACGCTGTGACCGCAGTTCGCAAGCTCGAGCAAGCGGCGAACACCGCAATCAGCATAGCCGACAAATCAGCAACAGAGAGGATCGCCAAAAATGATCAAGAAAACCGTAGCCTGCGCGCTTGTGTCGCTGCTGGCACTTGCGGGGTGCGCATCGTCACCCGTGTCGTGCGTGAGTCCAGTAGTAGCTGGGCCGCAGATTCAAGCACCAGCAGCTTGGGCGATGCAGCCGTCGAGCTCGACCGCGAAGCTGCAAGCCGTGTTCTCGATCTCCGAGAGTCCGTCCAGCTTGACGCCGAAAAACTCGACTACCTCCAGCGGTATGCCGAGACCTGCCACAAAGCTCGGTCTCAAGCTGCCGAGTGAGTGAGTATCAAATCCGTGCGGCGATGTCTTCTGCGGTCTCGCGGTAGTAGGTGCTTCGCAGGAGATCGAGGTTTTTGTGACGACTGATCCGGGCCAGTGTGAGGATGTCCATCTTGCGTGACATGAGCGTTAGCGCAGTGGCGCGGGAGTCTCGGAACTCCAAGCCCTTTATCAACTGCTGCTTGCAGAGCTTGGAAAACAGGGTG
The DNA here is from genome assembly GCF_011305535.1 of Diaphorobacter sp. HDW4B. GTDB lineage: Bacteria > Pseudomonadota > Gammaproteobacteria > Burkholderiales > Burkholderiaceae_C > Diaphorobacter_A. Next base: position 4,226,207 of record NZ_CP049905.1, read on the forward strand.
CTAGCCTCGTTGGGCTCTACCTCAAAGCGCGAAGGCATTTTGCGCAGCACGCGGTGTCCTTGGCGGGTGAGTGGGATCGTGTCTGGCGCGGCGTTAGTTTTGCTCGACGGAATGGTGACCGTCTTGCGCGCCTCATTGAAGCCGACGGGTGCGGCCAAAGCTTCTTGGAGCCGCATCGCAGTGCGCAGGGCGATGTGAAAAGCTTGGGTGACTTCTAGAATTTTGCCGCCAGAACGTTGTCCAGCTCGCAGCACGCGGCGCACCTCTTGCCAGCGCCAGATTTCTCGACGGGGTGGATTTTCTTTTGGTAGGCGTACCCCATCAAATGGGCTTGCCGGAATCCACTTCCACTCACTGACCGCGATCTTGAACATGTTGCGGAACAGGTTGACTTCACGGAGCACGGTCGAGCCGCTGACCGTTTTCAGGCGCTTGTCACGCCACTCGCCAAGCTTCTCGCTTGTGATTTCGTGTAGGTCAATGGTTTCATCGAAGTGCTGACAGAATGCCTCAAACCGCCTGCGCTCCCAGTCAACTGCACCGCGCTTTTCGATACTCACGGATTCAAGATATTTTTTGCAGGCCTGACCAAGCGTGTGGTCTTTTCGGAGGGTTTTTTTGCTCTCCTGCTCGTTCGCCCAAGTCTGGGCATCCTTTTTGAGCGCAAAGGTCTTGGAAACGCGCACGCCATCGCGCTGGATTTGTGCTCTCCAGCCGTCTCTGAATTTGCCAATGTAGGCCATGGTGTTGCTCCGCTTGTTCGCACGCTTTGTGGGAAGCGTGTGTGCAAATCTGTTCGCAGAGCTAAAAAGAGGTGATGCCCCGCAAGAGGGGGGAATCGTACTCTATAAGGAGATAAACCACTGTATTTGCACCCAGTGGTGCCCGAGGCCGGAATCGAACCGGCACGCCTTGCGGCGGCGGATTTTGAGTCCGCTGCGTCTACCAATTCCACCACTCGGGCTTTGAGGGTTGCGGTAATTCGCCGAAGCTCGAATTATGGCACAGTATTGGGGTATGAATTCCTACCCGACCATCGAGGACGCAATCGGCCACACTCCGCTGGTTGCGCTGCAACGTATTGGAGCGCAAAACAATGCCGCACGCGGCAATGTGATTCTTGGCAAGCTGGAGGGCAACAACCCTGCGGGATCGGTGAAGGACCGACCTGCGGTGTCGATGATCCGCCGCGCGGAGGAGCGCGGAGAGATCAAGCCCGGCGACACGCTGATCGAGGCGACGTCTGGCAACACTGGCATTGCACTGGCGATGGCAGCGGCGATCAAGGGCTATCGCATGGTGCTGATCATGCCCGAGGACCTGTCCATCGAGCGCGCGCAGACCATGAAAGCTTATGGCGCCGAACTGATCCTCACGCCCAAGAGCGGCGGCATGGAATATGCCCGCGATTTGGCCGACACCATGGTCAAGCAGGGCAAGGGCGTGGTGCTGGATCAGTTCGCGAATGCGGACAATCCACGTGCTCACTATGAAACGACCGGCCCGGAACTGTGGGAGCAGACCGGTGGTCGCATCACGCACTTTGTGAGCGCAATGGGCACGACCGGCACGATCACCGGTGTGGCGAAATTCCTCAAGGAAAAGAACCCGAACGTGAAGATCATTGGTGCGCAGCCGACTGAAGGGTCGCGCATTCCCGGCATTCGCAAGTGGCCCGAGGAATACCTGCCCAAGATCTACGAGCCATCGCTGGTCGATGAACTGGTGTATGTGACGCAGGACGATGCCGAAGACATGGCACGTCGTCTGGCGCGCGAAGAAGGCATTTTTGCGGGCATCTCGGCCGCTGGTGCGTGCCATGTGGCGCAGCAGATCAGCGAGCGCGAAGAGAACGCGACCATCGTGTTCGTGGTGTGCGATCGCGGCGATCGTTATCTGTCCACGGGCGTGTTTCCTGCCTGACGAAGTCACCTGCAGACAAGCCAGCACCCAGCCAGCCAAAGAAAAACCAACAGACATGCACCACGAAACCCGTTTCTGTCCGAATTGCGCGAATGAATTGGAGCTCATGCCGATGATGGAGGACGGGGGCGTCAAGGAGCGCCTGCGTTGCACTGCCTGCGGATGGACGCACTGGAACAATCCGACGCCGGTGCTGGCCGCCATCGTGGAAGTGAACGGGCAGATCCTGCTCGCGCGCAACGCGATGTGGCCGCCCAGGATGTTTGCGCTGATCACGGGTTTCATGGAGGCGGGCGAGTCGCCGACAGAGGGCATTGCGCGCGAGGTGAAGGAGGAAACCAACCTCGACGTGAAGTCCTGCACCATCGTGGGGGCCTACGAATTCCTGCGCATGAACCAGGTCATCATCGCGTATCACGTGGTGGCCGAAGGCGAGGTCAAGCTGTCGCCGGAACTCGTGGACTACAAGTTCGTGAATCTGGGCGAGCTCAAGTGCTGGCCTGCGGGCACGGGCTACGCGCTCGCGGATTGGTTGAAGTCGCGTGGCTATGAACCGGTGTTCTTCACCGAAGAAGAAAACGCGGAGCGCCGTCGCGGCCTCGACCAGCCCGATGCTCCCAAGAATTGAGTGAACTGAAAAATGGATATCCAAGTAGACAAGGAAGTCGATGCCCGTGGCCTGAACTGCCCGCTGCCCATTCTGCGTGCCAAGAAGGCGCTGGCGGAACTGGCGAGCGGACAGCTGCTCAAGGTGGTGTCGACCGATACCGGATCGATGCGCGATTTTCAGGCGTTTGCCAAGCAGACGGGCAACGAGTTGGTAGAGCAAAAAGCCGTAGGCGATGAGTTCGTCCACATCCTCAAGCGTCGTTGATTGAGACTTTGGTTTTTGTCGTCGTAGAACCTGCCATGTGACGAACTTGCCGTCAGGTTGGGCTTTGGCAGTCTTCGTTTTGGGGTGACGATACAGGCCGCCATGCGTCGTTGCGAAGCCTTGCCGTATCGGCATACTGTCTGCGGCTTCGACGCCTAGCCTGGCGGCCTGTCTCGTCATTGGGGTTAGAAGTTCGAGCGCCTGTTGTGCTGCGGAGTTGGTGGTCTGAATACCGAAAACCAATTTCTTCCAGTGTTTTCTCGGTCAATACGCAATCTCGTTGCGCACGCGGATCAGCGCTGTCCGCAACTGCAAAAGTGGAATCGATCCCAGCGCCAGTCGCAGCGCATGCGGTGCGGACGGTGTGGTCGCATAAGGTTCTGCAGTCGATACCGCAATGCGCTGGCGCAGCAAGGCGCTAGCTACCTGATCGGCGCGCAGGTCTTCGCCAAGCGGTATCCAGACATAGTATGAGTTCGGGTGCCGGATCACGCGCATGCCCGTAAACACCTCGCTCACAATCGCCTGACGCGCCGCTGCATCCTCGCGTTTGTCGGCTTCGAGCTGATCGATGGTGCCGTCTTCGAGCCAGCGGCAACCGAGCGTGCTCATCACGGCTGCGGTGTTCCAGGTGGTTGCGCGTATGCCGCGTTCCAGCTTCTGCGTGAGGTGCTCGGGCGCTGCGATGAAGCCCACGCGCAGGCCGGTGGCGATGCTCTTGGACAAGGCGCTGACGTAGACCGTGATATCGGGCGCGAGGGCTGCAAGCGGCGGTGGAGGATCGTCGGCGAGAAACGCGTAGGCTGCGTCTTCGATGATGGTCACGCCATGTTTGCGGGCGATGGCGATGAGCTTGTGCCTTCGCGTGAGGCTCATCACCCAGCCGAGCGGGTTGTGCATGGTGGGCATGGCGTAGATGGCGCGCACTTTGCGGCGTGTGCACAGGGCTTCGAGCGCTTTCAGATCTGGGCCGTTGCCCGATGTGGGAATGGGCAACAGCTCCAGGCGCAGTGATTCGGCGAGTAGCTTGAAACCGGGATAGGTAAGCGCATCGACCGCCACCACATCACCCGGTTTGAGCAGTGCCATGGCGGTGACGGTGAGGCCGTGCTGCGCGCCATCGACGAACAGCAGTTGCGACGCATCGACCTCCAATCCGCGCGAACGCAGGTGCGCCGCCAGCGTGGCGCGATCGCGTGGTCTGCCCGCATGGGGCTGGTAGTGCAGCAGCGATTCGAGATCGCCCGAGTTGGCCAACTGGCGCAGCGCGGTGCGCAGCAGCTCGGTCTGTCCGGCGACGACGGGGCTGTTGAAGGTGAGGTCGGCGTGCTCTGGGGCTTGTGCTGGATAGTCGACGCCAAGACCGAGTGGCAGCGACAGGTCTTTCACGAACGTGCCGCGCCCGGTTTCGCCGCTCACCAGACCCATGGCCTGCAACTCGGCATAGACGCGGGTGGCGGTGACCAGGGCCAAGCCATGTTTTGCAGCGAGCTTTCTGTGCGTGGGCAGCCGCGTGCCAGCGGGCAGCGTGCCCGAGCGTATCTGCTGCGCGAACTGGTCCACGAGCGTCTTGTAGCGGGTATCGGCCATTGTTCAATGTATCCATGACAATTTTTTGATTGTATTGAATTGGCCGTCTAGCATGTGCGCAAGCTGCAGTTTTCGCGGCTTTCAAATGGGGCAAAGCGATGCAGCAACAGTCGAAGAATTCAAGCGCCAATGGATGGTGGAGCGGCCTGCTGGGCGTGGTGATCTTCAGCGGCTCTTTGCCCGCCACGCGATTGGCGTTGCGGGATTTCGATCCCATGTTCTTGACGGTGGCGCGTGCGACGATTGCCGGGCTGCTCGCGCTTGCGATTGTGCTGTGGCGGCGTGAACAGCGCCCAACCAGCGTGCAATGGATGTCGTTGGCTGTGGTGGCCATGGGCGTGGTCGTGGGTTTTCCGCTGCTGACCGCGCTGGCCCTGCAGCATGTGACCTCGGCGCATTCCATCGTGTTCGTCGGCCTGTTGCCGCTTGCCACCGCGGTGTTTGGCGTGCTGCGCGGCGGCGAGCGGCCACGGCGCGCGTTCTGGGTTTTCTCGTTGATCGGCAGTGCGCTTGTCGCAGGCTTTGCGTTGCGCGAGGGTGTGACCTCCGCACCGGTGGGCGATGCGCTGATGCTGCTGGCGATCGTGCTGTGCGGGCTGGGTTATGCGGAAGGCGGGCGACTCGCCCGCACGCTGGGCGGCTGGCAGGTGATCTCGTGGGCGCTGGTGCTGTCGCTGCCCGTCATGGTGGTGGCGATGCTCTGGTGGTGGCCGACGAATCAGCTGTCGAGCGTGAGCGCTTCGGGTTGGCTGAGCCTTGCCTATGTGGCGTTGTTCAGCATGTTTCTCGGCTTTGTGTTCTGGTATCGCGGTCTGGCGCAGGGCGGCATTGCGGCGGTGGGGCAACTGCAGTTGCTGCAGCCGTTTCTGGGGCTGGCACTGGCCGCTGCTTTGCTGCACGAGCAGGTGAGCGCAGCCATGTTGATCGTGACCGTGGCCGTGGTGCTGTGTGTGGCGGGCGCAAAGAATTTCGCCTCATGACACGATGTGCGTCATGAGGCGAAATTTGCGGGAGCGCGAAAGGATCAGAGGCTCAGCGTCTTGAGGAATTCGCGGAAGCTCGAGCCCACATCCGGGTGTTGCAGCGCGAGGTCCACGGTGGCTTCGAGGAAGCCTTCCTTGCTGCCGCAGTCGTAGCGCTTGCCGCTGTATTGGAAGGCGTAGACGGTCTCGTTGGACATCAGACGGCCAATCGCGTCGGTCAGTTGGATCTCGCCACCCGCGCCCTTGGGCTGGTTGCGGATTTCTTCGAAGATCGCGGGTGTCAGCACATAGCGACCCGCCACGCCCATGCGCGAAGGGGCCTTTTCCGGCGCGGGCTTTTCCACGATTTCGTCGATGCGCATCAACGGGCCACCAGCGGCTTCGCCCTTGACGATGCCGTAGCGCTTGGTCTGTTCGAGCGGCACTTCCTGCACGGCCAGCAGCGAGCGGCCTTGCTTCTGGAAGGCGGTGGTCATCTGCTTCATCACACCGGGGCCGCCGGGCTCGCCGCGCATCAAATCATCGGCCAACAGCACGGCAAAAGGTTCGTTGCCCACCAGTGGCTCGGCGCACAGCACAGCGTGGCCGAGGCCCAGCGAGCGGGGCTGGCGCACGAACAGGCAGTTCATGTCTTCGGGGCTGATGCTGCGCACGAGTTCGAGCATGGCGGACTTGCCTGCGTTTTCGAGTTCGTTCTCGAGTTCATACGCGGTGTCGAAATGGTCTTCGATGGCGCGTTTGCTGCGACCGGTCACGAAGATCATGTCGCGGATGCCGGCTTCGTAGGCTTCTTCCACGGCGTACTGGATCAGCGGCTTGTCGACCACCGGCAGCATTTCCTTCGGCGATGCCTTGGTGGCAGGCAGAAAGCGCGTGCCCAGACCGGCAACGGGGAAAACGGCTTTGCGAACGCGGGTGTTGTTGCTCATGCGAGAGAACCTTCAGTCTTCATTCAATTTCAATTCAATCGAACTTGGAAAAAAGGCGCAGTGTCTGCTGCGCCTTTTTTCATTTCGGTGTCTCTTTGAGAGTTACCGAATAGCTCCAAGCATATCAGCCCAGACGAGCCAACTGTTCCTTGATACGGGCGACCGTTGCGCTCTTTTCAGACACGCGTGTGCGTTCCTGCTCCAGCACGGCGGCGGGGGCCTTGGCCACAAAGGCTTCGTTGCCGAGCTTCTTTTGCGAACTGGCGATTTCGGTTTCGAGGCGCGTGACTTCCTTGCCGAGGCGAATCTTCTCCGCCGCCACGTCGATCTCGACAAACAGCGCCAGACGTGCATCGCCCACCACGGACACCGGTGCGTTCTGCGCTTCGGCAGCCCAGGCGGCTTCGTCGTCGAACACCTTCACTTCGCTGAGCTTGGCGAGGTTCTGCAGCACAGCGGCGTTGTCACGCAGGAATTGCAGTTCTTCCGCAGAGCTTGCCACGGTCAGCAGCGGCAGGCGCAGTGCGGGCGACACGCCCATTTCGCCACGCAGCGTGCGGCAGGCATCGACCATCTGCTTGATGCGGCCCACGTAGGCAATCGAGGCTTCGTCGATCTTGGAAGGCTGTGCTTCTGGATAGCGGGCGATGGCAACCGATGCGCCTTCCAAGCCAGCGACCGGAGCGACCTTCTGCCACAGCTCTTCCGTCACGAACGGAATGATCGGGTGAGCCAGACGCAGAATCGCTTCGAGCGTGCGGATCAGCGTGCGGCGGGTGGCGCGTTGCTGCGCTTCGTCGCCGGTCTGGATCTGCACCTTGGCGATTTCCAGATACCAGTCGCAGAACTCGTTCCACACGAAGTCGTACAGCGTGTTGGCGACGTTGTCGAGACGGTACTCGGCAAAGCCCTTGGCGACTTCGGCTTCGGTCTTTTGCAGCACGGAGGAGATCCAGCGATCAGCTTGGCTGAAGTGCATGTAACCCGCGAACTCGCCGCCGGGTTGGCACTGTTCCTTGGTGTGCTCCTTCAGGCCGCAGTCGAAACCTTCGCAGTTCATCAGCACGAAGCGCGAAGCGTTCCAGAGCTTGTTGCAGAAGTTGCGGTAACCCTCGCAGCGCTTCGAATCAAAGTTGATCGAGCGGCCCAGCGTGGCGAGCGCGGCGAAGGTGAAGCGCAGCGCATCGGCACCATAGGCGGGAATGCCTTCGGGGAATTCCTTTTGCGTGTTGGTGCGTACCTTGGGTGCGGTCTCGGGGCGGCGCAGGCCTTGCGTGCGCTTGTCCAGCAGCGGCTCGAGCGCAATGCCGTCGATCAGATCGACGGGGTCGAGCACATTGCCTTCGGACTTGGACATCTTCTTGCCTTGCGCATCCAGCACCAGGCCGTGGATGTACACATGCTTGAACGGCACGCGGCCCGTGAAGTGCGTGGTCATCATGATCATCCGGGCGACCCAGAAGAAGATGATGTCGTAGCCCGTCACCAGCACGGAGGAGGGCAGGTACAGGTTGTAGTCGGAATCGGCGGCAGTGCCTTGCTCCGGCCAGCCCATGGTGCTGAACGGCACGAGCGCGGACGAGTACCAGGTGTCGAGCACGTCGGCATCGCGCGTGAGCTTCTTGCCCGGAGCCTTGGCCTGCGCTTCGGCTTCGTTGCGCGCGACGATGCAGTGGCCGTCTTCGTCGTACCACGCAGGAATCTGATGACCCCACCAGAGCTGGCGCGAGATGCACCAGTCCTGGATGTTGTTCATCCACTGGTTGTAGGTGTTCACCCAGTTCTCAGGCACGAACTGCACCTGGCCGCTGGCGACGGCTTCAATCGCCTTGTCGGCAATCGACTTGCCGGTCGGGTCGCCTTCGCCCACTTTGGTCATGGCGACGAACCATTGGTCGGTCAGCATGGGTTCGATCACTTCGCCGGTGCGCGTGCAGATCGGCACCATGAGCTTGTGCTTCTTGATCTCGACCATCAGCCCCAGCGCTTCCAGATCGGCCACGATGGCCTTGCGTGCCACGAAGCGGTTCAGGCCGCGGTACTTTTCAGGCGCGTTGTCGTTGATGGTGGCTTCGAGCGTGAGCACGCCGATCATCGGCAGCTTGTGGCGCTGGCCGACGGCGTAGTCGTTGTTGTCGTGCGCGGGCGTGACCTTCACCACGCCGGTGCCGAATTCGCGATCCACGTAGTCGTCGGCAATGATCGGGATTTCGCGGCCCACCAGCGGCAGCGTCACGGTCTTGCCGATCAGGTGTTGGTAGCGCTCGTCTTCGGGATGCACCATCACGGCCACGTCGCCGAGCATGGTTTCGGGGCGGGTCGTTGCCACCACCAGTTGGCCGGAACCATCAGACAGCGGATAGGCGATGTGCCACAGCGAGCCGTCCTTCTGCTCGTTTTCCACTTCCAGATCGGACACGGCGGATTGCAGCTTCGGGTCCCAGTTCACGAGGCGCTTGCCGCGGTAGATCAGGCCTTGCTCGTACAGACGCACGAAGGTCTCGGTCACCACCTTGGAGAGCTTGTCGTCCATGGTGAAGTACTCGCGGCTCCAGTCCACGGTGTCGCCCATGCGGCGCATCTGCGTGGTGATGGTGTTGCCGGACTTTTCCTTCCATTCCCAGACCTTTTCCACGAACTGTGGACGGCCGAGGTCGTGACGGCTCACGCCTTGCTCCTGCAACTGGCGCTCCACCACGATCTGCGTGGCGATGCCGGCGTGGTCGGTGCCTGGCACCCACGCGGTGTTGAACCCCTTCATGCGGTAGTAGCGCGTGAGGGAATCCATGATCGTCTGGTTGAACGCGTGGCCCATGTGCAGCGTGCCGGTCACGTTCGGTGGTGGCAACTGGATGGCGAAGTTCTTGTGCTCGGTGACCGATTCCGCATTCGGTGCGCTGGTGCCACGGTAACCCGCGTTGCCGTAGCCGCGCTTTTCCCACTCGGGGCCCCACTGGGCCTCGATGGCGGCGGGTTCAAAGGACTTGGAGAGGCTGTCGAGGCCGGGTTGTGAAATCTTGTTTTCGCTCATGGCAATGCAATGAAAAACGGCATCCCGTGGGATGCCGTTGTGGCAAAGGTCGGAGGGTTGCCTGCCATTTTATTCTTTTCGCGTATCGCACCACGGAGGCAGGCGATTAGGGGCCTTGCCGGGCAGGAATCGGGAGCATTCAGGCGTCGTTGGCGGGCACGAATTCCGGCCGGTCATTGGTCTGCGGCTTGAGTGGCACGACGTTCGTGCCCGCCGCGCGCTCCCTGCGCCACTGCTCTTTGCGCTCGGTCCATTCGGCCAGTCGCTCGTGCGCGTGGCGGCTTTCGCGGGCCATCAGCGCCTCGCCCGCGAGCTGAGCGGACAACTCGAGGCGAATGCCGTTCGGGTCGAAGAAATAGATGCTCTTGAAGATGTGGTGGTCGGTGATGCCCAGTACCTCGACGCCATGCGCCTGCAGGCGGGCCTTGGTGGCTTCCAGATCGTCCACGGTGTCCACACGGAAGGCGATGTGGTTCACCCACAGCGGCGTGTTCGGCGACGGCAGGGGCTTTTCGTCGTCGCCGATGTCGAAGAACGCGATGAACGAGCCGTCCTGCAGCCGGAAGAAGAAATGCGTGTACGGGCAGTACTCGCCCGTGGACGGCACGTAGTCGCTCTGGATGATGTGATAGAGCGGCAGGCCGAGGATGTCCTCGTAGAAATGCCGCGTCTCCTCGGCGTCGCGCGCCTTGTAGGCGTAATGGTGCAACTGCTGGATGGCGGCAGGCGCGGGCAGCTTCTTGAGCAAGGCGGGGGACGGGACGGCGTTCATGGTGTGTCTCCTTGGGTGGCGGGTATGATTTTATTATGCGTAATGAATTTACTTAAAGTGAATTAATTTATCAACAAGGTTTGATGTTGAGGCGATGCCGTAGGGGAAGGCTTGTTGCAGATCAGACTTTTTGACGTTTCAGCGACATTCTTCCGATGGATTTGTCAGGGAATGCTTCGCATGTAGGGGCGGCTTGAGCGATGCGGGAATGAAAAACGGCCAGGTCGGGCAATCCGATCTGGCCGTTGGCGCGGAGGGCGGAACTTGCGGCAGCTTGCCGCCGAAGCTCATTCCACCTTGATGTTTTCCGCCTTGATGATGTCGGCCCAGCGCTTGGATTCGGTGCGCACCAGATTCTCGAAATCGGCGGGGCTGCTGTTGACGATGTTGAAGCCGTCGTTCTCCATCTTGGTCTTCACGGCAGGATCGGCCAGCGTTTTCTGCAGCGCGGTCTGGACATGCTGGAGCACGGGCTTGGGTAGACCGGCGGGAGCCATCATGCCGACCCACGATTGCGCCGTGTAGCCGGGCACGGCGGAGTCGATCGTCGGCAGGTCAGGCAGTTGTTTGATGCGCTCCTTGGTGCCGATGGCGACCACGTTGGCCTGACCGGACTTGGCGTAGTTGATGACCGTGGGCAGGCTGCCGATCACCATGTCCACCTCGCCGCCGAGCAGCGCCGACAGCATCGGACCGCCGCCGCGATACGGCACATGGGTGAGCTTGATGTTGGCAGCGCGAGCGAAGGCGACCGGGTTCAGGTGATTCGATCCACCCACGCCCGATGAGCCGTAGTTGATCTGGCCGGGATTGGCCTTGGCCGCTTTGATGAGCGCTTCGGTCGATGTGAAGCCGGATTTCTTCGAGGTGACCAGCGCCATCGGCATGGTGCCGATCAGGCTCACGTAGTCGAAGGACTTGAAGGTGTCGTACTTGATGTCGTAGAGGCTGCCGTTGACCGCATGCGAGTCGAACACCAGCAGCAGCGTGTAGCCATCGGGCGCGGCGCGTGAGGCTTCGTAGGTGCCGATGGTGCCCGATGCGCCGCCCTTGTTGTCCACCACCACGCTCTGGCCGATGTTCTCGGAGAGCTTCTGCGAGATGGTGCGCGCCACGTAGTCCACCGAGCCTCCGGGCGGGAAGGGCACGATCAGGCGAATCGGCTTGGTGGGGTAGCCCGATCCTTGCGCGAAAGCGCCGAGGCCCAGTGTGGCAATGGCGGTGGCGAGAATGGCTTGGGTGAAGGTTTTACGTTGCATGGTGTTGTCTCCTTGATGTTGTCTGTCTGGTGTTCTGATTCGTTGTTCTTGTCTGTCGCTTCAGCGGTTCACGTCCACGACGATGCGTCCGCGCACCTTGGCTGCCAGCAGGTCGTTTGCGAGCGGAATCACCTCGCTCAGGCCGATCAGGCGCGTGTTGTTGCCGAGCACTTCTGCGGGCAGCTCCTTGGCGAGCCGGTCCCACGCAGTCTGGCGACGCGACATCGGGGCATAGACGCTGTCCACGCCGACCAGCGTTACGCCGCGCAGGATGAAGGGCGCAACGCTCGCTGGCAGGTCCATGCCCTGCGCCAGACCGCAGGCCGCGACCACACCGCCGTAGCGCATGGTGGCCAGCACATTGGCAAGCGTGTGGCTGCCGACGGCATCGACCGCGCCGGCCCAGTTTTCCTTTTGCAGCGGCTTGCCTTGGGCGCTCAGCGATTGGCGGTCCATGACGGCGCTTGCGCCCAGTGCTTCGAGGTGCGGCGCTTCTTCCATGCGACCCGTCGATGCCGTGACCATGTATCCCAGTCGCGACAGCAGCGCGATGGCGATGCTGCCCACGCCGCCATTCGCGCCCGTCACCAGCACCGGGCCGGATTCGGGCGTGAGGCCATGCGACTGCAGCGCCATCACGCACAGCATGGCGGTGTAGCCCGCCGTGCCGATCGACATGGCCTGTTCGGCGCTCATGCCTTCGGGCAGGCGAATCAGCCAATCCGCGCGCGTGGTGGCGTATTGCGAAAGCCCGCCCCAGTACAGTTCGCCCGTGCCCCAACCGTTGAGCACCACAGCGTCGCCGGGCTGGAATCGCGGATCGGCGCTGCGCTCGACCACGCCTGCGAAGTCGATGCCCGGCACCATGGGGAATTTGCGCACCACGGGCGATTTGCCGGTGATGGCCAGCGCATCCTTGTAGTTCATCGTCGAGTGGCTCACGCGCACCAGCACCTCGCCGTCGGGCAGATCGGATTGACTCAGCGTGCTCAGCGCCGCACCGTAGCTGCCGCCTTCGGGCTTGGTGATCTGGATGGCCTTGAACTGCTCCAGTGCGGTCAATGCAGACGTGCCGCTTGGCGCAGCGGCTTGTGCGTGCTGGCGGTGACTGCGTGCATAGCGTTGGGTCAGCGTCGCACCAAGCCGGTCGCGCATGATTTCGTTGGAGCCGTCGGCCAGGCACAGCGCCTTGGCGGCGAGCAGCTTGCGCGTGAGTCCTTCGCCATAAGCCAGACCACGTGCGCCCATGGCCTGAACGCAGGTGGCGATGGCGTCCAGCGTTTCATTGCCTGCATAGAGCTTGGCCATGGCGGCGGCCTCGACGGCATCGTCGCTCTCGTCCTCGATCAGCGCGGCGGCGCGCGTGATCAGCATCTGCAGAATCTCGTCATGCATCGACACGTCGATGAGCGACCAGCGCAGTCCTTGTTGATTGAGCACCGGCTGCCCGAACACCATGCGCGATGCCGTATGCGCCGTGGCCTGCGTGAGCGCGGCGCGCAGCATGCCCGAGGCCATGGCCGCCACATGCACGCGGGCCTTGTTCACGCCTGCCATCGCCTGCTTGAAACCCGAGCCGGGGATGTAGAGCACGTCGCTGTCGGCTGCAATGTAGTCGCTGAGCTCGAAGCCGCCGATGCCGCCCATGGCGATGCCATCCATCTGCCGGTCGACGATGCGGCGGCACTGCGGCGTGTCCAGACGCACGATGAAGCAGGCGATGCCCGCTGCGCCCGCAGCCGGGTGGGTCTGCGCGAACACCAGTGCCAATTCGCCGCCTTGCACGTTGGCGATCCACTGCTTGGAGCCGCTCAGAGACCAGCCGCCATCCACCCGCTTGGCCGACATGCGGATCGCGGCGAAATCGCTGCCTGCGCCGTCTTCCGTCATGGCCGTGCAGCCGATCAGCTCACCGCGCAGCATGGCAGGCACATACTGTTTGCGAGCCACCTCGCTGCCGCTTTCGGCAATGCGCAGAATGGCGTTGTGGTGATTGATGAAGCCGAACGCAAAGCCGAAATCCACTTCGGCCAGCGTGCGCGCAGCTTCGATGCGGGCTTGAAAAGGCAGGCCGAGGCCGCCTTGCTCGGTCGGCACTTCGATGCCGCCAAGGCCTTCACGGCATGCAGCGCGGATCGCGTCGCCTGCCCATTGTTGTTCTGATGCGGGTTGCGCTGCGAGCGGTGCTACGACGCGCTCGGCGAATGCGCGCAGACGGGCTGCGAGCTGTGTGATGTCGTTGTGCTGGGATGTGCTGTTCATGATCTTTTTTTGGGGTGTGGCTTCAGGCGCTCGTGGTCTCGGCGGTCTTGATCGCGCCGGTGCGTGCGAGCGCTTCGATCTTTCCATCGGAGTAGCCTGCGACACGTTGCAGCACGGAGGCGGTGTCCTGCGCGAAGGCGGGGGGGTAGGGCAGATGGGGCATGCCCGCGAACTTGAACGGGTTGCCCAGCAGGCGCACGCTGTCGTCGCTGTTCGGGCGCGGCACGTTTTCCACCATCTGGCGCGCGGTGGTGAGCGGATGGTTGAGCGCTTCTTCCACGTTGTTCACGAGTGCGGCGGGAACGCGTGCTTGCTTGAAGATGGCCAGCCATTCGCCGGAGGTGCGCTGACCGATCGCATCGCCCAGTTCCTTGGTGAGCGCATCGATATTGGCGATGCGTGCCGCGCCGGTGGCAAAGCGCGCATCCTTGGGAATGTCGGGGCGGCCAATGGTCTCGCACAGCTTGAGCCAGAACGGCTCGCCGGTCGGCGCGAGCGCGAGCCATTTGCCGTCCTTGGCGAGGTAGATGTCGCTGGGTGCGATCATCGCGTGGCGCGCGCCGGTTGCACGCGGCAGGGGGCCACCAGTCAGCCAGCCCTGCGCCTGCCAGGTGAGCATGGCGATCTGCGCGTCGAACAGCGAGATCTGCACCAGCTCGCCCTTGCCCGTGGCTTCGGCCTTGGCGAGCGCCGCCGCCGTGCCGAGCGCAAGGTACAGGCCACCAACCAGATCGGCCGCCTGATACCCGAAGCGCACGGGCTTGCCGTTCTCTTCGCCGGTGATGCTCATCACGCCGCTCATGGCCTGCAGCATCAGGTCGAACGCGGGTGCATCGGCCCACTCGCCCTGATCATGCAGGCCGATGAGCTGGCCCACGACGATGCGCGGGTTGATGGCGCTGAGTGTGTCGAAATCCAGTCCCAGACGTTTGGGCACCGACGGCGCGAAGCCGTAGATCACCGCATCGCTCTCGCGCACCAGATCGTCGAGGGCCGCCTTGCCAGCGGGCGACTTGAGGTCCAGCGCAATGCTTTGCTTGCCGCGATTGACGGACAGAAAAAACGGCGTGTCGCCCGAATCGAGCACGGGCGGCACGCGGCGTGCGTAGTCGCCGTCCAGCGCTTCCACCTTGATGACTTCTGCGCCCAATTGCGCCAGCAGCTGGCCGCCGAACGGGCCGCCGAGCACCCAGCTCAGGTCGAGAATGCGTTTGCCAGAAAGCATGTTGATTTGTCTCCGAAATTCCAAAAATACTCACATTGCTGTGCTTTGGAGAAATTAAACAACCAGCCTTCAAGCAAATCAAACGATATAAACTGGGATTTCTTGTTAGTTAAATTCACACTATGCACAAGCTGCCTCCGCTCACATCGATTCGTGCCTTCGAAGCGGCGGGCCGTTTGCTCAGTTTCTCGCGGGCGGCCGATGAGCTCTCGGTGACGCATGGCGCGGTGAGCCACCAGATCAAGGCACTGGAAGACTGGCTGGGCGTGCCGCTGTTTCGCCGTCTGGGCAAGTCGATTGCGCTGACCGATCAGGGGCGGCTGTATCTGGACTCGATCAGTCCGGCCCTCGGTGCGATTGCATCGGCCTCGCGCAGCATCAGCGCGCATGAGGTGCTGCGCGTGAATGCGCTGCCCACGTTCACCATGCGCTGGCTGTTTCCGCGTCTGGCGCAGTTTCGCGAGCTGCATCCGCACATCGAGGTGCAGATCAGCACGGGGCTCGAGCCCATGAGCCGGCTACCAGCCAACATCGATGTGGTGATCCGCCGCGAACCGCAGGATGTGACGGGGTTGCACAAGGTACGGGTGGTGTCGGAGACGGCCTATCCCGTGTGCTCGCCGAATCTGCTGGATCGTCTGCCGCTCGTGCAGATTGCCGATCTGCAGCACCACACCATCCTGCATTGCCCGGCGCGGCGCACCGCCTGGGATGAGTGGCTGAGCATGGCGCACCACAGCCGCGTGGTGCCTGCGCAGTCGTTGGAGCTGGAGCATCTGTACTTTTGCCTGCAAGCTGCCATCGATGGCATCGGCGTGGCCATGGGCTACTCCACGCTGGTCACGACCGATCTGGCGGCGGGGCGTCTGATTGCGCCGTTCGGGTCGGTGGTGCTGCCCACGCCGGGTTATTTCCTGATCACGCGCGCCGAGCGCCAGCACGACCCGGTGGTGAAAACGTTCTGCGAATGGCTGCTGGCACAGGGCGCGGAGTTCGATGCGCAGATGGCGGCTGGTTGAGTCCGAAGGCCCATGCACCTTCCCGTTGAACAACAAAAAGAGAGCACTTGCAAAACCTGCTCTACACTCCGCTTGATATTTTCTTGACCGACATCGTGGGCTTGTTGCGGCGCGTTTGACGTGTTTGCAGGCCCGCTCCATCTGAATGATGCCTGCCGCATGAACCTTATCGCTCAAGCCGTACTGTCCAGAATCCAGGGCAACAAGGAACGCATCAGCACGCTGCGCGTGGTGGCGCTGGACCAGCAGGGGGATGACGCCGCCGCGCGCCATGTGGTGACCTTGCAGACCACGCATCTCAAGGCGGGGCTGGCCGAGGGCGTGGATGAAAGCACGCTCACTCCCATGCCGGTGACGCTGGCCCTGGCGCGACAGCGGGCGGTGAGCTATCTGCAGCAGCGGCTGGCGGCGGGCGAGGTGCTGCGGTCGCAGCAAGGGTTTGATGATGTGGTGACAGCGCCCGCTCAGTCGGCTGCAGCTGCTTCGGCGGCGGAGTCTTCCGCGCGGGCCAAGGCGATTGCGGCGCTGTGTGCCAAGCTTGATGGCAGTGCGTGGCGGCGCTTGTCGGCGCAGCAGCAGGGACGGCTTGTCTGGCGGCTGGCGGAATACGCCGACCCGGCGCGTGGCGGGCAGGCGCAGCAGTTGCTGTACTCGCAGGTGCCGCGTTTGATCGCGTTGCTGGAGTCGGGCGACGATCTGCTCGACTACTGCCTGGCCTATCTGATCGGTCGTCTGGGCGACGGTGGCGCGGCGGTGGCGATGCAGGCGCTGTCGCAGCGCGGTCGTGGCAGTGCGACGCGCGATATCGCACGGCAGGCGTGGCTTGCGTTGCTGGGTCCTCAGGAGCGAGATGCGGCGCTCGAATCGGCCCGCCAGTATCTGGCCGATCGGGGCGAGGACGCGACGATCGAAGGCCGCTCGCGACGCAAGAAAAAAGACCTTTCGGGCGACGCGCAGGCGTTGCTCCACATCGACGAGCTGGGTTGCTTCGACGAAACCATGGCGCTTGAATCGCGCGAATGGCTGGCGAGTGTCGATCCGGTCAGTGATCTGTGGCCGGCCCTCAAGCGCATCTACAAACGCGCGGAGTGGCGGCACGATCATGCGACGCTGGCGGTGTTGCACGGCCGTTTTGATGGCCCCAAGCCCGACTATGCGATCTACCACCGCGAAACCGCGCTTTACATGCGGCTGCGTGGCTGGCGGCATTTGCGGCGCTTGGCCGCTGCCGAGCACAGTCAGGCACCTGCGCTGGCCTCTGCGTTGCTGCGCCGCATGGACGAGCTGTGCGCTGAGGAGCAAGCGCCATCACGGGGCCGTCTCAACGAGATGCACTGGCTGCTTGCCGCGCGGCTCGTGCTGCCCGAATGGTCGGGGCTGCACGCATCGCATCGCGCGTGGAGCTGGGGTGTGAATGCGCCGCTGCCGCTGGACCAACTCGCGCCGAATCGCGTCGATGGTCTGGCAAGCATGTGGAATGGAAATCCGCAACCGCTGCTCGCGTTGGTGGGGCAGAGCCAATCGAAGCTGCTGCTCTGGTCGTTCACGCGTGCGCTGAGTGATCAGATGGATTTTCTGATGCAGCGCGAGCCTGCGCAGATCGCGCCGTTGCTGCATCAAAGCTATGCGCCTGCCGCGGCGCTGGGGCTGGAGGTCGCGCAAAAGCACATGGCCGAAGTGCGCGACATGCAGGCGTTGCGCCCGTGGCTGTTGGCGCTCGCGCAATGCAGCGACGGGCCTGCGGCAGATTATTTGAGCGCGTGGCTTTCGCGTGATCGGGTGAGCGCCGCAAGCGATGCGGATCTGATCGCCGCGTTGCTGATTTCTCCTGCAGCAGCCTCACGCACACAAGGCGTTGCGCTGCTGTCGTTTGCCGATGGCGCGGCGGTGGCTCTGGCGTTGCTTGCCGCGTTGCCGACGGTTGATGAAAACAACCCAGCGCTTGGCGAGATTCGCGACACCATCGTGTCCTTGCTTGCCGACAACGCGCCGCTTGCGCGCCATGCCGCCAGCGTTCCGCCCTTGCCGTTGCAGCGCCTGCTGGAGCATTCGCTCACGCCGCTGGTGCAGATCGCGACGGCGTGGATGTTGGTGCATCCCGCCGCGTTGCAGACCTTGCCCGCCAGTTCGCTGCGCAATCTGCTGGGCTCCGACGAGCCTGCGCGCGTGGCTTGCGGCATTCAACTGCTGGGCAGTCTGCCGGACGATGTGCTGTATGAACAAGCCGATGTTCTGGCCGAGTTCGCAGTGTCGCCGCATCGCGAGATGCGCAAGGCGGTGGCACCGATCATCACGCGGCTCGCCAAGGATTCGCGCTGCAACGCGCGCATCGCCGAGCGCCTGCACGATGCGCTGTTTCGCGCCGAAGAAGGCGAGGGCGTGTACGACGATGTGCTGGCCTTGCTGACCGGCCCGCTCAAGGACGTGGCACCGGCGCGCGATGCGTCCGGCACCTGGCGTGCGCTGCAGGCACGCGCGACCGGTGCGCAGCGCTACGGCGCGTGGGCGCTGCAGGCGTTGGGCGACGAGGCGTACACGTTGCGCCAATGGTCCACGCTGGCGCGCCATGCGGACATGGATGTGCGTGCGCGCAGTCGCAAGACCATCGACGCGCGGCTCACGCCCATGGAGCAGACCACGCCCGAGCAGGCGGAGCAGTTGCTGCCGCTGGCCGACGCGCGCTTTGTGGACACGCAGGAATATGCGCGCGTGATGTTGGGCGAGCGGCTGCCGGCTTCTGCGCTGTCGCCCGAATTGCTGGTGGCGTGGGTCGATCATCCGCAGCCGTGGGTGCAGGCGCTGGGCCGTCAGCGGCTCACCCAGCAGATGAGCGCGCCCGAGGCCAGCATGTGCCTCACGCGGCTGTCGCAGCATCCGAGCACCAGCGTGCAGTTGTTCGTCACGCAATGGTTGTTGAGTCTGCCCGACGAATCGGCCACCGAGCGTGCGGCGCGCTTGCAGGAATTGCAGCCCTATTTTCTGGCCGTGCTCAGTCAGGTGCATCGCGCCCGTGCGAGCAAGACGCGCGTGCTGAGCTTTCTGCGCACGCAACTGCAATCGCCCGAAACGGCGGCCGTCGTTGCCAGCATTTTTGCGCGGCAGGTGGTGAGCGCGAGTCTCGCCGATCAGCCCGACTACGTGGCGGGGCTGCGCGACATCGCGGCACGTCATCCCGAACTCGCGCAGAGCTTCATGCAGCCCGTGGCGGTAGAAGCGCGTGGTCACCGCAGCAGCGCAACTCCTGTTCTCTGAGGTCTGCAATGGAATTTCGATACCAGTACTACGGCACGACCAACGTCAGCGACACGGCCGCTGCGCAGTCTTTCTCGTTCGCGCCCGATCTGCTCAGGCCGCCCGTGCGATTCGATGGCACATTGAAGCGCGACGGGCTGGCTTATCTGCAAGTGCGCGAAGGGCTGTCCGCGCTGCACGATGTGGTGGTGAGCGACATGCGCACGCGCGGTCGTGACAAGACTGCATACCAGCAATGGCTTGCGGAACATGAGTCGCAACTGCTGGCCGATTTCATGGCCGACACCGGTGGCGTGCAGGCGCGGTTGACAGAAATCGGCACCGAGTTGCGGACTCTGCGTTCAGCCAGAGACAAGTGGCTCAAGCCGTTCTACCAGGCGCAGCGCAAGTACTTCGAATGGCTGTACCAGAACAACAAGGATCTCTGGTATGTGCTCGATCCGGTGATCACCGTGCATCCGGATCGGTTGCTGTTCGAGGCCTTCAGTCAGGATGAATCGAGCTACTGCTCGGTCAGCGTCCAGCATGCGGCGTTCGAGCATGCGGGCGAGATGCAATGCGGCACGACCAACATCGATTACTCGTCCACGCTGTACGAAGAGTTCCAGAAAATCCGCAACTACAAGGACACGCGGTTGCAGCTCGATCCGGCGGGCTTCGATGTGCAGACCGGCACCGATCCGGGCCTGCGCGAGGAAAAGATCGATCTGCCCGACAGCTGGCTGCGCGGCTTTCTGCAGGTATCGAGCGCCATGGCCTTGCCCGCGACCGTCATCGAGCTGCATGCGATGGACCTGTTCAACATCTGCGCGCAACTGCGCGGCCAGCGCGAAAAGCATGGACCGCGTTCGATGCGCTTTGAACTCATGCCCAACGCCGCGCCGGTCATCGTGTTCGAGCCTTGGGAAAAGCGACTCGTCACCAAGCGCTCCAAAGTGGTAGGCGAGCCGCTGACCTACGGAAAAACGATTCGCATGTGGGGCCGCCGCCGGTTGCTTACGCTGGAGCGCCTGATCTCGCAGGCCACGCGCGTTCGCGTGCATCTGCTGGGCACAGGCATGCCCAGCTTCTGGGTGATCGACATGGGGCTGGTCACCGTGACGCTGGGGCTGTCGGGCTGGAGTTCCAATGATTGGTCGGCCAGTGCGCGCTTTCATCTGATGGCACCGCAGGCGGATGTGAAGGATGCCGATATTCAGGTCGTAGGCAATGCGCTGCAATCGCGCTGGCAAGCGAGTGCCGATGAGTTGGCCGCTGCTACGGGACTGTCCACTGCGCAGGTCCATACGGCCATGACGAACTGGATGCATGCCGGTCGCGCCGTGTATGACCTTTCGGCCGAACGCTATGCATGGCGCGAGTTGCTGCGCGAGCCGATCACGGCCGATCAGGTGCTGGTGCCCGCATCGCCCGAGGAGGAAGCCGCGCTCACGTTGATTCGTGACCACAAGGTGCCGATGCCGACCTTGGATTACGCAGACGGCTACACGCGCATTCGCGGAAAGATCGCGCGGGCCAACGATGGCAAGCGCTTTTTTGAAGCGCAGTTGGAATTGAACGCCGACGAGCAGATGACCGATGCGACCTGCACCTGCAACTTCTTCCAGCAGCACCGCATGTACCAAGGTCCTTGTCAGCACATGGTGGCGCTGCGTCTGATGGCGCAGCCCGAGCTGGACGCGAATCGCACACATGCGAGAAAGGCTGCTGCGACTGTTGCAGCAGCATCCAACGATAACGTTGACGTTAACGATCAGGCCCAAAAGAGCCAAGGAGAAATCGCGTGAGAATAATGAATGGTTATTTCACCCATTTTCCTTCGGTTTCCACTACACTGTTTTCTTCCGGAGCAATGAGCAGGCTCTTGCAATCCGGGCGGTGTTTCGCCGCCCTTGTGAACTGCCGTTTCATGCACCACGGGCGCCGTTTTCACTGTGCCACCCCAGCCACGGTAGTGCTTTTCCTGAGTGGCTTGCCACAAGCGAAGCAGCACTACCGTGGCGGGGTGGCGTCGAGCGAACAGCTCCCGTCCCGTGAGCCCTACAGGCTCTTCGACGAGATGCACATTGCTCCGGATTTTTCTACTTCCTTTGTGCCTTTGGCACGGGCTTGTCGCTCGTGCGGGGGCGCCAATACAGCCCCTGATACTTTGTTGCTGCAGCCTTGCCGTACGGGAGTACTGTCTGCGGCTGCGCGTCGCGTCTCAGGGGCTGTCTTGGCGTTGTGGTGCGATGTTCGGATGCCCGCTTCGCTTCGTAGGGATGGGTTTGGAAATACCAAAACCAATTCAAATTCCAAATTCTGTTCTTTGGTGGTTGGGGGTGTTGCATGAGCAATCCTCAACCTACGCGGGCGGAAATCTTCGAGCGCATCAAGCAGTCGAGCAAGCAGGAAGTCATTCTTGAAGAGATGCAGCGGCTGGGCTTTTGGCCCAGGAGTGAAGGGCAGCCGGAGGTCGCTGCCGATCTGATTCAGCGGGAAGGCGAACTGCAGCGTGAGCTGGCCGAGCTGAACAAGAAATTGGCGGTCAAGCGCAACCCTGAGCGGGCCTTGCGCGAGATGCGCAAGCAGCGCATGAAGGACGCGCGCGACAAGCGCGAGGTGACCAAGCGGGCGCAGGCGCAGCAGCGGTATGACAAGGCGCTGCTCTGGCATGAAAAGCGGGCTTCGCATGTGGCTTATCTGGGGCCGGGCGTGTCGGCTTCATTGCATGAGAATTCGTCGGCTACGCAAGAACAGGGAGATAAGGGCAAACCCAAGCGCGCGCGTGATCGTGCGGTGCCCGATCTTCAGCGTCTGACCCTGAATGGCTTGCCCGCGCTGATCAGTGCAGCCCAGTTGGCTGAATCCATGGGCGTGAGCGTGGCGGAACTGCGTTTCCTGAGTTTTCACCGCGAGGTGGCCCGAACCAACCATTACCACTCGTTCACGCTGCCCAAGAAAACGGGCGGCGAACGCTTGATTTCCGCGCCCATGCCGCGCCTGAAGCGCGCGCAATATTGGGTGCTGGACAACGTGCTTGCCAAGATGCCTGCGCACGATGCGGCGCACGGCTTTCTGGCTGGCCGCTCGATCATCAGCAACGCCAAACCGCATGCGGGGCAGGACGTGGTGATCAACCTCGATGTGAAGGACTTCTTCCCCAGCATCGCGTTTGGCCGCATCAAGGGCGTGTTCCGCCAACTCGGTTATGGCGAGAGCATCGCCACGGTCTTCGCACTGCTATGCAGCGAAAACCGCGCGCAGGCCTGGCAGGTCGATGGCGAGCGCCTCTTTGTCGGCGGCAAGGCCCGCGAGCGTGTGCTGCCGCAGGGCGCACCCACCAGTCCCATGCTCACCAACCTGCTGTGCAGACGCATGGACCGCCGCCTGCTTGGCCTTGCCAAACAACTCGGCTTTGTCTACACACGTTATGCCGACGACTTGACCTTCTCCGCATCCGGCGAGCCCGCCCGCGACAACGTGGGCAAACTGCTCAGCCGCGTGCGCTGGATTTTGCGCGACGAGGGCTTCACGCCGCACCCCGACAAAGAACGCGTGATGCGCAAGGGCCGCAGGCAAGAAGTCACCGGTCTGGTAGTGAACAGCGACACCCCCAGCGTCTCCCGCGAAACCCGCAGACGCCTGCGCGCCGCGCTGCACCGCGCATCGCAACCCGACGCCGCAAGCAAACCTGCACACTGGCAAGGCCACACCGCCCAACCCTCACAGTTGCTCGGCCTCGCCACCTTCGTTCACCAGATCGATCCCAAGCAAGGCAAGACCTTGCTGGCCGACGCGCAACAACTCATGCGCAGCCCCATCGACCGCGCCAACGACGCAGCCAAGTCCGCAAGCCGCGCCGATGCCGCACAACAAAGCTTCCGGGTACTGGCCGCCGCAGGCAAGCCCCCGGTCCTGGCCGATGGAAAAAACTGGTGGCAACCAGCGCCACCAGCCACTCCGGTGCTAGAAAAAACAGACCAACAACGCCGCGAAGAACGACAGGCCACGCGCAGACAACAAGCCGCTGCAGCGGCACCGCCGCCGTCATCCACGCGACGAAACGAAAGGCCTCAACAAGCTGCGCATGAACAACAAGGCGACGCACAACCGCAGAACGAGGCTCCACCGCGATTCGACCCGGACCAATACGCGCCCCCACCGCGCAACGTAATGACCTACTGGGCCCAGATCGCCATCAGCTTCTTCCTCGGCTCGATCCTCCACAACCGACTGATAACCATCTTCGCCATGGTCGCCGTCATCGCGCTGTACTACATGCGCAGACAGCGTTGGGATGTGTTCATGGGGATTCTGGTGGTGGCTACGCTGCTGGGGTATTTGGTGCGAGGGATGGGGTGAGTGTTTGGCAATGACATCAACACCTGAAGTGCAAGTGATAGAGAATGGCTCAACACAATGGTCAATCTTCTTGCGAGAATGCGTCTTGAGCTACTTGAGCTACTTGAGCTACTTGAGCTACTTGAGCTACTTGAGCTACTACGGCGTCGAATTTTGCATCTAAAGCCCACGCGAAAATCGCCATGAATGCCTGTACTTCGTTAGCGATTGAGGTCGCAAAATTCAGAAAATGGGCTGACCTGTATCCAATCCATCAACGGAGTGGTGAATGGGAGTGCGACTATGACCAATGGCCTCTTCTTTGGGGCGCGGCCATTGCAGTGCTTAACTCCCTTGCCCCTTCTGAATGGACGGATGAGTGTTGCGCTAACCTGCTTTATGCAATCGCCCGTGACAATGAGGTGGAATACATCGCGGATGAACTCGCTGGAAAGCCCGATGCAGTTTTCAAGCTTGCGCGACTTGCTGTTGATTCGACGGAGTCGGATGCGAAATGGCAACTGGCAGAACATCTCGGAATACTTTCATCTGGACGAGATGAGGCAGAAAGGCTTTTGCTGATCTTCATTGACGATAAAGACGAATACGTTAGCAGGCGCTCATTGATTGCGCTAGGTGCGTTGAAGTCGATACATGCCGAAGCTCTCGCAGAGCGCGCGTGGCTTACAGGTCACCAATACCAGCGAATAGCGGCGTTGTGGGTTCTAAAAGATGTCGCACCAAGCAAACTCAAACAATACGCTCAGATGGCAATGTTAGATGGCAGATCGATTGTTGTTCAGAACGCCCACGAAGTGTTGGTCGCACTAGAGTTAGGCAAGTAGTTACTTTGAATGACTCATCAAAGGGACGTTCAATGCCTGCAACGGGCGGTTTTCTGGAGTGCGGCTGGTGAGTGTTTTCGCAGCAAATCAAGTTTGCGTCGAAGCATCAGCATGCCCGGACCCCCTCGCGAAGTAGAGGGAGCTCAGCACAAGCAAAGCGAAGTTCCGTGAACACATCTTTTGGATGTGATTGAGATCCCGGCAGCGAGCTTGCATTCCAATGTCAGTTCGCTTTGACAAACGGTTGTCAGCAGTCGCTCAATGTCGGGCTGGTCTTATTTCGCCTGCAGGCGCACGACGGCGCTTTCTTCCAGACGCTCAATGTACAGATGGCTCATTCCATTGACAACACCGCAGATGCGCAAGGCTTCATGTTTGGCGTCTACCCATGTGACCCAAATATCAAGAGCCATCTCCTCTCCATCGATTTGAATCAACGCCGATTCCGCCGGTCGATCCACTCGCGCAATCAGCTCGCTGATTGGTAGTCGTTGCCACGCGTTGAGCGCATCGGCAAGGGCCGAGTAACCGTTGGCTCGATAAGTCCGTTGATTCATGGAAAGGGCGCTTTCAAATCTTTGGGCGAATGGCGGCTTTATTGCGGACTGTCGAAAGTCCGGATGAGGTCTGCCATCGATGTATTCGCAATCGAGGCGTCGTGCGTCAAAGTGCCGACCCCAGGAAAACCGGTACGTTCGGATCCCAGTGATAGAGCTGCACGTAGTCGTTCCAGCCTTGATCACCTGAACACATGGCCATGGCTGCGCCTGCCATCTTTTCTTCGTGATCAGGCGCTTGAAAAACAAGCTGTTGAATGAGCAGCCACAGTTCCGAGGGGCGGTCGGTTTCGAAGGTGAAGTTGTAGTAGCTGCCACCGTCGTAGCCGTTGTCGAAGGAATGACCACGAACTAGATCGGCGCGATTTGCAAGGATCTGGAACAACCTGCTCAGTTCATCCATGTCGATATTTGGTGAACGCTCTGGCTGTATCTGCACTGACAAATATCTCATCCACCTTCCTCCGATTGAGTGTGACAAGGCAGTCAATCCTCGCGAATGCCTCAACTCCCTCACGAAGTAGAGGGACCCCAGCACGAGCGAAGCGAAGTGCCGAACATACCTCTTCCAGACTGACTTGCGGCAAGCTGTTTGAACGGAGCGCCTTTGGCGCGCAGTGAGTTTTGCCGCAGGTATTCAAGCGCGCTTTTGGTGACTTTTCGCGCGCCAGCGAAAAGTTACTCGCCCGCCGGAGCGAGACCCGGCACCCGTAAGCAAACCCACAGCAGTCACCAAAAAATCAAGCGAAAGCAACGGAGGGATGAACGAAAGAAGCGCCCCCCGCGCCAAGGCTCACAAAGCAGCAATAGCCGCCTGCTTCCAGGCATGAGCAGCCGCCTCCTCATCCCCCCGATGCTCCGCCAGCTCAGCCAAGAACCGCCAAGCCCCAGCCCGCAAACGCTCATCAGAAAGCTTCGGCGCAGCCTGAGTAAAGAGCTGCTGAGCCTTGCCCCACAACTCGCGGTGCAAACAAGCCACCGCAGACAGATACTGCAAGCGCGCATCCCGAGGATTCGCCTGCTGCGCGCTTTCAATGCGGGCCAACCAGGTGGCGTCGATGCCGCTCAAGTTCGCCTCCAGCACCTGAATCAGCTTCAAAGCCTGGTGCTCGGAAATCGACGGGTCGTTGGGATCGACCATGCGCTCCCACACCGGCAGCAGCCAGTGGCGGACCTGCGCCGGATCGCCTTCGAGTTGCGACAGGCGCTGGGCGGCGTGGATCGACAGGTCGGGCATGGCGCGCTCGTTCGCGTCGAGCGACATCCATGCGGACTGCAACTGCGCCGGGTCGTGCGCGCCGTTGATCAGCTCAATGGCCAAGCTGCGCACGATGCTTTCGGCGGCAGCGGGTGAAAAAGCGCGGTGCTTGCCGAGCAGGCGTGCGGTGTCGAGCGCTTCGCCCGTGAGGTGCGCCATGCGCGAGGCCTTGAGCTTGGCGCGCAGGGCCAGCGTGCGGCGCGAGGCTCCGGCCGACAGTGTGGCCATGCGGTCGAGCGCGGCATTGGCGTCGCGTTCGTCGAGCGACCAGCGTGCGGCGCGCAGTTGGGCACCTTCGCGCAGTTCCTGCTCGGACGTGGATGCGTTGGGTGGAATGGAGTCGAGTGCCTGCTGCAGATGCGTCTCGCGCGTGGTGCGGTCCTGCAGTGCGTGCGAGCTTTCGGCGGCGACGATGTGGGCGAGCGTGCGCAGTTGCTTGCCATGCGGAATCGGCACGGATTGCGAGAGGTCGCTTTCTTGCGCGATGGAGGCTTCGGCGGCTTTGCGGGCGCGCAGAAAGCGGCCTGCGAGCAGTTGCGACATGGCGTCGAGCAGCGAGGCGTGCATTGCACGTTCCTTTTGCTGCAGACGCCAGCGGCGCGCGCGGCGTGGCAGGCGCAGCAGGGCGGCGGTGCCGCGCAGTGCGCCGTACAGGATCGCAAAGACGCTGAACAGAATCAGCAGCACGGCGTTGAGCGACAGGTCCACCCGGTAGGGCGGCCAGAACAGGGTGACCGTGCCCTGGTTGTTGCCTGCAAACAGGGCAACCGCCACGGCGACACCAAACAGGGCCAGGAGCCAGAGAGCTGCGCGCATCGATCAGGACCTTCCAGTCATCGTCATCGTCGTCGTCATCTTGAGGATGCTCTTCTTGTTCATCATCGGCCTGCGGCAGCGGTGGTCAGCGCTGCAAAGGTTTCATCGAGACGCGGCAGTTCCATGCTCTGCATGTTGTTCTGCAGCTCCGAGATGGACTCGACGGCGCGGCGCGTGTAGCGCGATTCGGGATCGAAGTACTTGACCAGCGCGGTCTTGGCGTTGGCCAGGTCGAGGCGCGCGGAATCCAGTCGGCGCGAGAGAATCCCCAGACGTGCGTTCATGAGCGAGAGCTTGAGGTTCTCGCGCAGGAAGTACGCCTGCTGCGGCGCGATCAGCACGGCGTCGGGCTGGTCGATGCGGCTCACGCGCACCAGACCACGGGCTTCGGCGGTGACCGCTTCCCAGGTGGTGTTGAGCATGGCCTTCCAGCGCGGCTGGTCGGCTTCGGGCGGCGTGGCGGGTTCGGCTGCGGCATTGCGCGAGCTGGCGTTGCGCTGGCGCATGGTCGAGGCCAGCACCACGGCGTTGAGCAGCGGGATTTCATCGACCTGGCGCGTGAGATCGTCCACGCGGCCGAGCAGGCCCGAGGTGTCGGTCACGGCAGATTTGCCGAGGCTGTCCAGATCGTGCGCGATGGCGCGCTGCACGGGCGCAAGGCGCGGCTGGGCAGCGCGTTCGATGCGCTGGTCGGCGCTCTTGAGCGCGGCAATCACGGGCTCCAGACTGCCGGTGAGCTGCGACTGCTGCAGCGCCAGGCGCAAGCCGGATTCGATGTCGACCACCAGATTTTCATCGCGCGAACGCGAGAGGCTTTGCATCAGCTCTTCGAGCTGCGTGCGCTGCAGGGCGACCTCGCTCACGCGGGATTCGGCCACCGTGAGGCGGGCCGAGGTGTCGCGCGCGACGTCGGCGGCCTCGCGGGCCATGGTGCGGGCCTCGATGGACTGCGCGCCGGAGTCGGCCGTCTGGCGGGCGAGCTGTTCCTGAATGTTCGAGAGCTTTTGCCACAACATGAAGCTGCTGGCCAAACCGGCGATCGCCACTGCGCCGACGATGGTGACCAGCAGGCGCGATCCGCCAGCGGCTGCGGCGGCGACAGGTGTGTGTGCGGGTGCGACCGGTGGTGGCGCGTAGGCAGGAGCGGGAGCTGGCGCGGGAGCCGGGGCCGACGCACGGGGCGTCGCGCCCGGAGCTTCCGGGGTGTCTTCGTGGATTGTGTGTTGGGGCTCGAGGCTCATACCAATGATTTTATAGACGTGGCCACTTCCTGCAGTGTAGGGCGGCACTCACTTACGTGCCCAAACCCCGCCGCGCGGGCCGCGTGAGCGATGCGCGGGTGTGTGACCAGCGCGCAAGCCTTGTCCCAGCTGGTTTGTGGCATTTCGAGCGTCAGATTCTGAATGGCTTCGGAACTGCTGAAAAACCACAGTGTGCCGTCCGACGCCGCACGCGCAGCAAGGTCTTTGGCTGCGGAATCGAGTTGCGAGCCCGTTCTTTCGTAGGCCGCGACGAATTCCACCTCGCCGCCCGCCGCCGTGATCTGGGCCGCGAGCCAGTCGCGCCCGTTGCCGCCCTTGACCTGCGGCGAGCTGGCGCCGCGCACGATCAGCACGCGCTTGCCGGGGCCGATCTGCGGGCCGACGGCCAGCCACAGGCTTTCGGAATCGAACTGGCCGGAGTCGTCCGCCGGGCCGTCGATCAGCCCAGCAGGCACGCCAGCACTCATCAGCGCGCGGGCGGTGCCGGGGCCGGGGGACCAGAAGCGGGGCAGGGGTTGAGGCAGGGATTGGGGCAGGGCACTCGCCTGAAACAGATCCACGCCAGCGGCCAGAAACTCCGCCGCCGCGTTGCCGCTGACAAACATCAGCGCATGAAAGTTTTTCAAGCCGGAGCGCGCTGCAGTGAGTTCCACCTGCAATTGCGGATCGCGCACGGCGGTGATGGCCAGCAGCGGCAGGGCCTCTGCGTCGATGTGCAGCGCACGTAGCTGCTCCACCCACCGCTCGGCTTCGGGCGATGGGCGGGTGATCAGAACGCGTGTCATGCGGTGCTCAGGAGGCCGTGCTGACCTTGGCGCCCGCCGCCTTGAGCTTCTCGGCCACGGCCACGCCAAGCGCGTCGGCGGAGGCCAGATCGGTGATGCTGCTCGACTCGGCCGTGGCGCGGATCAGCGCCTGCTTGCCGTCCACATCGCCCCATGCGGCTTCAAGGCGCAGGGTGTTGCCCGTCCAGCGACCGTGCGCGGCCAGCGGCACCGAGCAGCTGCCGCCCATGGCGCGACTCACGGCGCGTTCGGCGGTCACCGTCAGCCAAGTCTGCAGATGGGCGAGCGGCGCGAGGGCCTGCTTGATGTCGTCACGACCAGCGCGGATTTCGATGCCGAGCGCGCCTTGTCCGGCGGATGGCAGCATTTCTTCGGGTTCGAAAATCTGGCGAATGCGCGCTTCGAGGCCCAGCCGCTTCAAACCTGCAGCCGCCAGCACGATGCCCGCGTACTGGCCTTCGTCGAGCTTGCGCAGGCGCGTATCGAGGTTGCCGCGCAGCGGTTCGATCTTCAGATCGGGGCGTAGCGCCTGCAGCAGGGCCTGACGGCGCAGGCTCGATGTGCCGACGACCGAGCCCTGGGGCAGATCGGCCAGCGTGGCGTAGTGCGGGGAGACAAAGGCGTCGCGCGGATCTTCGCGCTCCATCACGCAGGCCAGCTCGAACCCTGCGGGCAGCTCCATCGGCACGTCCTTGAGCGAATGCACGGCCAGATCGGCGCGGCCTTCTTCGAGCGCGAGTTCCAGTTCCTTCACGAACAGGCCCTTGCCGCCGACCTTGGAGAGCGTGCGGTCCAGAATCTGGTCACCCTTGGTGGTCATGCCCAACAGATTGGTGGCGTGGCCGCTGGATTCGAGCAAAGCCTTGACGTGCTCGGCCTGCCAAAGCGCGAGGCGGCTTTCGCGGGTAGCGATGACGAATGGTGCGGTGGGCTGCGATGAATTTATTTTCATGACTTTCTGTTATTGGCGCTCCTGCGCCTTTCAACACTGCTGCGGGATGCTAGCATGTTGCGTTGCAGCAGGTTACAGCTGACCCGAACCCCTTCGGGCACAGTTGAATTGATCTGTGTCTATGCCGCCTTCATTGTCCCAAAGTTCAGGAGTGACTTTCCGCATGTCCGCGCCCGCCGCCCGCAAATCCGACGCCCCAGCCAACGCTCCCACGGCCCGCAAAACAGACAAGGATCTCCCGCTGATCCAGGATATTCGTCTGCTTGGCCGCATTCTGGGGGACGCGATTCGTGAGCAGGAAGGCGTGGCCGCCTATGATCTGGTCGAGCAGATCCGCAAGCTGTCGGTGGCCTTCCGCCGCGATGCCGATCAGGAAGCCGACAAGGCGCTCAAGAAGCTGCTCAAGGGCCTGACGGGCGACCAGACGGTGAGCGTGATCCGCGCATTCACCTATTTCAGTCACTTGGCCAATCTGGCCGAAGACCGCCACCACATCCGCCGCCGTGCCGTGCACGAGCGTGCCGGCAGCGCGCAGGAAGGCAGCATCGAAGTGGCGCTGGCGCGTCTGCGTTGGGCGGGCATTGCGCCGCGTGCCGTGGTGCAGTCGCTTGCCAAGAGCTACGTGGCTCCGGTGCTCACCGCCCACCCGACCGAGGTGCAGCGCAAGAGTATTCTGGATTCCGAGCGCGAGATCGCCGATCTGCTGACCGAGCGCGACGACATCCTCATGCGCGCGCAGCTCTACAACAGCGCCAAGGACCCGATCACCCCGCGCGAGCTGGCCGAAAACGAATCGCACCTGCGTGCCCGCGTGGCGCAGCTTTGGCAAACGCGCCTGCTGCGCTACTCCAAGCTCACCGTGGCCGACGAGATCGAGAACGCGCTCTCCTACTACGAATACACCTTTCTGCACGAGATTCCGCGCCTGTACATGGAGCTGGAGCGCGAGCTGGGCAACCAGCATGTGGCGAGCTTTCTGCGCATGGGCCAGTGGATCGGCGGCGACCGTGACGGCAATCCGAACGTGAGCGCCGCGACACTGGAACTGGCACTGAAGCGCCAGTCCGAAGTCGCGCTGCGCCACCATCTGACCGAGGTGCACAACCTGGGTCGCGAACTCTCGCTGTCGTCCAATCTGGTACAGGTCTCGCCCGAGATGCTGGCGCTGGCCGACCGCTCGCCAGACACCAGCGAACACCGCGTGGACGAGCCATATCGCCGCGCGCTGACCGGCGTTTACGCGCGCCTGGCCGCAACGCTCAAGAAACTGACGGGCGGTGACGCCGCACGCCACGCCGTCGCGCCGCAGAACCCTTATGTGAGCGCGCAGGAATTCCTCGCCGATCTGCGGGTGATCGAGTCCTCGCTGCTGTCGCACAAGGCCTCGGCGATGTCGCAGCAGCGTCTGCGTCCGCTGATTCGTGCGGTGGAAGTGTTCGGCTTTCATCTTGCGACCGTCGATCTGCGCCAAAGCTCCGACCAGCACGAACGCGTGGTGGCCGAGCTGCTCGCCAAGGCGCGCATCACGCCCGACTATTCTTCGCTGCCGGAGAGCGAACGCCGCAAGCTGCTGATGCTGCTGTTGGCCGATGCGCGCCCGCTGCGTGTGATGGGCGCGGAATATTCCGAGCACACCGCTGGCGAGATCGCCATCTTCGAGACCGCGCTCAAGATGCGCGAACTCTATGGTGCCGAGGCGATTCGCCACTACATCATCAGCCACACCGAGACCGTGAGCGACATGCTCGAAGTGCTGCTGCTGCAAAAGGAAGTGGGGCTGATGCACGGCACGCTCGACCAGGGCGGCCGTGCCGATCTGATCGTCGTGCCGCTGTTCGAGACCATCGAAGACCTGCGCAATGCCGCGCCCATCATGCGCGAGCTGTACGAGCTGCCCGGCTATGCGGCGCTGGTGCGTGCGAGCGGCGCGGAGCAGGACATCATGCTCGGCTACAGCGACAGCAACAAGGATGGCGGCATCTTCACCAGCAACTGGGAGCTGTACCGCGCCGAGATCGCGCTGGTCGCGCTGTTCGATGAGCTCAACGCCAAGCAACATGGCACGCAGATTCAACTGCGCATGTTCCATGGCCGTGGCGGCACGGTGGGGCGTGGCGGTGGCCCGAGCTATCAGGCCATTCTGGCGCAGCCACCGGGCACGGTGCGCGGCCAGATCCGTTTGACGGAGCAGGGCGAAGTGATCGCCTCCAAATACGCGAACCCGGAAATCGGCCGACGCAACCTGGAAACGCTGGTCGCTGCGACGCTCGAAGCCTCGCTGCTGCAGCCGACCAAGCCTGCGACCAAGGCGTTTCTTGAAGCGGCCGAGCAACTGTCGAAAGACAGCATGGGCGCGTACCGCGCGCTGGTGTACGAAACACCGGGCTTCACCGATTATTTCTTCAGCGCCACGCCGATCCGCGAAATCGCCGAACTCAACATCGGCTCGCGCCCCGCATCGCGCAAGGCCAACCAGAAGATCGAGGACCTGCGCGCGATTCCATGGGGCTTCAGCTGGGGTCAGTGCCGCTTGACGTTGCCGGGCTGGTTTGGTTTCGGATCGGCGGTGGAAGACTTCATCAAGGCTCCGGGCAAGGACCCCAAGGCGCAGCTCGCGCTGCTGCAGAAGATGTATCGCCAATGGCCGTTCTTTCGCACGCTGCTGTCCAACATGGACATGGTGCTGGCCAAGAGCGACATGCAACTGGCCTCGCGCTACAGCGAACTGGTGGGCGACGCACGTTTGCGCAAGAAGGTGTTCGGCAACATCGAGGCCGAATGGCAGCGCACGTCGGACGCGCTGGTGCGCATCACCGGCGACAAGCAGCGACTGGCGCACAACTCGGCGCTGGCGCGTTCGATCCGTCACCGCTTCCCGTACATCGATCCGCTGCACCACTTGCAGGTCGAGCTGATTCGCCGCTGGCGTCTGGGGCAGGGCGATGACCGCGTGAAGACCGGTATCCAGATTTCCATCAACGGTATTGCCGCCGCGCTGCGCAACACCGGCTGATCGGGAGCATCATCCGCAACTGCTTTTTTCGAGTTCGTAGAGTGGGTTGGGCAGGTAGATCATGCAGTTGTCGGGAAGTGACTTTGCGCTGAGCGGTTGGCTGCATCGCCTGCGCGGGCAGGAAGCGTCGCTGTATGCGCTGCGCGTGTCGGTGGCGTTGAGCGGCGCGATGGGGTGGTGCTGGACCACCGGCCACATGCGCTGGCTGGTGCCGCTGTTTCTCGGCGTGATCGCCAGCGCGCTGGCCGAGACCGATGACAACTGGCTAGGGCGTCTGCGCACGCTGCTGATCACGCTGTGCGGCTTTGCGCTGGTGGCTTTCAGCATCGAGGCCGTGGTGCAGTCGTCCACACTGTTCGCGCTGGCGCTGTGCGGCTTCGCGTTCGCGTTCACCATGTTGGGCGCGGTAGGCGAGCGGTATCGCGCGGTCTCCACCGCATCGGTGATTCTGGCGCTCTATACGGCGATGAGCGTGGGCGCATCGCAGCAGCCCACGCCGCATCTCGTGCCTATTCTTCTGCTGGTAGGTGCAGCCTGGTATGGCCTGCTGTCGGTGCTGTGGAAGATGGCTTTTCCGCTGCGTCCGCTGCGCATGGGGCTGGCGCAGTTGTACGCCGAACTCAGCGGCTATCTGCAATTGAAGGCCAGCCTGTTCGAGCCCGTGCGCGGCCTTGATGTGCAGCGGCGGCGCATCGGTCTGGCACAGGCCAATGGCCGCGTGGTGGCGGTGCTCAATGTGATGAAGGAGCGCCTGCTCAGCCGCATGCAGGTCGGCAAGGTGCCCAAGGGCGAACTGCTGCATTTTCTGAATCTGTACTTTCTCGCGCAGGACATCCACGAGCGCGCAAGCTCCTCGCACTATCTCTACAACGACTGGGCCGACGAGCTCTTCCACAGCGACGTGCTGTTTCGCTGCCAGCGCGTGCTGGCCCTGCAGGGCGTGACCTGCGCGCGTCTGGCTGAGGCGCTGCGAGCGCGCAAACCCTTCAAACGCGGCGTGGAAGTGGCACATGCGATCGTCGATTTCGAAGACGCCATCGGCTATCTCGAACAACAGAACCGCCCGCAATGGCTGCGTCCACTGCGTTCGTTGCGCGCGCTGTCGCGCAATCTCACGACGCTGGATGCGCAACTCACTTTGGCGACCGGCCCTCTCAACAGCTCGTGGCTGGGTGATGTGACGCTGTTCGATGCATCGGCGCGCAGCTTGGCGGATGGCTGGGCGCGCATCACCAAACAGCTTCATCTGAACTCGCCCCTGCTGCGCCACGCCGTGCGCCTGTCGGCCGCGCTGGCCGCCGGTTGCGTGGCCATGCAACTCACCGATCCTGAGCATGGGCATTGGATCTTGCTGACCACACTGTTCGTGTGCCAGGCCACTTACGGCGCAACCATCACGCGCGTGATCGAGCGCATCGCTGGCACGGCGCTGGGTCTGCTTGCGGGCTGGGCCTTGCTCAAGCTGTTCCCCGGTTTGGCGACGCAGGCACTGATTGCGGTGTGCGCGGGCGTGGTGTTCTTCATCACACGCACGCAGCGCTATGTGATCGGCACGGCCGCCATCACGCTGATGGTGCTGATGTGCTTCAACCAGACTACCGGCGCGGCCTACGAGCTGATCGCGCCGCGCCTGATCGACACGCTGATCGGCGGTGTGATCTCGGCCATCGCCATGTTGCTCGTGCTGCCCGATTGGCAAGGCCGCCGCATGAACGCCGTGGCCGCGCAGGCGGTCGCTGCAACCGCTGCGTATCTGCAGGAAATCCTCTCGCAATACGCTGATGGCAAGGACGATGATCTGGACTACCGCGTCGCCCGCCGCAACGCGCACGACGCAGACGCCGCGCTGTCCAAGGCGCTGCACCAGCTCATGCAGGAGCCGCGCTGGGCGCGCCGCAATGTGCTGTGGGGCCAGCGCATTCTGGTGCTCTCGCACAGCCTGCTCAACTATGTCTCGGCACTCGGCGCTCATCGCGGAAAGCTCGAAGGCGCGGCGCAGGACGCCTTGCTGCTCTCCGCTGGTGAAATGGCCGTGAGGGAGTTCAATGCCGTCGCCACGGCCTTGCGCGCGCACGGCAGTTTCGACTCCAACCTGCCCGATGCCGCCACTTGCGAATCCGCCGCCAAGTCGCTCGAAGAACATGCCGAATCGGCGGCAGAACCGCTGCGTGTGCTGCTCAACCAACTGGCCCTCATCTGCCGCCAGATTGCACCGCTGCGGCATGTGGCGGGGGAGTTGGCTCGGGTTGCGAAAAAGTAGGTGGACGAGCGCAAGTTTGTGCGTACAGTGACGGCTGATTTTGTTGACCATCAGGACACCGCACATGACCGCTTCCCCCGATATTCAAGTCCGCCCCATCCGCCAGGAAGACCGCGAACAATGGACACCGCTCTGGCTGGGCTACAACGTCTTCTACGGCCGTGAGGGCTCCACGGCGCTGCCGCAGCAGATCACCGATGTGACTTGGTCGCGTTTCTTCAATCCCGTCGAACCCGTCTTCGCCGCCGTGGCCGAACACGAAGGCCGCATCGTCGGTCTGGTGCACTACCTGTTTCACCGCAGCACCACGCGAATCGAGCCCATCTGCTACTTGCAGGACCTGTTCACCGAACCCACTTTGCGCGGCAAGGGCGTCGGTCGCGCGCTGATCCAGTTCGTCTACGAGCAGGCCCAACTCGCCAACTCCAGCCGCGTGTATTGGCAAACGCACACCACCAACGCAACAGGCCGCATGCTGTACGACAAGGTGGCGGCGCACATGGGGTTCATCGTCTATACCAAGGAGCTGCAGCCGGTTTGAACATGGCGGGCAACAAAAAAGCGCCTCACATGAAGGCGCTTTGAATGTTTGGGGCGGATGCCCTGAGCGAAGGATTTATTCCACGTCGCCCATCATCGATTGCAGGTAGTTCTGCACGCCGACCTTGCCGATCAGATCGATCTGGGTTTCGAGGAAATCGATGTGCTCTTCCGTGTCTTCCAGAATTTCCTGGAGCAGGTCGCGCGAGACATAGTCGCGCACGGTTTCGCAGTGGGCGATGCCGTCCTTGATCGTGGCCTGTGCGCCGCGCTCGCTGCGCAGGTCGCATTCGAGGATTTCTGGCACGTCTTCACCGACTTGCAGCTTGGCGAGATCCTGCAGATTGGGTAGGCCGTCGAGCATGAAGATGCGGTCCATGAGCTTGTCGGCGTGCTTCATCTCGCCGATCGACTCTTCGTATTCCTTCTTGGCCAACTTGTCGAAACCCCAGTGCTTGAGCATGCGGTAATGCAGGAAGTACTGGTTGATGGCAGTGAGTTCGTTTTTCAGTTGCGCTTGCAGATGCGCAATCACTTGTGGGTCGCCTTGCATGGCTTTCTCCTTCTGTTCGATGGGCGCATTGTCACCAAGCTATCTTTCTGATGCAAGACAATGCCCATTCACTTGCGGTATGGCTGCGTGTGATGTTGAGTTGCGTTCTCAAGCGCGAGGGATATCCTTGTTTTCCGTGATTTTCTGGTGAAGCCTCGAGGTTTTTTTCGTGGATGCTTGAAAATCCCTTCAGCCGACTGCAAGTGCTTCGATGAGGCAGACTTGGAATCATTGGGGTTTGACCATCAAGGGGTGAAGATTGATAGATTTCATAAATCGAAGTCATCAAGTCAATTAATTGGCTTAATCATCTGCCTCGGCCTAAACTTCAGTTTGTTCTCAGCCAATCAATCAACCAAAGGAAACGACAAATGTCCGTGATCAACACCACCATCAAGCCATTCAAGGCCAGCGCTTACAAGAACGGCAAGTTCATCGACATCACTGAAAAGGACGTGCTGGGCAAGTGGGCTGTGTTCTTCTTCTATCCTGCCGACTTCACGTTCGTGTGCCCTACCGAATTGGGCGACGTGGCTGACCACTACGCTGAACTGCAGAAGCTGGGCGTTGAAGTGTTCTCCGTGTCCACCGACACCCACTTCGTGCACAAGGCTTGGCACGATGCTTCGGACACCATCCGCAAGATCCAATACACGATGGTTGGCGACCCAACTTGGGAAATCTCCAACAACTTCGAAGTTCTGCGCGCTGACCAAGGTCTGGCCAACCGCGGCACTTACATCATCGACCCACAAGGCGTGATCCAGTCCGTCGAAATCACCGCCGAAGGCATTGGCCGCAACGCTGAAGAAATGATGCGCAAGATCAAGGCTGCCCAGTACGTGGCTTCGCACCCAGGTGAAGTGTGCCCAGCCAAGTGGGAAGAAGGCGCCAAGACTCTGGCTCCATCGCTCGACCTGGTCGGCAAGATCTAAGCAGCACTCGCTGCTTGAATCAACACAGTTGAAATGTTGTTGAAGACGCCCGGGTGCCTGGCGCCCGGGCTTTTTTTTTCCAAAAATTAGACAATCAAGAGGAATCTCCATGCTCGACACCACTCTCCAAACCCAATTGAAAGCATATCTGGAGCGTCTGCAGCGCCCCGTGGAGCTGGTGGCTACGCTGGACGATAGCGCCACCGCCAAGGAAGTGCGCGAACTTCTCAACGAAATCAAAGCGCTTTCCGACAAGATCACCGTGGTCGAAAAGAACGACTTGGCCCATGTGCGCAAGCCTTCTTTCCTGATCACCAACCCCGGTGTCGACACAGGCGTGCGTTTCGCCGGTGTGCCACTGGGTCATGAATTCACATCGCTGGTGCTGGCCCTGCTGCAAGTGGGCGGACATCCTTCCAAGGAAGCGGCCGATCTGCTCGAACAGGTGAAGAACCTGCAAGGCGAGTTCCACTTCGAGACCTACTACTCGCTGTCGTGCCACAACTGCCCGGACGTGGTGCAGGCGCTCAACCTGATGAGCGTGCTGAACCCCGGCATCACCCACACAGCCATTGACGGATCCGTGTTCCAGGACGAAATCAAGGAACGCGAAATCATGGGCGTGCCCACCGTGTTCCTGAACGGCAAGAACTTCGGCCAGGGTCGCATGGAACTGGCCGAGATCGTTGCCAAGGTCGACAGCGGCGCGGAAGCCCGCGTGGCCGCCAAGATCAACGCGATGGCCCCATTCGATGTGCTCGTCGTCGGTGGTGGCCCCGCTGGTGCCGCAGCCGCCGTGTATGCCGCGCGCAAGGGCATTCGCACAGGTGTGGCCGCCGAGCGTTTCGGCGGTCAGGTGCTGGACACCGTGGACATCGAAAACTTCATCTCGGTCAGCAAGACCGAAGGCCCCAAGTTTGCGATTGCGCTGGAGCAGCACGTCGCTGACTACGACGTCGAAGTGATGAACCTGCAACGCGCCAAGGCCTTGAAGCCTGCGGCAACCGAAGGTGGCTTGGTCGAGATCGAACTGGAAAACGGCGCAACGCTCAAGAGCAAGACCGTGATCCTGTCGACCGGCGCTCGCTGGCGCAACATGAACGTGCCGGGCGAAGAGCAATACCGCACCAAGGGCGTGACGTACTGCCCACACTGCGACGGCCCGTTGTTCAAGGGCAAGCGCGTGGCGGTGATCGGCGGCGGCAACTCCGGTATCGAAGCGGCCATCGACCTGGCCGGTATCGTGTCGCATGTGACGGTGCTTGAATTCGCACCCGAACTGAAGGCCGACGCCGTGCTGCAGAAGAAGCTGGCCAGCCTGCCGAACGTGGACGTGATCCTGAACGCCCAGACCACCGAAGTGAACGGCGACGGCTCCAAGGTCAACGGCATCACTTACAAGGATCGCACCAACGATGAGATCCGCACGGTCGAACTCGAAGGCATCTTCGTGCAGATCGGTCTGCTGCCCAACACCGACTGGCTCAAGGGCACGGTCGAGCTGACCCGCTTCGGCGAGATCATCATCGACGCCAAGGGCCACACCAACGTGCCCGGCGTGTTCGGTGCCGGTGACTGCACCAACGTGCCGTACAAGCAGATCATCATCGCTGCGGGTGCCGGTGCCACGGCTGCGCTGTCGGCGTTCGATCACCTGATCCGCCATTGATCTGGGCGGTTTGCTCTGCGCGCTGACAGCGCGGATGGGCTCATGAAAAAGGGACTGCCCTCAATGGTGCAGTCCCTTTTGCTTTGGGATGGGCCTGTGTGCGTGAACGGGCCACGCGCTGACGCGCATTGCGGGTCGGATGGGGGTGCTTTCTGATTTCAGCTGTCGCGGTTGCCTGCCGCGAAAGGCGTGCCGGGGTTCACGTCGAGCACCACGCGTTCCGGGGCGACCAGTGCGTCCTCGTGCTGGCAACGCCATTTGGTGCCTTTCTGAATGCCTGCCAGCGTGTGGCCGTCTTCGATCACGTCGCCGTTCTGGATCAGATAGACGGCGGAGTTGAAGATGAAGCGCGACATGTCGGATGGATCTAGCTCGCGGAAATGGCATTGCACGTCGGGCACGCCGAACACGCTGCCGCCCACGCTGTCCATCAGCATGTCGCCCTCGTGGTTGCTGATGTTGAAAAAGCGCACGTTGATCACGCCGTAATACACGTAGCCGTCCGCGTGGTGCTGGATGTAGGTTGCGGGGTTGAGCAGGCAGCGGGCGTTGGTTTGGCTGATCGCGGTGACGCCGCCGTTTTCGATGATCACGTGCATGACCGCCTGCAGGATTTCGAGGCGGTCTTCGACCTCGAGGCCACGTCCCATGAACTCGGTCACCAGAATGCAGTGCTTGCTTTGCGCGACGGCTTCCTGCTTCTCGGGCCAGTCCCAGGTCTGCTGGATCTCGTCGTCATATTCGGACGGATCGAACGGCGTGTCCGCGCGCAGGATGGCGATCTGGCTGGGCATGTTCTGCTGGTCGCTGTAGTCCACGCAGTAGTCGTGCAGCGCGAACATGAGAGTTTTGCTGTCAGCACCTTTCGAGATCAGATGGACCTCGCCGAGATGCTCTTCCAGTGCGGCACGCAGCGTTTCACCATCGAGCTGTGGCGGGGCGGCGTAGAGCGCCTCGAATTGCCACATGTCGGGTTGCCAGCGGGGAGTTGTCTCGGTCTGCTCTTCGGTCATGGCGGGCTCTCATCAGCTTGGATGGCGAGAGGCTAACACGCCGATCTTTCAGTCCTTTTGGCGGTCCGGGTGATCAGCCCAGATCGACGGTGGCGGCCACCAGCTTCATCACCACGGGGCGCACGCCAAGCACGCAGAAGAACGCCACGGGCATGGCCAGCATGTAGGTCTTGAGCACGCGCCCGATGTAGCCTGCGCCGATGCCGGTGTTCACGCCGACGATGACCATGCACATGAGCAGCGCCATGATGGCGGCCATGTACAGGGCGAAGACGATCTGGGTGTATTTGCGATGGATCTTGCGGCTCGGGGTCTTGTGTGTGTGACCGGTGGCGTTGGCGCTGGCTTGGTGTGATTTCGACATGGAGGGGTTCATCGCCGGAGCGATACATCGGGAAGGGAGTTGACAGCCCTTCACTTTAAACATGACAAAGGTCAAGCGGTAGAGGTTTGGAGCTTGAAGGACTCGTAAGTAAAATTTATGAATTGATTTATCCAGTCGTCAATTCATATGCCGAATCTGCGTGCCATCGAAACCTTTGTGAAAGCGCTGGAGGGCGGCAGCATCGCCTCGGCGGCGCGGCAGTTGGGGATTTCGCCTGCGGCGGCGAGCCAGAACATCGCGCGGCTCGAAAAGGAACTCGGCACGCGGCTGATCACGCGCACCACGCGGTCGATGGCGTTGACCGAGGCGGGTGAGCGCTACCTGGCGCGCGTTGCTCCGGTGCTCGAAGAGCTGGAGAAGGCGCAGTCGGATCTGTCGCAGATCCACGGCGAGCTGCAGGGCCGCCTGCGCATTGCCTGCATGACGGCATTTGGCCGCCATGTGCTCGCGCCGCTGCTGCCCGCGTTTGCGGCGCAGCATCCCAAACTGGAGTTGGAACTGCTGTTCACCGATCGCAATGTCGATGTGCTCAAGGAGGATGTGGACGTGAGCGTGCGCTATCGCGATGCGCTGGAGCCGGGCATGTCGGTGCGGCCACTGGCGTCGATTCCGCGCATTCTGCTCGCGTCGCCCGAATACCTCGCCAAACACGGCACTCCGCAGACGGCGGAAGACCTGCTGGTGCACACCTGTTTGCTGTATCGCCGGGAGCGGGATGGGCGTTTCATGCGCTGGCCGTTTTCGCGCGATGGAAAACCGGTGGAGCCGCAACTACGCATTGGTGCCGTGGGCACCGACATCGACACGCTGGTCGAATACGCGCGTGCGGGCGGCGGCATCGTCTGGGCAGGCAGCTTCATCGCGCGCCAGCATGTCGCCCCGGGGCTGGATCAGCGCTCGGGCCAGCGCGAGGAGGTGGTCAGCATCGCCCGGCGCTACGTGCACGCGGGGCTGCTGGTGCCGATTCAGCTCAAGCCAGCGCGCAAGGGGCAGCTCCAGTTCGACAATCTGCCGCTGGACTTCTTCGCCTGTTTTCGCGACCGGCAATATGTGCCGGCCAAGGTGCGCGCGCTGGTCGACTATCTGGTCGAAGTGCTGCCGAACCCGCCGGGGCTGAGCTGGCCGTAACTTCAGTGGCTTCAGTGGCCCAGATGCTGCGGCAGCACTTCCTGCAGGATGGTCGTGGCGATTTCTTCGATCGACTTGGTCGTGCTGGACAGCCAACCGATGCTGGAGCGGCGCATCATGGCTTCGGCCTCGGCCACTTCGTAGCGGCAGTTGGCGAGGCTGGCGTATTTCGAGTCCGGGCGGCGCTCGTTGCGGATGCTGGACAGGCGCTGCGGGTCGATGGTCAGGCCGAACAGCTTCTTGCGGTAGGGCTCCAGCGCCGGTGGCAATTGTTTGCGGTCAAAGTCTTCCGGGATCAGCGGGTAGTTCGCCACTTTCAGGCCGAACTGCATCGCCAGATACAGGCTGGTCGGGGTCTTGCCGCTGCGGCTCACGCCGACCAGGATCACGTCCGCGCCGGTCAGGTCGTGGTGGGTCTGGCCGTCGTCATGGGCGAGGGTGTAGTTGATCGCCTCCATGCGCTCAAGGTATTCCTTGCTCTCGCTGATGTCGGCAAAGCGGCCCACGCGGTGAAGCGACTTCTGGCCCAACTCGATCTCCAGCGGGCGCACGAAGGTGCCGAACATGTCGAACACCTTGCCCTTGCACTGGGTTTCGATCAGATCGAGCATTTCCTGATTCACCAGCGTGGTGAACACGATGGGTTTTTTGTGCTCGACCTCGGCCACGTGGTTGACCTGCCGGATCGCCTGATGGCACTTGTCGATGGAATCCACGAACGGGATTCGCACCAGCCGGGGCTTGGTCTCGAACTGGGCCATGATGGCGGTGCCGAAAGTCTCGGCTGTAATGCCAGTGCCATCGGAAATCACGAAAATCGTGTGGGTGTGCATTGCACGCGAAGAAGTGCTCATATTTCAGTATCCGGGAAGTCACGCACGAAAACCTGCCTTGGCAGTCGGGCTGGGTTCAATCACTTTACGCGCAGCGATCAATCGGGCCCTACAATGGCGCCCATTATTCCCAATTTCCTTCCCATGTTGTTCATTGGCGTTCCACAACCAGAACATCAAAGCACTTCGCCTGGCGACGTGGGACTGGGCTGTGCGCGCTCAATACCGGCCATTGAGCCGACATTGTTGAGTTCGAGCGTTGCAGGCCTGCACCGGTTTTTAAACTCTGGAGCTTCCCCATGTCTGCACTCTATGAAACGACCGCCCTGGTCGTTCCGTTTGAGAACCTGAGAATGACCGATGTCGAGGTCGTAGGCGGCAAGAACGCCTCGCTCGGCGAAATGATTTCCCAACTGCCCGAAGGCGTTCGCGTTCCAACGGGCTTTGCCACCACCGCCCACGCATTCCGCGAATTTCTGAAGCACGAAGGTCTGGCTGATCGCATCAGCAAGAAGCTGGCAACGCTGGACGTGGACGATGTGCGCGCGCTGGCTGCAGCCGGTGCCGAAATCCGCGGTTGGATGGAAAACCAGCCATTCCCTGCCGATCTGGAAAAGTCGGTGCGCGATGCGTTCGCCACGCTGTCGGCTGGCAATGCACAGGCGAGCTTCGCCGTGCGTTCTTCGGCTACCGCTGAAGACTTGCCCGACGCTTCGTTCGCCGGTCAGCAAGAAACCTTCCTGAACGTGGTCGGCATCGAAGACGTGCTGCACAAGATGAAGGAAGTGTTCGCGTCGCTGTACAACGACCGCGCCATTTCGTATCGCGTTCACAAGGGCTTCGAGCACGATGTGGTCGCTCTGTCCGCTGGCGTGCAGCGCATGGTGCGCTCCGACACCGGCGCGGCTGGCGTGATGTTCACCATCGACACCGAATCCGGCTTTGAAGAAGTGGTGTTCATCACTTCGAGCTACGGCCTCGGTGAGACCGTGGTGCAGGGTGCTGTGAACCCCGACGAGTTCTATGTTCACAAGCCGATGCTGCAAGCTGGCAACAAGGCCGTGATCCGCCGCAATCTGGGCAGCAAGCTGATCCAGATGGTGTTCGCGTCGGCTGAAGAAAAGGCCGCTTCCGGCAAGCTGGTGAAGACGACCGATGTCGCGCCTGAACTGCGCAACCGCTACTCGCTGAGCGACGCAGACGTCGAGCAACTGGCTCGCTACGCGCTGATCATCGAAAAGCACTACGGTCGTCCGATGGACATCGAGTGGGGCAAGGATGGCACCGACGGCCAGCTCTACATCCTGCAGGCACGTCCTGAAACCGTGAAGAGCCAATCGAAGGGCCAGGCGGAACTGCGCTTCAAGCTCAAGGGCACCGGCACCGTGATCGCCGAAGGCCGCGCCATCGGTCAGAAGATCGGCACCGGCCCCGTGCGTCTGGTGAACGACATTGCCGAAATGGACAAGGTGCAGGCGGGCGACGTGCTGGTCACCGACATGACCGACCCCAACTGGGAGCCGGTGATGAAGCGCGCCTCCGCCATCGTCACCAACCGTGGTGGCCGTACCTGCCACGCCGCCATCATTGCGCGTGAACTGGGTATTCCGGCCGTGGTGGGTTGCGGTGACGCGACTTCGCTGCTGAAAGACGGCACGCTGGTGACCGTGAGCTGCGCAGAAGGCGACACCGGCAAGATCTACGACGGTCTGCTGGAAACCGAAGTGACCGAAGTGCAGCGCGGCGTGATGCCCAAGATCAGCACCAAGATCATGATGAACGTGGGCAACCCCCAACTGGCCTTCGACTTCGCGCAACTGCCCAACGAAGGTGTGGGCTTGGCGCGTCTCGAGTTCATCATCAACAACAACATCGGCGTTCACCCCAAGGCCATCCTCGACTACCCAGCCGTGGATGCCGACCTGAAGAAGGCCGTGGAATCGGTGGCTCGCGGCCACGCGTCGCCACGTGCTTTCTACGTGGACAAGGTGGCTGAAGGCGTGGCGACGATTGCCGCTGCTTTCTGGCCCAAGCCCGTCATCGTGCGTCTGTCGGACTTCAAGTCCAACGAGTACCGCAAGCTGATCGGCGGCAGCCGCTACGAGCCGGAAGAAGAAAACCCGATGCTGGGTTTCCGCGGTGCAGCGCGCTACATCAGCGCCGACTTCGGCGAAGCCTTCGCCATGGAGTG
Organism: Diaphorobacter sp. HDW4B; assembly: GCF_011305535.1. GTDB lineage: Bacteria > Pseudomonadota > Gammaproteobacteria > Burkholderiales > Burkholderiaceae_C > Diaphorobacter_A. The sequence goes on from NZ_CP049905.1 coordinate 4,270,644, forward strand.
CGAAGCGCTCAAGCGCGTGCGCAACGAAATGGGCCTCACCAACATCCAGGTGATGGTGCCTTTCGTGCGTACCCTGAAGCAAGCCGAGCGCGTGACCAACCTGCTGGCCGAACACGGTCTGAAGCGCGGTGACAACGGCCTGAAGGTCATCATGATGTGCGAAGTGCCTTCCAACGCCGTGCTGGCCGAGCAGTTCCTGCAGTTCTTCGACGGCTTCTCCGTCGGCTCGAACGATCTGACACAGCTCACGCTGGGTCTGGACCGTGACTCCGGTCTCGAACTGCTGGCAGCCGACTTCGACGAGCGTGACCCAGCCGTGCAGGCACTGCTCAAGCGCGCCATCGACGCGTGCCTGGCGCAAGGCAAGTACGTGGGCATCTGCGGCCAAGGCCCCAGCGACCATCCTGACTTCGCCAAGTGGTTGGCCGATCAGGGCATCTCGTCGATCTCGCTGAACCCTGACAGCGTGGTCACGACCTGGCAGAACCTCGCAGGCTGAGCCTGACGCCGAACGGGAACAACCGCCCACATGCTGCCGCATTCCGAGAATGAAGAGCAGGTGGGCGTTCCCTTTCCGCCCGACATGCACGACGCCCGGCACTTGTGGCTCAAGGCCGGGCTTTTGTGCGTCTGGGCCCTGGTCACCTTCGGTGCATGCTGGTTCGTGCGCGATCTGACATGGCAGTTCGGCCAGTGGCAATTCGGCTACTGGATGGCCGCCCAAGGGGCAGTCCTGATGTTCATTGTGATCGTCTGCGTTTACTGTGCAGCGATGAACCATTTCGAGCGGCAGGATCACCAGCGCGAGTCCGGCAGCACCCCTCCCAATGAGTGACAGCAGCGGCGGTGGTGGCAGCGGCCCGCCGGATGGCCGCGCCTATTCAAGACGTCTGGCGCGCACGCTCACGCTGTATGTGATCGGCCTGCTGGGTTTCATCGCAGCCCTTGCCTGGGCCGAACAGCAGGGCTTGTCGCGGCACTGGATCGGGCCGATCTTTCTGTTCCTCACCGTGATGGCCTATGCGGGCATCGGCGTGTATGCGCGCACCACGGATCCCGAGGAATACTACGTCGCAGGCAGGCGCATTCCGCCGTTCTACAACGGCATGGCTGCAGCCGCCGACTGGATGAGCGCGGCCTCGTTCATCAGCCTCTCGGGCGCGCTCTATCTGCAGGGCTTTGCGGGCCTGCCGGGGCAGGCGGGCGGGCTGGCCTATCTGCTGGGCTGGACGGGCGGTTTCTGCCTCGTCGCCATGCTGATCGCGCCGCACCTGCGGGCGATGAATCTCTACACCATTCCCGACTTCTTCCAGGTGCGCTTCGGCGGACGCTGGCCGCGCGTGATCGCGGCGCTGGCGGCGGTGATCTGCTCGTTCACCTACGTGGTCGCGCAGATCTACGGTGTGGGCCTGATCGCCTCGCGTCTGACTGGCGTTCAGTTCGAGATCGGCATCATGCTGGGGCTGGGCGGCGTGCTGCTGTGCTCGTTTCTCGGCGGCATGCGCGCGATCACCTGGACGCAGGTGGCGCAGTATGTCGTCATCCTGCTGGCGTTTTTGATTCCGGTGTCATGGCTGGCCTTCAAGCAGCTCGGCACGCCGGTGGCGACTTTCGAATACGGCGCGCAGATCGGCAAGATCGCTGAACTGGAAGACCTGTTGCTCGCATCGCCTGCCGAAAAGGAAGTGCAGCGCGCCTATCTGCGCCGCGCGCGTGAATACGAAGCTCGGCTCACCGATGTGGAGGCCGCGCTGGAACGCGAGCGCACCGTCGCGCGCGAGCGCATCCAGCGTCTGCGTGCGCAGAACGCCGATGTCGGCCTGATCGTCGCCGCCAGCCGCGAGCTCGTGAAGCTGCCGCGCGATGCCGCCACGGCCCGCGAACTGTGGACCCGCGAGATGCGCGAGAACTACGAGCGTGCGCGCCCGCTGGGCGGCCTGCCGCGCCACAGTCAGCCGTTTGCGGGCGATCCCAAGGGCAGTTCCGAAGAGCGCGAAGCCTTCCAGAATTCACGCCTGAATTTCCTCGCACTGATGTTCTGTCTGATGGTCGGCACGGCGGGCTTGCCGCATCTGCTCACGCGCTACTACACGGCCCCGAGCGTGGCCGGAGCGCGCTCGTCGGTCGCATGGTCGCTGTTCTTCATCGCGCTGCTGTACCTGAGTGCGCCCGCGTTGGCGGTGCTGGTCAAGCATGAGGTCATGAACAACCTGGTCGGCAGCAGCTTCGACGCGCTGCCCAACTGGATCGCGCAATGGTCGCGGCTCGACAGCGCCTTGCTCTCGGTTGAAGACATGAATGGCGACGGCATTCTGCAGTTCGGCGAAATGCGCTTCGGTGCCGACCTCATCATGCTCGCCACGCCCGAAATCGCCGGGCTGCCCTATGTGATCTCCGGGCTCGTCGCGGCGGGCGGCTTGGCGGCTGCGCTCTCCACCGCCGATGGCCTGCTGCTCACCATCAGCAACGCCTTGGTGCGTGACCTGTACTTCCGCGAAACCCGCCGCCGTGCCACGCCCGAGCAGCGCGTGATTCTGACGAAATTCGCCTTGCTGACCGTGGCCTTGTCGGCCGCCTTCGTGGCCGCGCTCAAGCCGTCGGAAATTTTGCCCATGGTTTCGGCCTCGTTCTCGATTGCCGCCTCGGCCTTTGTTCCGGCCATGGTGCTCGGCATCTTCTGGCGCGGCACCACGCGCGAGGGGGCTGTGGCCGGCATGGTCAGCGGCCTGCTGATCACCGTGTACTACCTGCTCTCCCAAGTGGAGGCGGTGCGCTCCGTCGTGCCGTCGCTCCTGCTGGTGGACGGACTGTGGTTCGGCATCCAGCCGATCTCGGCTGGCGTGTTCGGCGTGCCTGCAGGTCTGGTGGTGACGTGGATCGTGAGCCTGCTGACACGATCACGCGACGATCAAGAAAATCTACCAGAGTCGTCATAACGTAAGAATAAATCTTAGGCATCCTTCGGGCATTCCCGGTAGGCAATCAAATTAACATTTGAGATGGTTGGATACCGAATCCCAAGACCCGAATGTGAGGTGAGCCATGATTTACGTTAAGACGCAAGCGGGTCAACAAGCTCTCAAAGAGCGCCATGTTTCGCTGCCGCCCCGCCAGCGATCCGCCTTCATCCTGTTCGATGGAAAACGCACCGTCGCCCAGGTGCTCGAAGCCACCGCATCGATGGGCATCACCGCGCAGGACGTGCAGGCCATGGCCGACCAAGGCCTGCTCGAAGTGGCGTCTGCATCCGCCGCAGGCACTGCCGTTGCCGCCCCGACCAGCGACTTTGGCGCAGAGGCCTTCCGCAGCTCTGGCGACCGCTACCAGGACGCCTACCGCATCGCCACCGAGCTGACTTCCGGCCTTGGGCTGCGTGGTCTGCCGCTGACGCTGGCGGTCGAATCCGCGGGTGGATATCGCGAACTGCTGGCGCTTGCACCCAAGATCCGCGCGGCGGTGGGGGAGGTGAAATTCGCGCGGCTGGAGCAGGCATTGAACGGGTAAGAGAGATTCCGTCGAGCTGAAACAAAAAACGCGCCTTCAAGGCGCGTTCTTCGTTGTCGGAAATGAAATGCCGATCAGCCGCCCACGCCCAGCAGTTCGACGTCGAACTTGAGGGTGGCGTTCGGAGGAATCACCCCGCCTGCGCCGCGTGCGCCGTAGCCCAGAGCTGCGGGGATCAGCAGGGTGCGTTGACCACCGATCTTCATGCCTTGCACGCCTTCGTCCCAGCCCTTGATGACCATGCCAGCGCCCAGCGGGAATTCAAACGGGTCGTTGCGGTCGCGGCTGGAGTCGAACTTGGCGCCTTGCTGGCCGTCGTTGTAGAGCCAGCCGGTGTAGTGCACGCGCACGGGCACGCCAGCCTTGGCTTCGGCGCCTTCGCCGACGACGGTGTCCAGATACTGCAGGCCGGAGGGGGTAGTGGTGAACGTCATGATGAGAAGAGGGTCCTTTGGATGGGATTTTCAAAATCGCGGAGCCCGGAGCGATTGTCGCGGGCGGCGAAGTGGCAAGCATAGTGCCAAAAAACACAAAACCCGCCATGAAAGCGGGTAGATGTGGGTGAGAGCGGGGGAAAGCCGGTCAGTCGTCCAGATTGTCCGACGGCGGGAAGGAGTTGGGGATGCCGGGATTTGGCGTCGATGTGGTGCTGGGCGGATTGCCCGGTGCAGTTGCCGCAGGCGCGGTCGCCGTGGTCGCTGCCGTCGCCGACGATGCCCGCACGGTCACCTTGCGCGGATGATTGGCGGCCCAGCGCAGGGCGAAGGGTTGCACGTCCGACAGGCGCTTGAGCAGGTCCTGACCGAGCGGGGTGACCGTGTAGCCGTCGCTGCCGTGGTCGAGCAGGCTGGCTTCGCGCAGCTCCTTGATGCGGGTGTTCAGCGTGTTGGGGGTGATGCCGCCCACGCTGTCCTGCAGCAACCGGAAGGTCTGGGGATGGCCGTCGCGCAGCGCCCACAGCACGCGCATCGCATAACGGCATTCGAGTCGCTCGAACAGCTGATTGACTGCGGCGTTGTCCTTGGAGCTCATGGGCGCTTCTCCTTACGCATGAAATGAAAGCCGCCCGTGGGGCCGATGAGGGACTCATGCGGGGTGTTGGGCGAAAAACGGCCCCAATATAGCGTGGTTTCAGAATTGCTACAAGTTTGCTAGCTTCTGTTGCAAGGTGGCTTTACAAATGCGGTGCAATTTTTGTGGCGACTTTGCCCACTGAGATCGCGAACAGATTCTCAGGCACTGGCCTTGGTGAGGTGGTGCGCCGCGCGATGCAGATGCGCCATGAAGTGGCGCACGCTGGGTTTGAGGTGCGATTCGGCACGTGCCAGAGCGCCCAGCGTCAGCACCAGCGGGCCTTCCTTGAGCGTGATGACGTCGATGTATTGCGACGCAAGCGGATGCGCTGCGATTTGCTGCGGCAACAGGCCCACGCAGTTGCCGCTGGTGATGATGGACAGCAGGCCCAGCGTCGAGTTGACCAGCGCACCTGCGGGTGGCGGCGCCATGCCGTGTTGCTCGAACAGCGTTTTGGCATAGCCCGAATCAGGTGGCGCGCCGGTATAGACCCAGGGCGCATCGGCCAGATCGGCCAGGCTCTTGGCGCGCGCGAGCGGATTGCCCTTGCGCACGACGACCACCATGGTGATGGGCATCAGCGTCTCGACCGCGAATTCGCCTGCGGGCAAGTCGTTGGGCAGCGGTCCCAGCGCGATGTCGACCTCGCCCTTGCGCAGGCGCGTGAGCTGCGCGATGTACAGCTCTTCGATGATGCGCAGCTTGATGTCCGGGAACGCGCTGCCGAAGGTGCGCAGCGTCTCGGGCACGAGCAGCATCACCGCCAGCGGCACGGCACCGATGGTGAGCGAGCCCGACATGTGACCATCGAGCTGGCGAATCTGCTCGACTGCCTGAACCAGCTCGCGATCGGCCGCAATCGCGCGCTCGTACATCACGAGGCCCTGTGCCGTGGCGACCACGCCGGTGGTGGATCGGTGCAGCAAAGTCGTTGAAAGCTCGCGCTCCAGTTCGCGGATCAACTTGGTGAGCGCGGGCTGCGAAATTCCAAGGCGTTTGCCAGCGGAGCGCAGACTCCCTTCCTCTATGGCGGCCACCAGAGCGCGAAGGTTCGTGAGTTTCATCTAAGTGGCTTCCAGTAAGGGTTTGCGTGAGGGTGATAACGGTTGGTTATTGCGCGTTGACGCGGAACATCTTACTTGCGCAAACCTTGCTCTCTAGACTTCGGTCATTCCAATAAACGCTTACGAGCGGCAGTGACAATCGTCGCTGATTGAGGTCAAAAGGAGACGAGTTAATGGAAGAGCAAATAGCGGATGCATCGCCTGCGATGCGCCGATTGGAGTGGCTTTGCGATGCGAGTGCTGCGATAGGTGCTTTGGTGTTGGTGGCACTGGCGTTGATGACCACAGTGAGCGTCATTGGACGCGCATTCTTTGCTCATCCGATTCTTGGTGACGTCGAACTGGTGCAACTGGGTTGCGCCGTGGTCGTCGCATCATTCCTGCCCTACACGCAGTTCCGCAAGGCCAACATCATCGTGGACTTCTTCACGACCAAGGCGAGCGCATCGGCGCAGCGCATGATGGACGCGTTCGGCCTGTTGCTGTACACGCTGATGCTCGCGCTGGTCACCTGGCGCGTGGCGGCGGGCGGCATCGCCATCCATGAAGCGCAGGAGCGCTCGATGCTGATGGATCTGCCGCTGTGGATTCCCTATGTGCTGATGTTGCCGGGCCTCTCGCTGTGCGTGCTGATCGGTCTGGTGCAGTTCGTCGAGCTGCTGCGCGCACCCGCCCAGGAAGAGGTGCAGGCATGAGCACGATGTCGATTGGTCTGGCGATGTTCGCTGGCATGCTGGTGCTGATGGCCGTGCGCGTGCCGATCGCGGTGGCGATGTTCATTCCCGGTGCTGTGGGCTACATGGTGCTGTCGGGCTGGGTGCCGCTGCTGGCGCATTTGAAAGGCGCTGTCTACGGCCGCGTGTCGGTCTATGACCTGTCGGTGATTCCGCTGTTCATGCTGATGGGCGCTGTGGCGGTGCAGGGCGGTCTGTCCAAGGCGCTGTTCGATTTTGCGAATGCGCTGCTCGGGCGCTTTCGTGGCGGCATGGCGATGGCCGGTGTGCTGGCCTGCGCGGCCTTTGGTTCGATCTCCGGCTCGACCGTGGCAACCACCGCAACGATTGCGCAAGTGGCTTATCCGCAGATGCGCCGCATCGGTTATTCGGGCCGTCTGGCAACCGCTGCGCTGGCCACCGGCGGCACCATGGGCGTGCTCTTGCCGCCATCGGTCACGCTGATGGTCTATGCGATTTTGACCGAGCAGAACATCACCAAGATGTTCCTCGCGGCCTATGTTCCCGCGCTGATCGCGGCCATCGGCTACATCATCGCCATCATGGTGATGGTGCGCATCCATCCCGAGCAAGCTCCCGCCGCGCAGGCGATCTCCGCCGCCGAAGTGCTCAAGGCCGCAGCCAAGGTCTGGCCGATTCTCGCGATCTTCGCAGTGGTGTTCGGCGGCATCTACGGCGGCCTGTTCACCGCCACCGAAGGCGCTGCCATCGGCAATGTGATGACCTGCGCGATCACGCTGTTCCGTGGCGAGCTCAACCGCAGCAAGTTCGTGTCGGCGGTGCGCACCACGGCGCAGACCAGCGGCATGATCTTTCTGATCTTCATCGGTGCGGACATGATCAACGCGGCGCTGGCCTTGTCGCAACTGCCTTCTCAGCTTGCCGAGCTGGTCGGTCATCTGTCGATTCCGCCGCTGCTGGTGCTCACGGGCGTGATGCTGTTCTACGTGCTGCTGGGCTGCGTGATGGACGAGATGAGCATGATTCTGCTGACCGTGCCCACGCTGTTCCCGGTGATCATGGGCATGGACTTCTTCGGACTCAACGTGGCCGACAAGGCGCTGTGGTTCGGCATCCTGATTCTCACCGTGTGCGAGATCGGCATGATCTTCCCGCCGGTCGGCCTGAACGTTTACATCATGAATGGCCTGGCGCGCGATGTGCCCATGGTCGAGACCTACAAGGGCGTGGTGCCGTTCCTGATCACCGATGCGCTGCGGCTGGGGCTGCTCATCTCGGTGCCTGCCACATCGCTGTGGCTGGTGCACCTGCTCACCTGAAGACCATCAAAACCAACCAACACAACAAGGAGACCGACCATGACATTCAAACTGCTGCTTTCCGCCTGCACTCTCGCCATCGCGAGCATCGCTGCGCCCGCGCAGGCCCAGGAGGTGACGCTCAAGGTTCACTTCTTTCTGCCGCAAACGTCGTATGCGAGCACGCTGTTCATTCAACCTTGGTGCGAAAAGATCGCCAAGGAATCGAACAACAAGATGAAGTGCCAGATGTATCCGTCGATGCAGTTGGGCGGCACGCCGCCGCAGCTCTTCGATCAGGTGCGCGATGGCGTGGCCGATGTGGTGTGGACGCTGCCGGGCTACACCGCAGGGCGCTTCCCGAGCCTCGAAGCCTTCGAGCTGCCCTTCATGATGCGCAGCCCCGAAGCCACAAGCCGCGCGCTGTGGGAATACGCGCAGGTCCACAGCCAGAAGGAATTCAAGGACGTGCACCCGCTCGCCTTCCACGTGCACGGCCCCGGCGTGTTCCACATGACAGGCAAGCCGGTCAAGACCATGGCCGATCTGCGTGGTCTGAAGATGCGCGCACCGACCCGGCTGACCAACAAGTTCATCGCCATGCTGGGCGCAACGCCCGTCAGCATGCCCGTGCCGCAAGTGGGCGATGCGCTCTCCAAAGGCGTGATCGATGGCGCGGTCGTGCCGTATGAAGTCGTGCCGTCCGTGAAGATTCAGGAACTGGTCAAGTACCACTCCGAAACCGACCCTGCCGTGCCCGCGTTCTACACCTCGACCTTCATCTTCGCGATGAACAAGGCCAAGTACGAATCGCTGCCCGCCGATCTGAAAAAGGTCATCGACAACAACAGCGGCGAAGCCTTCTCCGGCCAGATCGGCAAGGCCTTCGTGCAGGCCGATGCGGAAGGCAAGAAGCTCACCAGCGGCAACACCACCAACGTGATCGCAGCCTCCGAACTCGCGACCTGGCAGAAGCTGGGCGACAAGCTCTCGGCCGACTGGGTCAAGGACATGAGCGGCAAGGGCCTCGACGGCCAGAAGATGCTGAGCGACGCCAAGGCACTGATCGCCAAGCAGGCAGCCAAGCCGTAAGCAAAAGGCCGTAGAGCGGCCTCCGAATCCACAGAGAAGAACCGAGCAGAGCGAGCGCTTCGGTGCACGTTCGGGGGATTGCTCGCCCTGAAAAAGCCCAACACAACAAAGGAGACAAAGATGACGAAGAAAAAGCAGAACACGCCACTGAACTCGATCACCCCCCGTTTTGTAAAAGGCGCGGTGGTCTTGGCGGCGGGTGCGGCAATGGCGCTGGGGCTGTCCGCCTGTGGTGGCGGCGATGGCCAGGCATCGGGCGTGAACGATTCGGTCCTCAGCTTCGACGCGAGCAAGTACACGACGATCAATGTCACCATCGACGGCGCGAAGGTGCCCGTGCGCTGGTACAGCGAAGTCTGCTATGTCGCCAAGCCATCCGAGATGGCAGCCACGCAGACCGCGCTGGGCCAGACCACGACGATCACCAACACCAAGTGCGGCTACCAGAGCATGAACATCTTCGTGCCTGAAAGTGTCGCAGGCGACCAGAAGACCGCCATCTATTTCGCGGTCAACAACGCGGGTTGGATGAACAGCTACATCAAGGCCAGCGTGAAGGACGGCGCGACCTTCGACAGCAGCGCAAGCAATGTGGGCGCTGCTCTCAAGGCTGGTTATGTCTACATCGACGTGGCCACGCGCAGCCGTAATGTGGTGGGCGCGGATGGCAAGTACCCCGGCAAGTCGCCATCGGTGGTGGTGGATGCCAAGGCTGCCGTGCGTTACTTGAAACTCAACGATGCGCTGATGCCCGGCAGCGCCAAGCGCATCGTCGTGAATGGCACAAGCGGCGGTGGCGGGCTGTCCTCGATTCTCGGCTCGTCTGGCAACAGTGCTGACTACTACTCATATCTTGCCGAGGCTGGTGCGGCGGGCATCGACGCGGGCGGCAAAAGCACGCTGACCGACGATGTGCTCGCGATCAATGCCTACTGCCCGATCACCGATCTGGGCAATGCCGACATTCTTTATGAGTGGATGTACAACGTGCTCGGCACACGCGCTGCGGCGAACCAGAACCCCAATCCAGCGGGCTCTGCGGCGCTGATGGCAAAGTTTGCCGACTACCAGAAGTCGCTCAATCTCAAGAACTCCGCGGGCGCGGCGCTCACTGCCAACAACATGCTCGACGAGGTGAAGAGCGAGGTCATCCGCTCCGCCGAAACCTATATGGCCTCGGGCAAGCGCATTCCGAATCTGGGCGAGGTGATGACCTACACCAGCCAGGGCAAGACGGGCGAATACACCAACGACTGGATCTCGGTGGACAACGCGGCGGGCAAGGTGTTGTCGCTGGACATGGAGAAATACCTCAAGTTCGTCGTCACGCAGGCCAAGCTCAAGAACGCACCATCGTTCGATCAATACGGCCTCGCGATCACCGCGTCGCAAGGCGAGTCATCCTTGTTCGGCACGACTTCGCAGGTCTATTCCAACTTCACCGAATACGGCTGGACCTACAACGACACCAAGGGCGACGGCACGGGCCTGGATGACACCGGGCAGAGCTGGGCGCAGTTCATCGCGACGTCGCCGCTCGTGTCCACGCAGGCCAAGCTGGTCAATCCGATGAACTACATCGGCTCCACCGCCAAGACCGCGCCGTACTGGTATGTGCGCCACGGCTCGCGCGATCGCGATACGGCCTTCGTCGTGTCGGTGAATCTTGCGCGTGCGCTCAAGGCCGATGCGGACGTGAGCGATCTGAACTACCGCCTTGCATGGGACCAGCCGCACGCAGGCAACTACGACGTGCCGGAAGCCATGGCATGGATCGCCAAGACCTTGAAGGACGCGGACGCCAAGGGTCTCTGATCCTCATCGCCGCACAAGCAACTGCCACACCCGTGGCGCATGGAAAAAGTGAGTAGCCGTATATGGCCCAGATCATCGGCGGCATTGCCGCATCGCATACACCGACCATTGGATTCGCGTTCGACCGCGACAAGAGTCAGGACCCTGTGTGGGCTCCGATCTTCGAGGCGTTCGAGCCGATCCATGCGTGGATCGAACAGAAGAAGCCGGACGTGCTGCTGTTCATCTACAACGACCATGTCACCTCGTTTTTCTTCGATCACTACTCGGCGTTCACGCTGGGCGTGGGCGAGAAGTGGGAGGTCGCGGACGAGGGTGCGGGTGCGCGTGATCTGCCGGCCATCGCCGGTCATCCGGCATTGGCCGAACACATTGGCCGCTCGCTGATGGCCGATGAGTTCGACATGTCGTTCTTTCAGGATCGGCCGCTCGATCACGGCTGCTTCTCTCCGCTGTCGGTGATGTGCCAACACGAGAACGGCTGGCCGGTGAAGCTGGTTCCGCTGCAGATGGGCGTGCTGCAGTTTCCGCTGCCCACGGCCAGGCGTTGCTACAAGCTCGGGCAGGCGCTGCGCCGCGCCATCGAGAGCTATCCCGAAGACCTGCGCGTGGCCATCGTCGCCACGGGCGGTCTGTCGCACCAGGTGCATGGCGAGCGTGCGGGCTTCAACAACACCGAGTGGGACGACCGCTTCATGGACCTGTTCGAGCGCGATCCCGAACAGCTCACGACGATCACGCATGCGGAGTACGCGACGCTGGGCGGCCTCGAAGGTGCGGAAGTCATCATGTGGCTGGTGATGCGTGGCGCGCTGTCGGCGCAGGTCACCTGCAAGCACCGCGCCTACTACCTGCCTTCGATGACCGGCATTGCCACGGCCATCTACGAAACCACCGAGCCGCAGCAGATGTGGCCGCAGGCGAGGGAGCGCCATCTCGCGCATGTGAACGAGCAACTGGCCGGTGCCGAAAAGCTGCAGGGCACATATCCCTTCACCATTGGCCGAAGCGTGAAGGCGTATCGCCTCAATCGCTTTCTGCATGACCTCGTGATCCCCGCGCATCGCGCGAAGTTCATCGCCGACGAGGCTGCGCACATGCGCGAGGCGGGCTTGAGCGACGAGGAACGCACGCTGGTCAGCGCACGCAACTGGCAAGGGCTCATTCATTACGGCGTGATTTTTTTCATGCTCGAAAAGTTGGGCGCGGTCGTCGGCGTTTCCAACCTGCACATCTATGCCGCCATGCGCGGCGAGTCGCTTGAAACCTTCCAGAAAACCCGCAACACGCAGGCGCTGTATTCGGTCGCGGGCAAGGACGCGGGTGCGCTGGGTTGGGACAAGCCGAGCAACTGATTTCCTTCGCCATCGTCGTCACCACTATCACCCCCATCCACATCACTTCCACCACCACTGACCTACGAGGAGAGAGACACATGAGAAAGCACCTGATTGCATTGGCCGCAGGCAGCATCGCCGCGCTTGTCGGCAGCGCGGCGCACGCGCAGAGCAACGTCACGATTTACGGCATCGTCGATTCATCCGTCGAATACATCAACAAGGTGGGTGCGGCCGGCGACAGCCTGACGCGCATGCCGGGCCTCACGGGCGGACAGATGCCATCGCGTATGGGCTTTCGCGGAACGGAAGACCTGGGTGGCGGATTGAAGGCCATCTTCACGCTGGAATCGGGTCTCGGCGTAGATACCGGCACGCTCAACCAAGGCGGTCGATTCTTTGGTCGCCAGTCGTTCGTCGGCCTGTCGGGAAGCTGGGGCGCGGTGACGCTGGGCCGCCAGTATTCGATGCTGTTCTGGTCGCAGCTCGATGCCGACATCCTCGGCCCCGCAAGCTACGGGTCGGGATCGCTCGACAGCTATCTGCCGAATGCGCGCGTGGACAACGCCATCGCCTACAAGGGAACGTTCAACGGCTTCACCGCAGGCGCCACCTACAGCTTTGGCCGCGACACGGTGAATGCGGGCCCCAGCCCATCGGGCAGCAACTGCGCGGGTGAAAACGCGAGCGACAAGTCCGCCTGCCGCCAGTGGTCGGTGATGGCCAAGTACGACGCCGCGCAATGGGGTGTGGCGTTGGCGATGGATGAGATCACGGGCGGAGCCGGTGCGTTTGCGGGCCTGACCAACAGCGATTTGAAAGACCGCCGTTCGACCGCTGCAGGCTGGGCCAAGTTTGGCGATTTCAAGCTCGGCGCTGGCCTGATCGCGCGCAGCAACGATGCGACGCCCGCGACCAAGAAGAGCAACCTCTGGTACGTGGGCGCGCAATACCGCATCACGCCTGCCTTCGTGCTCGATGGCGAAGTGTTCAAGCTCGACTACAAGAACAGCGCGAACGAGGCCATGCTGTACGCCATTCGCGGTACCTACAACCTCTCCAAGCGCACGGCGGTCTACGCCACGGCGGGCCATATCTCGAACAAGGGAACGCTGGCGCTGTCGGTGAGCAACGCAGCCACGGGCAGCAACCCGGCAGCGGGCACGGCGCAGACCGGCGTGTCGGTCGGCATGCGCCATTCCTTCTGATCGTGAACAGGGTCTGAACGAGTCACTCCAAGGAAGAGGCAAGTCGTGAACAGCTCGCATGAAGTCAACTTGCGCGGAATCTCCTCCATGGCCACGCGCCATGTGTTGGCCGAGCTGTCACGAACCTGCCCGGTAGTTGCGGGAATTTCCCTGCAGTTCGAATCGGTGGGGGGCGTCGATGCAACGCGACGTCTCGCTGCAGGGGAACCCTTTGATCTGGTGGTACTGGATGCGACCGCGCTCGCTGCGCTGGCGCAGTCGGGTCATGTACTGCCGGATTCTTTGATTGATCTGGCCGTCTCGGCAACGGCTGTGGCCGTGCATCGCGATGCGATGGTGCCGGATGTGTCCACCGAATCCGCGTTGCGTGCAGCCGTGTTGGCTGCGAAAAGAATTGGATATTCCAGCGGGCCCAGCGGCACCGCTTTGCTCGCATTGTTCGAGCGTTGGGGCGTCGCGCAGCAGCTTGCGGATCGCCTTGTGAAAGCGCCGGCGGGAACGCCCGTTGGCCAGTTGATTGCCGAAGGCGCGGTCGAACTCGGCTTTCAGCAACTGAGCGAAATGTTGGGGCTCGACGGCATTCAAATTCTCGGGCCGATGCCCGCGGGTTGCGAGATCGTCACCACGTTTTCTGCGGCGATGGGTTCACTCTGCCAGCACCCGGAAGCAGCGCGCAAGGCGCTGGCTTATCTGGCTTCATCGCAAGAAGCACAAGCCGTGAAGCAGCGTCACGGCATGTCCTGATGAAGGCCTCAATGCGCTGCCGCGCCGCGCGGAGTCTGCGCCAGACGCACGAGCACCAGCAGCGTGTTGTTCACGGGTGTTGCAATGCCAAGCGCTGTGCCGCGCGCCACCACATAACCGTTCAGATGATCGATCTCGGTCTGCTTGTCGCGCGCCAGATCCTGTGCAGTCGATGAGAGCTGCCCCGGCATGGTCTGCGGCAGGCCGTGCACCATGTCGAGCATGTTGTCGGGCAACTGCACGCCATCGGCCCGCGCCACGGCCATGCATTCGGCGACGATCTCGTCGATCAGCGGATTGACGCCGCTGGTCTTTTGATCGACCAGCCAGCCATACGACATCTGCGTGAGTGCCGACAGCGCGTTGTACGCGCAGTTGATGATCAGCTTGGCCCACAGCGCGCCGCGCACGTTGTCGGAAATCTGCGTGGGAATGCCGGCCGCCGGAAATTGCAGCGCCACCAAGTCGCTGAGCGGCGAGGGCGCGATCACCAGCTCGCCACGACCGAAATGCCGCACATGGCCGGGGCCGGGCATGGCGGTGGCCACATAGACCACGGCTGCGGCCACGGGGTTCTGCTCGCCAAGCACCGAGCGGGCGCGCTCGTCGTTGTCCACGCCGTTCTGCAGCGTGAGCACGAGCGCGCCGGGCGAGAGGTGTGGCTGCAGTTGTCTGGCGGCCGATTCGGTGTCGGTCGATTTCACGCAGAACAGCACCACGTCGGCACCTTGCACGGCACCGACATCGGTGCTCGCGGTCATCGGCACGAAGACATCTTCGGTGGCAGTCTGAAAACGCAGGCCGCGCTTGAGCACCGCCTCCACATGCGCCTGCCTGCCGATCAGCGTGACGTGATGGCCTGCACGCGCGAGCATGGCTCCGAAGTAGCAACCCACGGCACCCGCGCCCATGACGGCGATGGACAGGCGCGGAAGGCTGGAGGAGGTGGATGGTGTGGCGGTTTGCGATGCGGATTGCGATGCGTTGTCGCTGGGGCTTTGGTGTTGCACGATCAGGCCTGCCGTTCTGAAGTTCTGAATGCTCGGGGATGCTTGGGAGCGCTTGGAGATGTTCAGCGCCCACTATAGCGCGCACCGTGTTTGTGCGTCAGCCCTTGAGTTTCAGCAGGTAATTCATGACCTCGGCCGTGGCCATCTCCATGGAAAGAAAGTCGGTGAAGTCCTTGCCCGTTTGCCACGACGGATCCCAGCGATTGCTTTGCAGGCTGCGTTTCCAGCTGGCCTGGGTAGTGGCGAACTCGACGGCGGCCACCATCTGGCGACTGCGCTCGGGCGAGACATCCTTGCCCGTCAGCACGGCACGCCAGTTCGCCATGGAAGCATCGACTCCCATGTCCTTGAACGAGGGCAGCGCGTACACGCGTCTGTTGGCCGAGACACCCAGTGCGCGCAAGTGGCCAGACGACAGTGCATCGCTCATTTCGCTGTAGCCAGAAATGGCGACCTGCGTCTGCCCCTGGAGCACGGACTCCACCACGTCGCTGCCGCCAGGGAAGGGCTTGTATTGCAACTGGTCCAGAGGAACCTTGGCAGCCCGCGTCAACATGCCGGCAAACATGTGGTCGACACCGCCTGCGGAGCCTCCCGCAATGGTCAGAGAGCGCATGTCATGGCCCATGGCCTTCATCAGGTCTGCGGCATTGCGCAGAGGCGATTTGGCTGCGACAGCGACCACGAGGTAGTCGCTGGTGAGCCGCGCCAAAGGCCGAATCTGGGCCATGCTCACGGGCGGCTTCTGCAAAGCGATGGCACCCACCATCACCATGCCGCCGATGAGCAGCGTGTCGGGCTGATTGGAATACTGCTCGACATAGCGCGCGAGTCCGATGGTGCCGCCTTTGCCGCCCACATTTTCATAGGTCACCGCACCGGCCATGCCGCTGTCCACCAGCGCTGCGCCAAGCGCCCGACCCGTCTGGTCCCAGCCACCACCGACATTGGCCGGAATGACGATGTGCACTTTGTCGCCCAGCCGCAATGCGGGATTGGCCTGTGCGAACCGTGATGGCGCAATCGCAGCGCAACTGAGGGCCGCGCTGCTCAGCAGCCAACGGCGGCGGGTGAGTTTGGAGGATTCGCTTGCCGCGTTGGCCTTGCTGGTCTCGCTTGTCTCGTTGGTCGGTTCAGGGAATGTCTGATTTCTTGTTCGCATGGGTTGCTCCGATGACCGAGCAACGACATGCAAAGGAAGCGTCGAACGTTGCTTGGGCGCAGAGAATGATGCAAATTGAAACTGTCATTCAGATGTCAACGAACACCCGTTTCCTTGGTGTTTTCACGGATCCGACACAAACACGAGGCCATGAAAAAGCCCCGCATGCTTTCACATGCAGGGCTTGATTCATGTAGCCAGAGCTTTCGCATCGTCACCAATGCTCGATCTCGCGGGGCGCCAGACCAGCGACCACCGCGCAAGGGCCGCCCCGCCGCGCCGGTGGTGTCCCCCTTCCCGTAGCGCGAAGCGCGTAGAGAGAAGGGGGAAGGCGCAAAGCGCCTCAGGGGGATGCCTCTTATTACAGAGAATCGATGAAACTGCGCAGCTTGTCCGAGCGGCTTGGGTGCTTCAACTTGCGCAGCGCCTTCGCTTCGATCTGGCGGATGCGTTCGCGGGTCACGTCGAACTGCTTGCCCACTTCTTCCAGCGTGTGGTCGGTGGACATTTCGATGCCGAAGCGCATGCGCAGCACCTTGGCTTCGCGTGGGGTCAGGCCGTCGAGGATGTCCTTGACGACATCGCGCAGGCCGGCTTGCATCGCTGCGTCGACTGGCGCGGTGTTGTTGCTGTCCTCGATGAAATCGCCCAGATGGCTGTCGTCGTCGTCGCCGATGGGGGTTTCCATCGAGATCGGCTCCTTGGCGATCTTCATGATCTTGCGGATCTTGTCCTCGGGGATCTCCATCTTGGCTGCCAGGATGGACGCATCGGGCTCGAAACCAAACTCTTGCAAGTGCTGGCGCGAGATGCGGTTCATCTTGTTGATGGTCTCGATCATGTGCACCGGGATGCGGATCGTGCGGGCCTGGTCAGCGATGGAACGCGTGATGGCCTGACGAATCCACCAGGTGGCGTAGGTCGAGAACTTGTAGCCGCGGCGGTATTCGAACTTGTCCACGGCCTTCATCAGACCGATGTTGCCTTCCTGGATCAAGTCGAGGAATTGCAGGCCACGGTTCGTGTACTTCTTGGCAATCGAGATCACGAGACGCAAGTTGGCCTCGATCATTTCCTTCTTGGCATCGCGCGACGCGGCTTCACCGGCGTTCATGCGCTTGTTGATGTCCTTGAGTTCACCAAGCGGCACCACCACGCGGGCTTGCAGGTCCATCAGGCGCTGCTGCAGTTCCTGCACGGGCGGAATGTTGCGGGAGAGGATGTTGCTCCAGGACTTGCCAGCGGCAGCTTGCTTTTCCACCCATTGCAGATTCAGCAGGTTGGGCGGGAAGTCCTTGATGAAGGTTTCCTGCGGCATGCCGCACTTGTCCACGATGATGCGGCGCAGTTCGCGTTCTTTCTTGCGAACGTCGTCCACCTGCGCGCGCAGCATGTCGCACAGCTTTTCAATCGTCTTGGCGGTGAAGCGGATGGTCATGAGTTCCGCCGAGATTTCGGACTGGATCTTCATGTAGACCTGACCGCCGTAGCCGTCCTTGTCGTAGACCTTGTGCATCTTCTCGAAGTGACCGCGCAGAACGTCAAAGCGGCGCAGCGCTTCGTTCTTGAGTTCTTCGAGCTTCTTGGTCAGCGCCTTGGAGCCGCCCTTGCCGTCGTCGTCGTCGTCTTCGTCGAATTCGTCGAAGTCTTCTTCGGCCACGTAGTCATCGGCTTCGTTGGGGTTGGAGAAACCGTCGACGATGGTCGAGATGACGACCTTGCCTTCGCGGATTTCTTCGCCCATCGAGAGGATTTCGGCGATGGTGGCGGGCGATGCGGAGATCGCTTCCATCATGTCCTGCAGACCGCCTTCGATGCGCTTGGCGATTTCGATTTCGCCTTCGCGGGTCAGCAGTTCGACGGTGCCCATTTCACGCATGTACATGCGGACCGGGTCGGTCGTGCGGCCGAATTCGGAGTCCACGGTCGACAGAGCCGCTTCGGCTTCTTCTTCCGCTTCTTCGACGGTGGTGGCGGTCGGTGTGACGTTGTTCTGGAACAGGGTTTCCGCATCGGGAGTCTGTTCGTACACGGCCACGCCCATGTCGTTCAACATGGTGACCACGACTTCCATCGTTTCGGCATCGACCAGCTTGTCGGGCAAGTGGTCGGAGATTTCGACTTGCGTGAGGTAGCCGCGTGTCTTGCCCAGCGTGATCAGCTTCTTGAGTTGCGAGCGACGCTTGGCCATGTCTTCTTCGGAGAGGACGGTTTCGTCCAGGCCGAATTCCTTCATCAAGGCGCGTTCCTTGGCCTTGCTGATCTTCATGCGCAGTGGCTTGACCTTCTCGACGGTCGCAGCCTGTTCGACTTCCGGCTCGGGTTCTCCCTCGAGTTCGGATTCGATGTCCGACAGATCGGCGTCGTCGTCGGAGCCGCCTTCGTCACCTTCCTTGGCCTTTGGCTTGCGGCCGCGCTTGGCGGGCGCCTTGCCGTCGGCAGCAGCGGCAGCCTTGGCTGGGCGGCCGGGGCGCTTCTTGGCGGTGGCTTCGTCATCACCGGCGTCGTCGGCGGCAGCGCCGCGAGCAGGCTTCTTCTTCAGGTCATCAGTGGTTTCTGCAGAGGCAACAGATTTCTTTGCGGGCACAGTCTTGACTTCTTCTTTCTTGGTTGCCTTGGCGGGCTTGGGCGCAGCGGCGGCCACCTTCTTGGCGGGCGCAGCGGCCTTGGCGGGAGCCTTGGCAACGGATTTCACAGCAGCTTTGGAAACGGTCTTGGCAACGGTCTTCGCAGCCGTGCCTTTGGCTGGAGCGGTCTTGGCTGGCTTCGCGGACTTTTGAGCGGGCATGCATTACCTCAGGTTCAAAAACGGACACACAAAGAAACTCAATCAAGCGCCATCCATCCCGGCGCGGGCTAGCAGACGAAGGACGTTACCGTTACCTTCGCAGGTGAGGATCAAATCCTCTGCAGCAAGATGTCTGGGCGAACATTTGGAGTGCAGTCCTTGCGGTGGGGTAGGCTGTTGTGCGTGTTTGTCACGGGCGCCTGATCCGGAGGTGCTGCTGTCGCTCTTGCCGACAAGCCTTAAATTATACCTTTTACAGGCAAATCAAGAGCTTGACAGCTTGGGGTTTTCCAGTGTCTTGCGACGATTTTGTAACTCTTTGTATTTTTCGAGGGCGGCAGGATCCTGTCCAGCGAGCAGAATCAGCTCGTTTTCCTGACGTCGGAGGTTGTCGATCAACAGCCGATTCACAATGCCGCGCAACTCCCCGCGCAACTCGGCCACGTCGCCCTCCGTCTGGGCGTGAGAGCCGGTCATCAGTTTGCGGATCTTGGTTTCGTGCTCGTGCCCGCCAAGCGACTCCTGCAGCACCGCCCAGGCGACCGGGCCGTGCTCGTGGAGCTGGCCTTCGATCCACACGAAGATTGGCCCATGCGGCGCGGGCAGGTCGCACAGCGTTGTGTGGTCTTCATGCGACAGATCTTCCAGAAACTCCATGTGCGAGAGCACCAGCCGCACGGCATGGTCTTCGCGCTTGGCCACGGCGTCACGCGGCAAGGGCGGCTGCGGCGGCAGATCGGCGTCCTTGCCCCAACGCTTTTTCCATGGGCCTTTGCCGTTGCCGGGCGTCCAGGGTTTTTTCTGAAACTGTGGCGCGGTCGAGGGATAGCCGCCCTGAGACGGGTAGCCATCGGGCGGTGCGAACGAAGGATCGCTGTCGCGCTCCCAAGGGGCCAGATCGGGCGGAATGTCCCAGGGCATGGCGTCATCCGGCGCGCCCGTGTTGCCTGGCGCTGCAGGGCGAGGCGTGCCACGGCCCGGTTGCTGCGCGGCTTGTTGCGACCAGAGTTGCCCCAGTTCGCCCGCCGGAAGCTGACCCAACTCGCCGAACTCGCCCAGCAATTGCCGCTTGAGCGCGCCGTCGGGCAGCAGGCCCCAGAGCGGTCTTGCGTTGGCCAGCATGTGGGCGCGACCTTCCGCCGTGCCCAGATCACAGCCTTCGCTGGATGCCTCGATCAGAAAGCGGCTCAGCGGCGTCGCATCGCCCACATGGCGGGCGAACGCGTCCGTGCCGTACTCGCGCACAAAACTGTCGGGATCATGCTCGCTTGGCAAGAAGAGAAACTTCACGCTGCGCGTGTCGCTCGCATAGGGCAGGGCGCCGTCGAGCGCCTTGCGCGCCGCGCGCCGTCCGGCCGCATCGCCGTCGAAGCTGAACACGACCGTGTCGGTGAAACGGAACAGCTTGTGCACGTGATCGGGCGTGCAGGCGGTGCCCAGCGTCGCCACCGCATTGGGAAAGCCGAGCTGCGCGAGCGCCACCACGTCCATGTAGCCTTCGGTGACCAGCACATAGCCCGACTCGCGGATCGCGGTGCGTGCCTCGAACAGTCCGTACAGTTCGCGGCCTTTGTGGAAGACCTCGGTTTCCGGCGAGTTCAGATATTTGGGTTTGTCGTCGCCCAGCACCCGTCCGCCAAAGCCGATGCATTCGCCCTTGACGTTGCGGATCGGGAACATCACCCGGTCGCGGAAACGGTCGTAGCGCTTGCCATCTTCCTCGCCGACGATCACAAGGCCGCTGTCTTCGAGCAGCGGATCGTCGTAGTTCGGGAACACGCTGGCCAGGTTGCGCCAGCCCTCGGGCGCATAGCCGAGGCCGTATTTCTTGGCCACGGTGCCGGACACCCCGCGCCCCTTGAAGTAGCCGATCGCCCGAGACGACTCGCGCAATTG
The DNA here is from genome assembly GCF_011305535.1 of Diaphorobacter sp. HDW4B. Lineage (GTDB taxonomy): Bacteria > Pseudomonadota > Gammaproteobacteria > Burkholderiales > Burkholderiaceae_C > Diaphorobacter_A. The sequence continues at coordinate 4,291,331 of NZ_CP049905.1, forward strand.
CTTGCGCCAGGATTCGCCCGCTTTTTCCAGCACGTCATTGAGCGTCGCCTGCTTCTTGCGGGCGGCAGCGGCGCGTTCGCGGTCTTGCGGGGAGGCGTTGTCATCGTCCGGCACCTGCATCCCGGCCTTCTGCGCCAGATCCTGCACCGCGTCGCGAAAGCCAAGGCCTGCGTGGTCCATCAGAAAGCCGATGGCGTTGCCGTTCTTGCCGCAGCCAAAGCAGTGAAAGAACTGCTTGGACGGACTCACGCTGAACGACGGCGACTTCTCTCCATGAAACGGGCACAGGCCCATGTAATTCGCGCCCGCTTTCTTGAGCTGCACGTAATGGCCCACGACATCGACAACGTCGGTGCGCGCGAGCAGATCCTGGATGAATGACTGGGGGATGGACACAGGGGGTATTTTGACCGATGCAGGAGCAGTTTTTGGGCATGTGGTTTTCACTCAGTTTGGCGTCAGCCCGCTTTGTTCTAATGTCTGGCAGCACAAAGGGCGGGCGACAATGATTCGCCGCATGCCCCGAACCACCAGGCAGAACACAAGGAGATAACGTGTCCACGAGCATCTACGACCAGAATTTGCCCCAGAACGAAGCCAACCACGCGCCGCTGACTCCGCTGTCCTTCATCGAGCGCACGGCCGAGGTCTATCCCGATCGTCTGGCCATCATCTATGGCGACCTGCGCCGTACCTGGAGCGAAACCTACGCGCGCTGCCGTCAACTCGCCAGCAGCCTGCAGAAGGCGGGCGTGGGCAAGAACGACACCGTGGCCGTGATGCTGCCGAACACGCCGCCGATGGTGGAAGCGCATTTCGGTGTGCCCATGTCCGGCGCGGTGCTCAACACGCTGAACACGCGTCTGGACCCTGAAACCATCGCCTTCATGCTGGACCACGGCGAAGCCAAGGTGCTGATCGTCGATCCCGAATTCGCGCCGCTGGTCGCCAAGGCGCTGCCGATGCGCAAGCTGGATACGCCGCTGCTCGTGATCGACGTGGAAGACGCCAGCTACGGCCCCGCCGCGCAGCAGGTCGGCTCGCAGACCTATGAAGACTTCGTGGCCAAGGGCGATGCCAAGTTTGCGTGGCAACTGCCCGGCGACGAGTGGGACGCCATCGCGCTCAACTACACCAGCGGCACGACCGGCAACCCCAAGGGCGTGGTCTACCACCATCGCGGCGCGACGATCAACGCGATCAGCAACGTGCTCGAATGGGACATGCCCAAGCACGCGGTCTATCTGTGGACGCTGCCGATGTTCCACTGCAACGGCTGGTGCTTCCCCTGGACCGTGGCCGCGCGCGCTGCGGTCAACGTGTGCCTGCGCCGCGTGGACGCGCAGTCGATCTTCGACGCGATCCGCAACCACGGTGTCACGCACTACTGCGGCGCGCCCATCGTGCACGGCCTGCTGGTCAATGCTTCGGCGGCGATGAAGGAAGGTGTGCCCGCAGGTGTGAAAGCGATGGTGGCAGGCGCTGCGCCGCCAGCCGCGATGATCGAGGGCATGGAAGCCATGGGCTTCGACATCACCCATGTCTATGGCCTGACCGAGGTATACGGCCCCGCGACGGTCTGCGCCAAGCACGAGGCGTGGAACGATCTGGACATCGGCGAGCGTGCGCGACTCAATGCGCGCCAAGGCGTGCGCTACCACCTGCAGCGCTCGGCGGCGGTGCTCGATCCCGAAACCATGGAACCCGTGCCGCACGACGGCGAGACCATGGGCGAAATCATGTTCCAGGGCAACATCGCCATGAAGGGTTATCTGAAGAACCCGAAGGCGACGGAAGAGGCCTTCCGTGGCGGCTGGTTCCATTCGGGTGATCTGGCCGTGCAGTACCCTGACGGCTACATCAAGATCAAGGACCGCAGCAAGGACATCATCATCTCGGGCGGCGAGAACATCTCGTCCATCGAAGTGGAAGACGTGCTGTACCGCCACCCCGACGTGCTGGCCGCCGCCGTGGTCGCCAAGCCCGATCCGAAGTGGGGCGAAACGCCTTGCGCGTTCATCGAGCTGAAGGCAGGCGCGACGACGACGGTGGAAGACATCGTCGCGCACTGCAAGAAGCACCTCGCAGGCTTCAAGGTGCCACGCGCCGTGGTGTTCGGCGACCTACCCAAGACCAGCACCGGCAAGATCCAGAAGTTCGAGCTGCGCAAGCAGGCGGGCTCGGCGTCGGCGATTGATGCTTGAGATCCAGCGTCGGCGTCAGATCGGCCCATCGATGGTTGTCGCAGAGAGATTCAGCAGAATCTCTTGCGCGCACTGGTTCAGCATGCTGGCGGCGCGTTGGCTCTCCAGCATCCGAAAGCGCTGCAGCGACATCACAAAGCCCAGTGACGCGAGCACGTTGTGTTCCTCGCTGGCAATCGCAATCGCCACCCCGGCGTTCTGGCTGTCGAGCGCGCCTATGCTGGTGGCGTAGCCGGTCTTGCGAACATCCTTGAGCTGCGCGCTCAGGGCTTCGAGGGTTTCGGCTCCCGGAGTTTTCTGCGCTTCTTCGAGATTGGCCGCATGCAGTTTGCGCAACATCGGCTTGCCCAAGGCAGACAACAAGGCGAGCGAAGCCGATCCGCGAAAGGTGGGCATGCGGCGGCCACGGCCGTAGCTTGCGCGCATTTCCGCTTGCGTGGATTCATAGTGAATCGTCAACAGATGCTGGCTGCTCAAGGCCGTCAGCGCCACGTCGCATTCGGACTGTCGGGCCAGTTCGCGCATCGGCCTGGTGGCGGCCTGCAGGAGCGGGTCACCCATGCGCAGTTGGTAGTCGAGTTCGACGATGCGCGTTCCCAAGACATATTGACCGGCCGCGGCGCTGCGCAGCAGGTCGCAGTCGCCGAGTTCGCGCAGATAGCGGTAGGCCGTGGGAATCGAGCAGTCCAGCCGCGCGGCAATGGATTCGGCGGTCCACACCGGTTCTTCGGATGTGAACAGATCGAGGACCGCAAGCATTCGCGACAGACTGGACATACTTTCGTCGGGTGAGGTGGGTGGAGGGTGCGTGGCGTCGATTGTCTACTGAATCAGGCGGCCGCCATCGATCACCAGTTCGGCACCAGTGATCATGCGCGCATCGTCGGACGCGAGGAAGGCAATCGAGGCCGCGACGTCGTCGGGCGTCACGATGTCTCCCATGGGATTCATCGCGCGCACGGCATTCTGCGCGGCCTCCAGCGTGCCGAATTGCTGGACCAGCTTCTGCTCGATCAGCGGCGTCCACACATAACCGGGGTGCACCGCGTTCACGCGCACCTTGTAGCCAAAGCGTGCAGCGCTCAAGGCGGCTTGCTTTGTCATGTTGGTCACCGCAGCCTTGCTGGCACCATATGCGCCCGCATCCTTGGAGCCCACTTGGCTGGCGACCGATCCCAGATTGACGATGCTGCCACCGCGCGAGCTGGTTTTCATGGCTTGAATGGCTGCCTGAAGTCCCAGAAAAACGCCATCGACATTGATGGAAAAAACGCGCTGCCATTCCTCGAAAGGGATTTCGTCGAACGCGTGCGAGCCGCGCATCACGACTCCAGCGTTGTTGACCAGCACGTCGAGCGCGCCGTGCCGCTTGACGGTTTCCGCGATGGCGGCCTTCCAACTGGCCTCGCTGGTCACGTCCAGATGCACCACCTGTGGCTGCGGCAGGTCTGCGAAGAGGCTCTCGAAGGCTCCGGTCTGTGGCTCGGCCACGTCGCCCAGAACGACATTGGCACCTTCGCTGATGAGGCGGTGCGCTGTGGCCATGCCCATGCCGCCAAGGCCACCAGAGATGAAGGCCGTGCGGCCTGTAAAGCGTTTCATTGTGGGTTCAATTCTCAAAAAATCAATCAATCAATCAATCAATCAATCAATCAGTCAGTCAGTCAGTCAGTCAGTCAGTCAGTCAGTCAGTCAGTCAGTCAGTCAGTCTGCATGCCCGCATCGCGCATGATCTTGGTCCAGTAGGTGATTTCGCTGTTCATGTACTTGCCGAACTCTGCGGGCGAATTGGTCTTCACCTGAATGCCCTGCGAGGTGAACTTCTTCGCGATGTTCGCGTCGTGCATGGCGGCGGTGATCACCTCGTGCAGCTTGTTCACCACCGGCTCGGGCGTTCCGCGCTTGACGGCCACGCCCCACCAGAACGTCGGCACGATGGAGCCGTAGCCCAGCTCCTTGAGCGTGGGCACATCGGGCAGCAGCGACGAGCGCTTGTCCGCGCCCACAGCGAGCGGTCGTACCTTCTGGCTGAGCGCCAGCGGCCCGGCCGTGGGAATCGCGTCGTACATGAAATCCACCTGACCGCTGATCACATCCGCGAGCCCCGGCATCGAGCCGCGATACGCCGCATGTGTCATCGGCGATTTGATGTGATCCGACAGCAGCGTGCCGAACAGATGGCCGCCCGTGCCCACGCCTTGCGAGGCGTAGCTCAATGCGTTCGGCTTGGCTTTGGCGGCTTTCACCAGATCATCGAAGGTCTTGAACGGACTCTTGTTGGGAACCACCAGTAGCGCGGGCGCTTCCACCAGTTCGGTCACGGCCTGCAGATCCTTGCGTGGATCGTAGGAGAGCTTGGTGAACAGGCCCACGTTGGTGGCGAGCGATGGCACGTCGCCAATGAACACGGTGTGCCCGTCGGCGGGTAGGCCCTTTAGAAGGTTCATTGCGATCTGCGCGGCACCGCCGGGGCGGTTTTCCACGATCACGGGTTGCTTGAGCGTGGTGGTCATGTACGCCCCCAACTCGCGCGCCAACTGGTCCGTCAGGCCCCCTGCGGCGTAGGGCACGACCAGCGTGATGGGCTTGCTGGGAAAGCTGGACTGCGCAAGGGCCGTGGCGGCCAGCATGGGCAGCGCGGCGGCGGTCAAGGACCAGCGCAGCAGAGTTCGGCGAGGGGTTCGGCGAGAGTGGGCTTGCATGATGTTTGTCTCCTTGAATTGCTATCGAAGAATCGCGAAGATTCAGGCCGCCACGACTTCGTCGCGGATGCCGTTGCGTAGCACGCCGATGGCATCCACTTCGATTTCCACCACATCGCCGGGCTTCATGAAGACCTGTGGCACACGCTTGTTGCCCACGCCGCCTGGCGTGCCGGTGACGATCACGTCGCCCGGCTGCAGTGGAATGAAGGTGGAGATGTAGGCGATCTGGCGAGGAATGCTGTGGATCATCATGTCGGTCGTGGCTTCCTGCATGACCTGGCCATTGAGGCGCGTGGTCAGACGCATGTTCTGGCTGGCGGCGATCTCGTCGGCCGTCACCATCCATGGACCGAAACCGCCCGTGCGCCAGAAGTTCTTGCCCGGACCCCATTGCGAGGTGGCCACTTGCCAGTCGCGGATGCTGCCGTCGTTGTAGCAGGCATAGCCGGCGATGTGCTCCCATGAATCCGCTTCGCTGATGCGGCGACCGCCCTTGCCGATGACGATGGCAATCTCGCCTTCGTAATCGAGGCGGTGCGACTCCGGTGGGCGCACGATGTCTTTGCCATGGGCCACTTGGGATTCATTCACGCGCATGAAGATCACCGGGCTTTCCGTGATCTCTTTGCCGGTTTCGCGTACATGCTCGCCGTAGTTCAGACCGATGCAGAAGATCTGGCCCGGATTCGGAATCACGGGCAGCAGATCGATGTCGGAGAGCTTCAGAAATTCCTTGGACTGACTTGCGTGCTCGGCGGCCTTCGCGATCAGGTCTTGCGCAATCAGCGATTTGAGGTCGGGGGCCTTGTCGCCGAATGCGGCCTTGAGATCGACGACCTGATCGTTGCCGATGAAGGCACCGTAGCTTGCATTGCCGTTGAGTTCGAAGCTGATGAGTTTCATGGTGGAAGTCCTGAAGAAGAGTGGGGTGGTGAAGAGGGGAGGGACGATCGATCTATCGGGCGGGGGCTTGCTGGCGCACTGGTGCGCCGACTTGGGATGCGGGAATGCCTTGGTCGCGGCCCATGCGCTCCTGCATCTGGGTGCGCCATTCGGAGCGCGGCATGAAGCGAAGCGAGTTGCGTGCAATGTGTTCGGCCTGCTGCATCACGGCTTCGTCCGAGCATGCGAAATCGATGGGCTCGCGCAGCGGCTGGATGCAGTACCACGGGGTGTCCATGAAGACCTCCAGGCGGTTGCCTTCCGGGTCGCGAAAGTAGAGCGACACCGCGTTGCCGTGCGTCGTGGCTTGCATGTCGGTGGCGCCTGCGGCCAGCGCACGCTCATGCACCAGACGCAGATTCGACAGATCGGGCACTTGAAACGAAATTTGATTGATCGGATTGAAAGGCAAGCCCTGCGGTGGCCGTCCGGAGACCAGAGCGATCTGGTGATGCGTGTCCGGGTCGCGGCTCAGGAAGATGAGCTGCACGGCGCCCAGGTCACCCCGGTCGGTTTCGGTGAACTGCAGAACATCTTTGTAGAAACGAGCCACGCCTTCGAGATCGCTCACGTGAAAGCCAAAGTGACTGAAGGAGACCCGGATAAATTGGTCGTTGCTCATTTGATATTTGTTTATGAAATTTCGTACTATTTTGAATTTTAAATTTGAAAATTATCAAAATACGATAAAAATTAAAAATATAGGGTAAATGCCTAGAGAATGGCATGGGCTTCTATTGATGGTCGTCAGGTTTGAAAGAATGCTGAAATAATTGATATGTCATTTATTTCAGCGTTCAACCATTCATGTCGCTCCACGAAGCGCAAGCCCTGCCTCAGGCTCAACAGAACATCATGTTCACGATGGGGCAACTCAACCGGCAGTGGCGTCGGGTGGTGGATCGTCTGCTCAGGCCGCTCGGCCTGACCGAGGCCACTTGGTTGCCGCTCACGCATCTGGAGCGCGCCACCGCGCCCATGCGGCAGAAGGACCTGGCGGCGTCGCTCGGGCTCGACAGCTCGTCGGTCGTGCGCCTGCTCGACGGACTGGAAGCCGCGGGGCTCATCGTTCGCGCAGGGCATGTGGATCGTCGCGCCAAGACCATCGACATCACGCCCAAGGGGCTGGAGATCGTTCAGCAGGTGAAGGCGCTGATCAATCAGGAGCGTCTGAAGCTGTTCGCCGACGTGAGCGACGAGCAGTTGACGGTGGCATTCGCGGTGCTGCAGAACATTGGCGGGCAACTGCAGAAGCTTGAACAGGACGACGTGGGAGTGCAGGCATGAGCGGCGACGGCTCTTCCTCCACAAGCGCTGTGACCAGTGCCGTCAAAAAAAGCGCACCGCTCTGGCTGCTGGTGATGATCACACTCAGCGGCACATTGGCCATGCACATGTTCGTGCCGGCGCTGCCCGATGCGGCGCGCGCGTTGCACACCAACAGCGCAGCAGTGCAGGCCACCATCGGCATCTACATTCTCGGTCTGGCGTTCGGCCAACTTTTCTACGGACCGCTGTCGGACGCGCTCGGTCGTCGCCCGATGCTCATGGTCGGACTGTCGCTCTATCTGGGCGCGGGCATTGTCGCGGCGTTGGCCCCCAATGTGGAAACGCTGGTGCTCGCACGTCTGTTCCAGGCCTTGGGTGGATGCGCGGGTCTGGCACTCGGCCGCGCCATGGTGCGCGACACCACCAGCGCCGACGAGGCCGTGCGCGCGCTGGCGCTGCTCAACCTCATCATGATGGTCGGACCGGGTCTGGCCCCGATCATCGGCTCCACCATGGTCGAACTCGGCGGCTGGCGCATGGTGTTCGTGTTCCTGTCGTTGCTCGGCGCGGCCACACTGGTGCTGACCTGGAAGAAGGTGCCCGAGACCGGAACGCCCACCGGCGTGGTCAGCGTCACGGCTCTTGCGCGTGACTACAGTTCGCTGCTCAAGTCACCCAAATATCTGGGCTACGCATTCGGCGGTGCCTGCGCGACCACATCGATCTACGCCTTCATCGCCGCCGCGCCGTTCGTCATCACCGAACAGCTCGACCACCCCGTGCGCGACGTCGGCATCTCGCTGGGCATCATCATGATCGGCATGGGCATCGGCAACGCCATCACACGCCGCATGGTGCTCAACGTGCCGGTGGAAAAACTGCTCGTGTTCGGCAACGGCCTGAGCATCGCCAGCGCCGCCGTCTTTCTGGTGCTCGAACTGGTGGGCTGGCTCAACCTGCCCGCCATCGTCGTGCTGATGTTGCTGTTCGCCATGGGCTCGGGCACTGCCAGCCCGGCCGCGCTGTCCAAGACGCTGATGGTCGACGCCCACCACGTGGGCTCGGCAGCAGGTATGTACGGCTTCTCGCAGATGGCGCTGGGCGCGCTGTTCACACTGATGGTCGGCTGGGGCTCGAACCCCGCACTCTCCGCCGCCATCGTCCTCATCGGCGCAGCCGTCGCAGGGCAGGCGGGTGTGCAGTTTGCATTGCATCAGGAGCGCAAGGAGGCGCGGTATCCGGAAGGTGGCGAGGGGATCTGAAGGCGCTTCAAGCGGCTTACAGCAAGCCCTCGATCGGCAACCACCCCAACACGCGGACCATTGTGCGGCTGAGCCAGTTGGTGTGCGGCTCCACGTTGTAGATGCTGGGGGCTGCGGTGTTCGATCCGCCCACCCATTGCAGGTCGCCGTTGGCGTTCAGTTCCACGCGGTAGGACAGGCGCGGGACTTCGTTGTTCATCACGCTCACGAGTTGCTGGGCGAGGGCGGGGCTGTCGATCAGAAAACCCAGTTCGGTGTTGAGATGCGCGGAGCGTGGATCGAAGTTGAACGAGCCCACGAAGATGCGCTTGCCGTCCACGGCGAAGGTTTTGGCGTGCAGGCTCGCGCCCGAGCTGCCGAAGCGTTGAAAGAACTTCTTGTCCGCAGTGTCCGCATACGCTGGCACGAGGCTGCGCATTTCATACAACTGCACGCCGTGTTCGAGCAGTGCCTTGCGGCGCTTGCCGTAGCCCGCGTGCACGGCGGGCACGTCGGTGGCCTCGAAGGCGTTGGTGAGAATGCGCACCTTGATGCCGCTTTCCGCGAGCTTGCCGAAGGCCTCCACGCCTGAAGCGCGGGGCACGAAGTAGGCCGAAATCAGGTCGAGGCTGGTGTCGATCTTGCCAAGCGCTTGCCCCAGTTGGGGCAGCAGCAACTGCTGCTTTTCGGCAAGGCCCAGGCCCTTCGCTGGATCGTCGCTGACCATCTTCACCTGCACCCATTCGAGCGGCAGTGTGCGGTCCATGAGCTGCTGGACGAAGGGCGTCTGTCGGATGCTGTCGGTGTACTCGCGGGCGCGTGGCGACGACAGCAGCGCGGTGGCCTTGGTGTCGAGCTGCTCGAAATCCGCAGGTTCGGATTGGGGCAGTATGTCCTGCGCCGGATACGCGCTGGCGCTGGCCCAGTAGCGGTCGAAATCGGCGGAAACATCCTTGGCGATGGGGCCGATGGCAAGCACGTCGAGATCGTTGAACAGCACGCCATCGGTCGCGCCAAAGTACTCGTCGCCCACGTTGCGCCCGCCGATGATGCTGGCGAGATTGTCCGCCGTGAACGACTTGTTGTGCATGCGCCGATTGGCGCGGCGCAGGTCGGCCAGATAGCCGAGCACCTTGGGCTTGCGCAGCATGAAGGGGTTGAACAGCCGCACCTCGATGTTCGGGTGGCGCGTGAGCGCGGCGAGTTCGGTGTCGAGGCCTGCCGTGCCGACGTCGTCGATCAGCAGCCGCACGCGCACGCCGCGATTGGCGGCAGCGATCAGCTCACCGAACAGCAGCGTGCCGGTGATGTCGTTGCGCCAGATGTAGTACTGCACGTCGAGTGTTCTGGATGCTGCGCGTGCGAGCGATGCACGCGCGGCAAAGGCATCGTGCGGATCGTGCAGTGCGTGAATGCCGCTCTTGCCCGGATGCGCCGCGAGCACGGGACTGACAGATTGACCGAGCGGTGTCTGTTCTGCTGCATTGTTTTCCAGCGCGTGTGAAACGCTGCGGCCTTCGAGCGGCGGCAGGCCGCAGCCGAACAGACTCAGCAGACAGCCCACACCGAGCACTGTTCGGGTGAAGCGTTTGGCGCGTCGGCTGAGGGTCGGTGCGGCCATGGCCAGTGAATCAGGCATGCGCAATTCCTGCCAACTGCTGAAGCTGCGCCCAACGATCGGCGTCGATGGGCACGCCATGCGCCATTGAACGGGCTCGTTGCTCGTAGCGCCGCGCGCCCGGTTGGCGGGTCTGCCCCGCATCGGCCATGGACTGCACAAGCTTTTCGCTGCGTTGCGCGAAGTTCTTGCCGTTGGAGAACGACGGATCGATGGCGATGATGAGCTGGCCGGTGTAGGGCGACTGCGCGCCGGGATGCTCGCTCCAATCGAACTCGAACGAGAAGTTGCCGCCGGTGAGCGCTGCAGCCAGCAGCTCGACCATCATCGACAGCGCCGAGCCCTTGTGCGCGCCATGCTCGCCGCCAAAGGGCAGCAGCGCACCGCCTTCCAGAATCTCCTTGGGATTGGTCGTGCCCTTGCCGTTCTTGTCCACGCCGTAGCCATGCGGTACCGCATGGCCCGCACGTGCGGCAAGCTGGATGTCGCCATGCGCGGTTGCGCTTGTGGCGAGATCGAAGACGACGGGGTCGCCGTTTTCACGCGGCGCGGCGAACGCAATCGGGTTGGTGCCGAACAGCGCCTTGCTGCCGCCACTGGGCACCACACAGGCCATGCTGTTGACCACCGTGAGCGCCACCAGGCCTTCGCGCGCGAGCGGCTCCACATCGGGCCACAGCGCCGCGAAATGGTGCGACCCCTGAATCGCCAGCAGCGCGATGCCGTTGGTGCGGGCCTTGGCGATGAGCTGATCCTTGGCCGCGAAGAACGCCGGTTGCGCGAATCCGTTCGCCGCATCCACGCTCAGAAATCCGGGCGCCTTGTCCTCCACGACCGGCACAGCCTTGCCATCGACCCAGCCACTTTTCAGCGTCGACACATAACCCGCCATGCGAAACACACCATGGCTTTGTGCGCCATCGCGCTGCGCCGACGCGCAGTTGTCCGCGAGCACGGCAGCGACTTGGTCGCTGCAACCATTGCGCTCGAAAATCTGCTGCAGCAACGCGCGCAGTTCATCGAAAGGGACGTGGACCTGGGCGGGCTTGGCGGTGGCGGAGGAGGGCTGATCCTGCATGGGTGATTAGATGAAAGATGAATGGGTTGAAACGATTGTGTTGGTGCCATTGTGCCGCTGTCACAGCACCAATGAAAACGCAGCATCTTCTGGGCATGCTGCATTCTGTTTTTACGTGGAGAAGGCCGGGGCTCAATCCCCCATTACCACACCCTCACGGCGCGGATCGGCGCCGCCCAGCCACATTTTCTGGCCGTGGATTTCGGCGCGGGTGATGGCTTGCAGGCCGCTGGTCATGTTCATCTCGCGCACTTCCGCACCGCGTGCGCGCAGGGCGGAGACGGTGGATTCGGGGAAGCGCTTTTCTTCCAGCATGGTCGGGCCGTTGAGCGAGCCGAAGTTGGGCAGGTTGATGGCCTGCTGTGGCGTGAGTCCCCAGTTGAAGATGCCGTAGAGCAGCTTGCCGGTGTAGTGGATGATGATGGCGCCACCGGGGCTGCCGCCGCTCATGAGCAGCTTGTCGTCGGTTTTGTCGAAGACCAGCGTGGGTGCCATCGATGAGCGTGGGCGCTTGCCAGGTTGCACGCGGTTGGCAATCGGTGCGCCGTTCGCATCCTTGGGGGCAAAGCTGAAGTCGGTCAGCTCGTTGTTGAGCAGAAAGCCCTTGACCATCTGGCGCGAGCCGAACTGGTCTTCGATGGTGGTGGTCATCGCCACCGCGTTGCCTTGTGCATCGACCACGCTGATGTGGCTGGTGCCATGCTCGATCTGGTCGGGCATGGGCGCGTAGCTGGTCTTGACCTCACCGGGCTTGCCGGGCTGCGCGACGTTCATGCTCTTGTCGCCGATGAGCTTGGCGCGGCTGGCAAGGTAGGCCGGATCGACGAGGCTCTTCCAGTTGCCTGCAGGTGGCTGCACGAAGTCGGGGTCGGCCACGTACTGGGCGCGGTCGGCAAAGGCCAGTCGCGCGGCTTCGTTGTAGAGATACAGCCAGTCGGCGCTGGGCAGTGGGCCGAGCGGATCGCCGGGGCCGGTGAGCCCGTCACCGAGCGGCATGGAGGTGGCATTGGTGTTCTTGAGGATGCCGAGAATCTGCGCGATGGCGATGGCGCCGGAACTCGGTGGCGGGAAGCCGCACATGCGATAGGTGCGCGCGGCGAGCTGGTAGTCGGTGCAGAAGGCTTCGCGCTTTTTGGGCTGGTAGGCGGCAAGGTCGGCCAGCGTCATCTGGCCCGGATTGGTCGGGTGGCTGTTGACCTTGTCGACGATGGCCTTGGCCACTTCGCCTTCGAGCAGCGCCTTGGAGCCGTTCTTTGAAATGTCGGTCAGCACCTTGGCGAGTTCGGGGTTCTTCAGCGTGTGCCCGACCGGCCATGGCTTGCCTGCGGCGTCGAAGAAATACACACGTGCCGTGGGATCGTTGGCGAGGTATTTTTCATTCGACAGCAGCGTGTTCAGACGCGCGCTGACCTTGAAGCCGTTTTCGGCCAGATCGATGGCGGGCTCGAACAGCTTGGCCCAGGGCAGTTTGCCGTGCTCCTTGTGCGCGAGTTCCAGCATGCGCACCACGCCGGGCACGCCGACCGAGCGACCACCGACCACGCCTTCGATGAAGGGCAGGGGCTTGCCGTCCTTGCCGAGGAAAAGGTTCTCGGTGGCGGCTGCGGGGGCGACTTCGCGACCGTCATATGCCTCCACCTTGCTGCCCTGCGCGTGCAGCAAAAATGCACCGCCGCCGATGCCGCTCGATTGCGGCTCGACCAGCGTGAGCACCATCTGTACGGCAATCGCCGCATCGAGGGCGCTGCCTCCTGCCTGCAGCACTTTGTAGCCCGCTTCGGTGGCAAGTGGATTGGCCGCAGCCACCGCGAATTTCGTCGTCGCCCAGCCGGGCTTTTCGGTGTAGCCGGAGGAACCTTCGGGCTGCAGGGCGGCGGGCGGGAGCTTGAGCGACGGAGTGCCGGAGCAGGCGCTCAACAAAAGACAGGCAACCGCGATGGGCAGCAGGACGCGATGGGCGCTTCGTGGTGGCTGGGCCATGATGTCTCCTTGTGGGCTGACAAACGATGGCTACATCCTAAGGGATGGAGATGGCATCCCCAAACCCTTGCGGGCCGCGTGGCGCAGTACGGCGCGTTGGCTGACAGGGAGGTCAGCTTTGCTCCATGCGCTTCAAGCCGCAGACGATGGAGTCGGGCGTGGGCGCATCGTGCGCGGCCAGATGGCGCTCGTTCTTGGCGTTGGCCACTTCCATGTCGCGCGGCAAGGCAACGCCGTTTTTCACCGCGAGAATTTCGGCCATCACGCTCACCGCGATTTCTGCGGGCGTCTTGCTGCCGATGTAGATGCCGATGGGGCCGCGCAGTCGCGCAAGGCTTTCCTCGGTTTCGTCGAAGTATTCGATCATGCGTTCATGTCGCGCCTGATTGTTGCGGCGTGAGCCGATGGCACCGACGTAGAACGCATCGGTCTTGAGCGCTTCGAGCAGCGCCAGATCGTCGAGCTTGGGATCGTGCGTGAGCGCGACGACGCAGCTTCGGCGGTCGGGCTTGAAGGCCAGCACCACATCGTCGGGCATATCGCTCACCACCTTGGCTGCCGCCACGCTCCATGCGCCGCGATACTCCTCGCGCGGATCGCACACGGTCACCGCAAAGCCGTTGAACAGCGCCATGGTCGCGAGGTACTCGGTGAGCTGGCCTGCGCCGATCAGCAGCATGCGGTACTCGGGGCCGAAGGTGTTGATGAGCTGCTTGTCGGTCAGTTCGAGCTCGGTCGGCGCAGCCGCCGTGGTGAGTGTGACGGTGCCGTCGGAGAGCTGCACGACGCGCTCGACTAATTGGCCCGATTCGAGCAGGCGCACGAGTTCGGTGAGCTGGCGCATATCGGGGTCGTACTCGAGCAGCAGTTCCAGCGTGCCGCCGCAGGGCAGACCAAAGCGATGGGCTTCATCGGCGGTGATGCCGTATTTCACGAAGCCGGGCGCGCCGCTGGGGATGGCTTGATGGCCAGTTGTGCTGCCTGCCGGAGCCGCGCTCGCATAGGCCTGTGTGTAGCGGTAGATCAGATCGTCCTCGATGCAGCCGCCCGAGACCGAGCCGACCACCGCGCCGTCTTCGCACAGCGCCATGATGGAGCCGATGGGGCGTGGCGACGATCCCCAGGTGCGCACGACGGTGGCGAGCAGCGCGCGCTTGCCCGCCTGGCGCCAGTCGCGCAGTTGTCTGAGGACCATGACATCGAGATTTTCCATGTCGCTCATTTTCCTGCGGGAGAAAGGCCCTTGTTGTCAGGCGTTTTTGTTCTCGCTGTCGGATTCGTGCGCTTCGTCCTTCTTGCCAAGGCCGATTTTCTTCATCAGCCCGCTCATCATTCCGGTCTTTTCGGTGGGCGCGGCTTCGTCTTCGGCGGGGCCGAAGCGGCGCTGCATTTCCTTGTCGAAGCGTTTGAAGAAATCTTCGGCGAGCGATTTGGCCGCGCCGTCGATCAGCCGTTGGCCGAGCTGCGCAACCTTGCCGCCCACTTGCGCGTTCACCGTGTAGCCCAGCTCGCAGCCTTCGTCGTTGGGCGTGAGCACCACCTTGGCGCTGCCCTTGCCGAAGCCCGCCGCGCCGCCCTGGCCGTCAAAGGCGATGGTGTAGCTCTTGGGCGGGTCGATGTCGGCGAGCGTGATCTGCCCCGAGAACTTGGCCGACACCGGCCCGATCTTGAGCGCCATGCCGATGGCGTACTGGTTCTCGCCCGTGGCCTCGACGCGGTCGCAACCCGGAATGCAGAGCTTGAGCACTTCGGGATCGTTCAGCGCATCCCATGCCTGCTGCTGGGTGACGGCGAGTTGGCGGCTTGATTGCATGTCCATGGTGGGCTCCTTCTCGTCTTTCAATTCGACAATGTGGCGGGTGCAGTGGAGATGGCGGTTGATGATTCGCGTTGTTGCGAAAGCAGTTTGGCCAGACTTCCCGCCAGATCCTGAAGACTCTGCAGGTTGTGCACGGCCAGCATGGCATCGGCCTTGGCGTGCAGTTGCGCGGCACCGCGCGCAAGCGGCGCGTAACCTTCATAACGCAGCAACGGGTTGAGCCACAACAGCGCGCGGCTGTGGCGTTGGAGCCAGCCAAGCTCCTGCGCCAGTTGCGTGGGCTCGCCGGTGTCAAGGCCATCGCTGATCAGCAGCACCAGCGTGCGCCTGCCGATCAGTCGGCGTGCATGGTGCTGGCGCAATGCAGTCAGCGATTCACCCAGTCGTGTGCCACCGCCAAAGTCGTTGATGAGCGCATTGCTGGCATGCAGCATCTCGTCCGGGTCGCGCATCGCAAAGGCGGGCGTCAGATCGGTCAGGCCTGTGCCGAATGCAAACACATCGCGCTGAACCCGGTGGCCGTTCACATCGCGCGTGGCGGCATGCAGAAAGGCCAGCAGCAGACGCGCATAGCGCTCCATCGAACCCGACACATCCACCAGCACCAATAGCGGCAAGGGCCGACGCTGGCGCTGCAGTCGCGGCAGGCGCAGGATCTCGCCGCCCGTACGAGCGGCTTCGCGCATCACGCCGGGCCAATGCGGTCGGTGGCCGCGTGTGCCGGGTTGCATGCGGCGCGTGGCAAAGCTGGGAACGGGCAGGGCGATGTCGCGCGCGAGCCGTTCGACGAGTTTGAATTCGCTGGCGCTGAGTGCGTTGAAATCGGCGTGCTTCAAACGCTGCATGTCGCTGGCGGTCATCGCGGCATCGAACTGCAGCTTGTCTTCTTTGACGGGCTCGGCTTTGGACTGCGGGCGTGGCGGCGCAAGCGCTTCGCTTACGCGCGGTTTGCGCGGAGTCGGTTCGGGGCGCGTCTCGGCGCGCGGCAGCATTTGCGCGAGCAGCTTGTTGGCGATGTCCGGGTTGCGAAACATCGCGTCAAACAGCTCGGTGAACACGGCACGGTCCTGCTCGCGGCTGACGAAAACGGTTTGCAGCGCGGCTTGCAGATCGCTCTTTGCTTCGATGCCCACCAACCGCGCGGCATCGCAGGCGAGGCCGATGCGCGCGCTGTCGAGCGGCACGCCTGCGCGGCGCAATGCGCGACCGAAAGCCAGAATCTGCTCAGGCAGTTTGCCGTGGCGCGCATCACCCAGCGGGGAGGCGTGCGTGCTCATGGCGACGCCTGTTCGGGGGCAAGCAATTCGGCCGCCAGCTCGCGCGTAAGCGCGGCCACATCGTCACGTTGCTTGAACAGAATGCCTGCGGTGCTGGTGACGATTTCGGGGTCGAGCGTGAGCGTGTCGAGCGCCACCAGCGCCTTGGCCCATTCCACGCTTTCGGCAATGGCGGGCGTGCGTTGGAAGGCGCTGGAAAACGGCTGGCTGCGCAGGCGATTGACGAACTGCGCGACCTGTTCGGTCAGTGCCGCGCTGGCCTGTGGCACCAGTGCGCGCAGGATTTCCAGTTCACGTTCGCGGTCGGGATAGTCGAGCCAGTGATAGAGGCAGCGGCGCTTGACGGCATCGTTCAACTCGCGCGTGCGGTTGCTGGTGAGAATCGTGAGCGGCGTGCTGGCCGCGCGAATCGTGCCGAGTTCGGGAATCGTGACCTGGTACTCACCCAGATATTCGAGCAGAAACGCTTCGAACGGCTCGTCCGCACGATCCACCTCGTCGATGAGCAGCACCGCGCCAGGCAGCGGCGCTTGCAATGCCTGCAGCAAGGGGCGGCGGATCAGATAACGCTGCTGGTAGATTTCGCGTTCGAGTTCGTGCACGCCTTCGCTGCCCGCATGCAGGCTTTCCGCCGCGCGCATGTGCAGCATCTGCGCGGCGTAGTTCCATTCATAGAGCGCATCGCGCAGTTCCATGCCGTCGTAGCATTGCAGGCGGATCAGCTCGCGTTGCAACGCTTTGGCAAGTGCCTTTGCCAGCTCCGTCTTGCCCACGCCCGGCTCGCCTTCGAGCAACAAGGGTCGCTGCAGTTTGATGGCCAGAAACACGGCGGTCGCGAGTTGCCGGTCCGCAAAATAACCCGCGTTCGCCAGTGCTTGCACCACGCCGTCGATGGAATCAAAAAAAGCAGTCGATGCCGTGGTGTGTGCTTCGCTCATACCGGATCAGCGGGTTGCCCCGTCGTCAATGTTCAAGTCACTGTTCAAATCAATGACCAAATCAATGTCCAAGGGCCTTGTCCACCGCGCGTTGCGTCTGCACGCTGATCAGGTTGGCGCGGTAGGCGGCGGAGCCGTGCAGGTCGCTGCTCAGCTCGCTGTCGTCGATCTTCACGCTGGCGGCGGAGGCGGCAGAGAAGTCCTTGTTCAGCGCTGCTTCTAGCCCTTCATGGCGGAACACGCCGTTGCCGCCACCCGTGACCGCCACGCGCACGCCGTCGGCCGTTTGCGCGACGAACACACCGATCAACGCGAAGCGTGACGCGGGTTGCTTGAACTTCATGTAGGCCGCGCGTTCGGCCATGGGAAAGCGGATGGCGGTGATCAGCTCGTCCTCGTCCAGCGCGGTCGTGAACATGCCCTGAAAAAAGTCGTCCGCTTCCATTGCGCGCTTGGTGGTGACGATGGTTGCGCCGAGCCCCAGCACCGCGCACGGGTAGCACGCAGAGGGATCGTTGTTGGCAACCGATCCGCCCAGCGTGCCCATGGCGCGCACCTGGCGGTCTCCGATGTGGGCGGCCAGGTCGGCGAGCGCGGGAATCGCAGCCAGCACATCCTGGCTTGCAGCCACTTCGGCGTGCCGCGTCATCGCGCCGATCACGAGGTGGTCGCCGTCTCTGCGAATGCCGGACAACTCCGTGATCGCGCCGAGGTCGGCCAGCGTTTCGGGGCTGGACAGGCGCAGCTTCATCGAGGCGAGCAGCGTCTGGCCACCGGCCAGCAGTTTGGCACCCGAGGCGGCGAGCTGGGCTGCGTCGGTCAGTGAAGCGGGGCGTTGGTAGTCGAATGCGTACATGGTCTTTGACTCCTTCTTCCTGCTTCTGCTTAGGCTTTGGCCGCTTGAATGGCTTCCCACACACGCGAGGGCGATGCGGGCATGTCGAAGTCCTGCACGCCGAGCGGATGCAGCGCGTCGAGCACGGCGTTGATCACGGCAGGCGGCGATCCGATCGCGCCGGCCTCGCCGCAGCCCTTGGTGCCGAGCGGATTGTGCGTGCAGGGCGTGCACACGGTGTCGAGCTTGAACTCGGGGAAATCATCGGCGCGCGGCATGGCGTAGTCCATGAAGCTGCCGGTGATGAGCTGGCCCGTTTCGCGGTCATACACGCAGTTTTCCAGCAGCGCCTGGCCGATGCCCTGCACGATGCCGCCATGCACCTGGCCTTCCACGATCATCGGGTTGATGATGGTGCCGAAGTCGTCCACCGCAGAGAAGCGGTCGATGCGCACCACGCCGGTTTGCGGGTCGATTTCCACTTCGCAGATGTAGGTGCCTGCCGGGTAGGTGAAGTTGGTCGGGTCGTAGAACGCGGTCTCGTTCAGGCCCGGCTCCAGCGTGGCGAGCGGGTAGTTGTGCGGCACGTAGGCCGTGAGTGCAATCTGGGCGAAGGGGATCTTTTTGTCGGTCCCCTTCACCACAAACTCTCCTCCCGAGAAGTCGATGTCGGCATCGCTGGCTTCCATCAGGTGCGCGGCGATTTTCTTGGCCTTGGCCTCGATCTTGTCGAGCGCTTTCATGATGGCCGCGCCGCCCACGCTGATCGAGCGCGAGCCATACGTTCCCATGCCGAAGGGCACGCGGCCCGTGTCGCCATGCACCACGTCCACGTTCTCGACCGGAATGCCCAGACGCCCCGCGACGACCTGCGCGAAGGTGGTTTCGTGACCCTGTCCGTGGCTGTGCGATCCGGTGAACACGGTGACCGTGCCGGTGGGATGCACGCGCACTTCGCCGCATTCGAACAGGCCCGCACGCGCGCCCAATGCGCCCGCGATGTTGGAAGGCGCGAGTCCGCAGGCTTCGATGTAGCTGGAGTAGCCGATGCCGCGCTTCAGGCCCTTGGCTTCGCTGGCTTTGCGGCGCGCTTCAAAGCCGGCCACGTCGGCCAGTTTTTCGGCCTTGTCGATGCAGGCGTTGTAGTCGCCCACGTCGTATTGCAACGCCACAGGTGTTTGATACGGAAACTGCGTGATGAAGTTGCGCCTGCGGATTTCGGCCTGCGACAGGCCCAGTTCCCAGCCGCATCGGCTCACCAAGCGCTCCAGCAGATAAGTGGCTTCCGGCCGACCCGCGCCGCGATACGCATCGACCGGCGTGGTGTTGGTGAACCACGAGTCGACCACCACATGAATCTGCGGACAGGTGTATTGCCCGGCCAGCAGCGTGGCGTAGAGAATCGTCGGAATCGCGGTCGAGAACGTGGACAGGTAAGCGCCCAGATTCGCGTCGGTATGCACGCGCATGGCGATGAATTTGCCGTCCTTGTCCATCGCCATTTCAGCGTGGCTCACATGGTCGCGACCATGGGCATCCGAGAGGAAAGCCTCGCTGCGATCCGAGGTCCATTTGATGTTGCGGTTGAGCTGCTTGGACGCCCAGGTCAGCGCCACATCTTCGGCATACAGATAGATCTTGGAGCCAAAGCCGCCGCCCACATCGGGCGCGATCACGCGCACGCGGCTTTCGGGCAGATTCAGCACGAACGCGGTGAGCAGCAGGCGCTCCACATGCGGATTCTGGTTGGCCACATAGAGCGTGTATTCGTCGCTCGCGCGGTTGTACGAGGCACTGACCGCGCGCGGCTCCATCGCATTGGGCACGAGGCGGTTGTTCACCAGATCGAGCTTGGTGACATGCGCTGCATTCGCAAAGGCTGCATCCACGGCGGACTTGTCCCCCAGTTCCCAGTGGTAGCACTGGTTGTCGGGCGCAACGTCGTGCAGGGCAGGGCCTTTCTTCGCATCGCTGACATGCACGACCGCGTCCAGCGCTTCGTATTCCACGTACACGGCTTCGGCCGCGTCACGCGCTTGCTGCAGTGTTTCGGCCACGACCATCGCCACATGGTCGCCCACATAGCGTGCCTTGCCGATGGCGAGAATCGGATGCGGTGGTTCCTTCATCGGCTCGCCGTTGCTGCTGGTGATCAGCCAGCCGCAGGGCAGGCCGCCCATCTTGCCGTCGATGTCCTTGCCCGAGAACACCTTGATCACGCCGGGCATGCTCTCGGCAATCGTGCCATCCACCTTCTTGATATGGGCGTGCGCATGCGGCGAGCGCACGAACACTGCATGCGCCTGACGCGCCATGGTGATGTCGTCGGTGTACTGACCCGCGCCGGTCAGAAAGCGGTAGTCCTCCTTGCGCAGAACGGCCTCGCCGATGTGCGGCAGCTTGGAGATGTCGGTGGCTCCCATGTCATGTCTCCTTGTGTTGGAAGATCAGGAGCCGGTCGCCATGGCTTTTTTGCCCTGGACCACAGCTTTGACGATGTTCTGATAACCCGTGCAGCGGCACAGATTGCCTTCGAGCAGCTCGCGGATTTCGCCTTCGTCCGCGTTCGGGTGGGTGCGGCACAGATCGACCGCGCTCATCACCATGCCCGGCGTGCAGAAGCCGCATTGCAGACCGTGGCACTGCTTGAAGGCCGCCTGCATCGGATGCATGGTGCCGTCCGGTGCGGCCATGCCTTCAATCGTGGTGATCTGTGCGCCATCGTGCATGACGGCCAGGGTGTTGCATGATTTGATCGCCTTGCCATTCACATGCACGGTGCAGGCGCCGCATTGCGCGGTGTCGCAGCCCACATGTGTGCCTGTGAGCATCAGATGCTCGCGAATGGCCTGCACCAGCAGGGTGTTGGGGGGGACGTCAACGCTGGCAGCTTTGCCGTTGACCGTGAATTGCACTTTCATCGGGGTTGTCTCCTGTGCAGCGGCCTCTGTGGTGGGGCCTTGATGATTCTCGGATTGCGAAACGAACAACGCCCTTCATGCTGATCAGCTTCGAATACCCTCAGATCAGGCAAAACCCTCACAAGCCATTTCCGGACATCGAATATTCTCAAAATGGAACACATCAGCGGCATGCCTGAGCGGCCTGCACATGTGTTTCCAACCCCATCGTTGCGAGCCAACTTCCATGCCCAGCCAGCACGATCCATCAGCCGAGCAGCGCCTGCAGCAGATCCAGCGCGCGCGCGTCGCGGTTTTCGACAATGAAGACGAAAGCCCACGCGCGCTCCGCAGCCTTGGCGAAATTGCCGCCAGCGGTTTGCTGTCCATGCGCCCGGACAGCGAATGGATAGAGCGTTCCTGGCGACGCTGTCTCGCCCAAGGCCAGCGGCCACAGCACCGCGTCGCGTTCGATGTGGTGACCTCGCAGTTTGTGCGCCGCACACAAGACGCCCAGCACCAGTTGCTGCAAGCCGCGCGACCTGCGCTCGAGGGCTTGGGCCGGGCCACGGCCAGCACGCGTTACTTTGCGATGTTGACCGACGCCAGCGGCGTGGTGGTCGATGTGTCCGGTGCCATCGACACCACCGATCCACGCGCCGTCGCCATCGCCCGCGTGGGCGTCGATCTGTCCGAGCGCAGCATCGGCACCTCGGCCATCAGCGCCGCGCTGTCCGAACGCCGCCCGGTGTGGCTGCATCGCGGCGAGCATTTCTACCGCGACACCTCGGTCTACAGTTGCGCTGGGGCACCGGTGTTCGGCCCATCCGGCGAATGCGTGGGCATGCTCGACCTCACCGGCGTCGAAGTCGCAGAGCGTCCGGAACTTCAGCACCTCGTCGCACGCGCGGCACGCAACATCGAAAACGCGCTCACCCTGCGCGCTCCGCATCGACTGCTCATCCGCCTGAACTGGCCGGGCCAACTCGGCAATGGCGACGGCAATGGCCTGCTGTGTCTGGATGAAGACGGCTGCGTGACCGGCGCAAATCAGGTCGCGCGCCAGATC
The DNA here is from genome assembly GCF_011305535.1 of Diaphorobacter sp. HDW4B. GTDB lineage: Bacteria > Pseudomonadota > Gammaproteobacteria > Burkholderiales > Burkholderiaceae_C > Diaphorobacter_A. The sequence goes on from NZ_CP049905.1 coordinate 4,313,206, forward strand.
GTGTCAGGGCTCGCTTCAGGACGCGGCCCGCTGCACAGCGACGAGCTGTTCGCCATGCCCGTGCAACGGCTGTTCGACGCCGCCATGCGCGGCAGATCGGGCAACGGCATGCTGGAGGTTCCACTGTGGTCCGGCCTGCGCGTGCAGGTGCAGGCCCAGATCGAAGGGCCGGGCGCAACCGCCGATGTGACCGGCATGTCGCGCCAACGTGCGGTGGGCCATGCTGTGCCGCTCAAGGATGTGGAACTGGCGCTGGTTCATCAGGCTGTGGCCGAAGCACGCGGCAACGTGGCCCAGGCAGCGCGGGCGTTGGGGATCAGCCGGGCTACGGTTTATCGGAAGTTGGGGCAGAAGCAGGGGCGGTGATTCGCGCGGGGATCCAGTCCGAGGGGGGAATGTGTGTCCCTAAACGGCCAGAAGCGGGCCTTCGCTATACTGCAACAAAGACGGCAAAAGCCGACATTTGCAGAAAATTCTCTCTACGAGGGGTTGATTTCAAATGCAGGACGAAGTCCTTACACAATTGCATGAACTTGGTGAACTGCCAGAACTACTCGAACGTGACCTATCCGTCGAACTGACCTTGGCTCAGACAGGATGGTTGGACGGCGAGACCAAGCTCGAACCGCTCTACACACAGTTTGGCTTGTTGTTCGAACACTGGCTCACCGAGATAACCCACAGATTCGGAGCGCCGCTATTCACTGAGGCATCAGAACCAGTACTTGCTCAAGATTGGTACGAGGAGGCGCGTCAACTAGCGGTATGGCGTAGGCGAGACGCCTATTTTTTACTTGCATTCGTTCATCACGACAAAGAAACTCCGATTTATCTGGCTATCTGCGAACGAGAGGGCCAAACGCTCAAGCAGTAGCCATCACGAGCCAGGCTAGCAGACCTTTATCCGCTGAACAAAGCAGTTGAGTGACTGCTTAAAGAAAGTGCGATAGGCGGCAACGGGTCGAACTTACCCATAGAACTATCATTCGTTTGATAAAGCGGAAAACATCATCAGCTCTCCGCCTCCAGCCTCATTCCGCAACCGCCTCCACATCCGCACATCGCCCGCAACTGATCGTCCCCATGTGATGGTGCAGCAGCACGGTTTCGCCTGCGAGCACTTCGCTCTGGCAGTGGTCGCAGACGGTGGATTCGCCGATGACTTCGCGGGTCACGCCGCTGGTGTTGATGATGGGTTGGTCGCCCAGGTAGCGTGGGAGCTTGGCGCTTTTGACGATGTCGGGGCGGAAGTACTCTTCGTAGGCGGTCCAGCGGGCGATGAGTTCGTCGGTCAGGCCGTGTTCCTTCAGCGTCGCGAGCATGAGGCTCTGGCGGTGGTCGAACAGTTCGTGCGTGATGATCATCCAGTGGTGGGCGTTGCGCGGGCGATCGCCCATGTAGATCTTTTCGCCGGTCACGCACTGCTTCATGAACGAGAACTGCTTGTCGATGGCGCGGTCACGGGTCACCTTGACGAAAAAGGGCGCGAGCTGTTCGTCGGCGTAGACCTTGGTGTAGAAGGCTTCGAGCACGGCGCGCACGCGGGTGTCGCCGCCGAGTTCGTCCCACAGCGTCGCGTCGGCTTCGGGGGAGGGCAGTTCGCGCGGCGGCACGTCGTCGAACGGGCCGCGCACTTCAAAGGCGAAGCCGAAGACTTCCTCATCGCTCATCTGGCCCTGCATTTCGGGTGGCAGGTGGCGTGCGGCCTGAGCATCGATTATGCCGATCATCAGCATGTCGCGCTCGGGCGAGGAGGTGAGGGTGAGCACGGGCTCGTCGTCGCGGCCGGTGACGAGGATGCGCAATTGCTGGCCGGTGCGGTATTTGATGGGGCGTCCGGTTTCGAAGACCAGTTCGAGTCGGCCATCTTCCTGCACATTGGCTTCGCAGAGCTGGCAGCCGGTGACCAGATCGTTGGGGTGCGGGCGGCGCAGGCTCATGGCACTGGTCGGCATGCAGCGGCAGGGCAGAAAGTAGCGCAGCCGCCGCAGGTGCATGGGCAGCACGCGCTGCGCCCGCTCGGGGATGTCGCCGCTTTCGGCTTGGAGCATGCAGGTCTGGCAGGAGCCGCTCTTGCACGAAAACGCTGGATTCAAACCTGCACGCAGCAGGGCATTCAGGACCGATTCGTCTTCTTGTGTCTCGACGCGGCCGCCTTCAAAACTCAGTACATGGGAGATGGGCATGGGCCGAGTATGGCAGGCTTGTAAGCTACGTGTAACTTAATGTATCTGCATACTCGGGATTGCTGGACAAAACAAAAAGGCAGCCCGTTGTGGCGAGCTGCCTTTGTCGAGTCATGTCGGCGGGAGATCAGTCCTGCTTGTTTTGGGTGTCGGTAGGAGCGTCCACCGCGTCGGTTGCTTCGGCTTCCGATGCTTCACCGGCGTCCGCATTGTCGGCATTGATGCCGGCTTGACGCAACGCTGCCTTCTCGCCAGCGGGTGCGAACTTGCTGTACTTGCTGATGATGGGGACCATCTGGCCGTAGATGCGTGGGTTGCCGGCCAGGCATTCGCGCTGTTCGAGGAAGTCGGCTTCGCCTGTGAAGTTGCCGACCAGACCACCGGCCTCGGTCACCAGCAGCGAGCCCGCTGCCACGTCCCAGATCGACAGGCCGGTTTCGAAGAACGCGTCGGTGAAGCCTGCGGCCACGTAGGCCAGATCCAGTGCGGCGGCACCGGGGCGGCGCAGACCGGCGCAGCGCTGCATCACGTCGCCCATCAGCGCGAGGTAGTTCTGGAAGTTGTCGCCAGGACGGAAGGGGAAGCCTGTGGAGATCAGGCACTCGCCCATGCGGGTGCGCTTGCTCACGCGGATGCGACGCTCGTTCAGGAACGCGCCACGGCCCTTGGTGGCGGTGAACAGGTCGTTGCGGGATGGGTCATAGATCACGGCTTGTTCGATCTTGCCGCGCACCGACAGCGCGATGCTCACGCAGTAGACGGGGAAGCCGTGAATGAAGTTGGTGGTGCCGTCCAGCGGATCGATGATCCAGACATACTCCGATGTCTTGGAACCATACTCGCGACCCGATTCTTCGGCCAGGATGCCGTGATCGGGGTAGGCGGTGAGAAGCGTCTCGATGATGGCCTTCTCGCTCGCCACGTCGACCTCGGTCACAAAATCATTGAGCTGTTTTTGCGATACGCGCACAGCCTCGACGTCGAGGGCAGCTCGGTTGATGATGGCGCCAGCGGCGCGCGCAGCCTTGATGGCCACGTTAAGCATGGGGTGCAGATTGGAGGACGACATGGATTGTGATGAGGAGCGGCTCGGCAGGATTTGCCGTGGAGCGCCCGGCGATGCGGACGCGCGAAACCGGTGATTCTATCGCGAGTGACTGATTTCTGCTCGATTCTCTGGCGCGGTAGGCTTGTTGCCGGGTGGGATAAAGCGTTGTTTGTGAGGTTTTGTAAGTCCGTCACCCCGTTTCTCCCAAGCCAACGATTCAGCTCATACCAATCGTGGTGAACCGGAGAAACATCCATGCCAAGCCCTCTTGCCGCTCGTGAACTGACAAAGACAAGCAATCCATCCGCCCTGATTTTTCGCCCCAAGCGCTTGCTCATCGGCCTGATCGCCGGGGCCTGCTGCGTGCTGATGGCGGGTGCGCTGCTGACAGCCTGTTCGCCCAAAAGCGAGGGCGACAGCGCCAGCCACGCAGGGCAAATGGGGCAAATGGCAGACAGGAAGATGGTTGCGGCTGCACCGCGGCCATCCGCGCCGAGTGCCGATGTTGCCAATCTGTCGCGTTCGCGCCGTGAGGTGGCCGAGGAGCGGGTGATGGCGGCAGCCGCTGTTGCAGTCGCCCCGGCACCGGCTGTGGAGGTCGCGGGCAGTCCTGTCACTCAATCTGCGCCGACGGAGGCCGCCAGCCAGCGCTTTCTGGCCGTGCGCCATCACATGCAGATCGAAGCCGCAGCGGCGGAACTGGCGGATCTGTGGGGCGCAGTCAAGGCGCGTTGCGAGCAGCTCGATTGTCAGGTCGAGGCCTCGGCCTTGCAGCGCGAGACGGTGCATTCGGCGGGCAGCGCGTATCTGACCATGCGGGTGAATCCGCGCGACTTTGCGATGCTCACTGGCGCGCTGGGATCCCGTGCCAAAGTGCTGAACCATCAGACCTCCAGCGAGGACAAGACGGGTGAAGTGGTGGATGTGGAAGCGCAGATCAAGAACCGCAGCGAGTACCGCGATTCGCTGCGCGAGTTGCTGCGCGAGAAGGACGTGAAGCGCAAGCTGACCGATCTGATGGAGATCCGCGACACGCTCTCGCAGGTGCAGGCCGAGATCGATGCGGCGCAGGCACAGCGCAAGCTGCTGGAGAAGGAGACCGCCAAGCAGTTCGTGCAGATGCAGTTCCAGCCGCAGCAGGTGGTCATCTCGGGCACCTACAGCCCATGGCTGCAGACTTGGGAAGGTGCCTGGAACGCGCTGACCGGCAGCGCCCAGAGCATGGTGATCGCGACGGCGGCGCTGCTGCCTTGGGTGATCGTGCTGGGTGGTCTGCTGTGGGTGATCGTGGTGATCGTTCGCACAGTGGCGCGCATCCGTCGCAGGTCACAGGTGAAGGCGGAGGCAACTGCCGCTGCTGCTTGACGATGCAGGCAGGCGGGTTTTTCGGGCAAAGGCGAAAGCGGCGACAATCGAGGGTTTCGCATCGTCGTCACCACAAGAACAGTTTGCCAGCCATGAAAACCCGCTTCATCCTCATCAACACCAGCCATGCAGGCAATGTGGGCGCTGCTGCGCGCGCGCTCAAGACCATGGGGTTCGATGAGCTGGTGCTGGTGGCTCCGCGCTGGCCCAATGTGCTGCGCAAGGAAGAAACCATCCAGCGCGCGAGTGGTGCGCTCGATGTGCTGGAGAACTGCCGCATCGTCGAAACGCTGGATGAAGCCCTCGATGGCATGAGCCACCTGTGCGCCACGGCGATGACGCCGCGCGACTTTGGCCCGCCGACGCGCACGCCGCGCGAGCATTTCGAGCTGCTGGTGAACGGCAAGCTGAACGTGGAACAGCCATCCACCGCCGCCAACGAAACCGGCGTGGCGTTTCTCTTCGGCTGCGAGCGCTTCGGCATGGCCAATGAAGATGTCTACCGCTGCGACGTGGCGCTGTCGATTCCGACCAATCCCCATTTCGGCTCGCTCAATCTCGCGTCCGCCGTGCAGGTGGTGGCCTATGACTGGCGGCAGGCGCTGGGTGGCTATGAGGTGCAGGAAGCCACGGACCCGGTCGATCGCGCGGATGCGGCGCAGGTGGCGGGCATGCTCGGGCATTGGGAGCAGGCGCTGGCCGACATCGGCTTTCTCGACCCGGCCGCGCCCAAGAAGCTCATGCCGCGCCTGAACCAGCTTTTCAATCGAGCGCAACTGACTCAGGAAGAAATCCACATCCTTCGCGGTGTTGCCAAAGCGATGATCCAGACCGCGCAGGCAAAACGCTAGACTGCAAGTCCTTTCCCGTCAAAACCCCTATAGATAGTCCATTTTCATGCTTGACCGCCTGCGATCCGACATCCAGTGCATTCTTGAGCGCGACCCTGCGGCCCGCAGCCGCTGGGAAGTGATCACATGCTACCCAGGCCTGCACGCCATCTGGCTGCATCGACCTGCGCACTGGTGTTGGAACCACGGCCTGAAGTGGACCGGCCGCTTCATCTCCAACTTCTCGCGTTGGTTGACCGGCATCGAAATTCACCCCGGTGCCAAGATCGGTCAACGCGTGTTCTTCGACCATGCGATGGGCGTGGTTGTCGGCGAGACCGCAGAAATCGGCGACGGCTGCACGATCTACCAGGGCGTGACGCTGGGCGGCACCTCGCTCTACAAAGGCACCAAGCGCCACCCGACGCTCGGCAAGGACGTGGTCGTGAGCGCGGGCGCCAAGATTCTTGGCGGCTTTGAAGTGGGCGACGGCGCCAAGATCGGCAGCAACGCCGTGGTTATCAAGCCCGTGCCTGCGGGCGCGACGGCGGTGGGCATTCCAGCCCGCATCATCCCGTCCAAGGCCGGGCAGAGCGCCGATGTGACCGAGGTTCTTGTTGCTGCCGCTGCTCCAGCAGCGCAGCAGCCTGCCGCGCCGACAGCCAGCCCTGCACCGTTCTCGGCCTACGGCATTGAACAGCAACAGGATGACCCGCTCGCGCAGGCGATGCGTAGCCTGATCGAGCACACCGCCGTGCAGGAACGCCAGATCGCCATGTTGTGGCAGAGCATTGAGAAGCTCAGTACGGCAGCGCCCAAGGAAGTGGGTGACTGCGTGCCCTGCGAAGCGGCCACCAGCGAAAACTTTGCCAAAGACAAGCTCAACGATTTGGTTGGGAAGTGATTCTTTTGCTTTGTGGGTGACGAAGCCTTGCGGCTTCGATTGGCTGGTCGTTTTGAGATGGTGATATAGGCCCTCATGCGTCGTTGTGGAAGCCTTGCCGTACATGAGTACTGTCTGCGGCTTCACGCCTAGCCTGAGGGCCTATCTCACCATTGTGGTGGGTGATTTGGGCGTAGTTCGCGCTGCGTGGCTTGTCGTTTGGGTACGTGCTCGCGTGCTGGTAATTTCATAGAAACGAATCATTGGACTGGCTTGTGGTGGTTGCATACGGTGAAGACATGAATACCTTCACCACTCCATCCGTTCCAATTGATCCTGAGCTTCTAGATGCGATGAAGCAATCACTTCATGAGGGCGAGAGTCTCGCTTCGTTTGTCGAGGCGGCTGTTCGCCATGAGGTGGATCGTCGAAGCAAACAGACCCCGTTTGTTGTTCGCGCAATGGCGAACATTCGCCACACGGTTGCGACCAATAGCGGGATCAGTGCGGATGTCCTTCTTGCGCGGCTGGAGGCCAAGCTGAAACTGCGTTGAGAGAGATGTTTGGTTCGTCAGATTCCTGTGAAAGCGGCGACCACTGAGCCCAGCCTGACGTCTACGATGAAAATGGCTTGTCACCGATGTTGCATGGTCCGTCTGGAGTCACGTATACATTGGCGGTTTGCGTGAAATGCGCAGCCGGATTCGCATAGACAAACATCCATCCATCCAGAAAAGGTCCCCAGAGATGAACGTCAGTCAGGCCATGCAGGAGCGCCGTTCGGTGCGCGCCTTTTTGCCCCGTGTTCCCAGCTCCCAAGATGTCCAGAGTCTGATTGCCGATGCGGCCAAGGCGGCTTCGGGTGGCAATCTGCAGCCGTGGCGCGTGATTGCGTTGACGGGCGAGCCGCTGGCGCAATTGACCAATGCGGTCTCTGCAGCGCAGCCGATGGAAGACAACGTCGTGCCGCACATGGCCTATCCGCCGAGCCTGTGGGAGCCGTATCGCACGCGCCGTTTCAAGAACGGCGAGGATCTGTACAAGACCATCGATATTCCGCGCGAGGACAAGACTGCGCGTCTGGAGCAGATGGCGAAGAATGGCCTGTTCTTCGGTGCGCCTGTCGGCGTGATCATGCTGGTGGACGAGCGCATGGGTTATGCGCAGTGGGTGGATCTGGGCATCTATCTGCAATCGTTCATGTTGCTGGCGACCGAGCGCGGCATGGCAACTTGCGCGCAGGGCTACTGGCGGCGTTTCCGCGACACGGTGGAACAGGTGCTTGAGGTGCCGGATTCGTACCGCGTGGCCTACGGCATTGCGCTGGGTTTTGAAGATGTCAACGCGCCGATCAACGATCTGCGTGCCGATCGCGCGGAGTTCAGCGATTGGGCGCAGGTGCGCGGATTTGCCTGATCTGCCTGATCCGCTTGCGTGAAAAAAACGGGTGTCAGCTTTGCGCTGGCACCTTGTTCACGGCCCACCACCAGACGATCATTCCGGTCACCACAAACACGCTTTGGCCCACGGCCAGCCACAGTCCGCTGTGGAACAGATGCGGCACGATGGCAGCCGAGATCAGCGTGAACACCATCATCTGTGCAAAGCCTTGCAGCGACGAGGCGAGGCCGCGCATCTGCGGAAACTGGCCCATGGTTTCGAGCGAAAGAATCGGCATCAGCAGCGAAATGCCCAGCGTGTAGATGGTGATGGGCAGCACGGCCCAGGGCACGACGGGGTGATTGGTGAACGCGTTGTAGAGCACGTTGCTTGCGCAGGCGAGCAGCAAGCAGCCGTAGCCAATGCCTTTTTGCACTTTCATCGGAATGCGTTTGGCGAACGTGCCTGAAATCGCCGAGCCCATGAAGGTGCCTGCGATCAGCGGAATGAACAGCCAGCCGAGCTGGGTGGCTTCCATGCCGAGCACCGTCATCACGAACTCTGCGGCCGAGCTGACGTAGATGGCGTTCGCGCCCGCCATCATTGCGAGGCCCGCCACCATAGTGCGGAACTTGCGGTTGGAAAGGGCTGTGAGGTAGTTGCCCAGAATGATGCCGAGCTTGAGCGGCGTGCGTTTGTGGGGCGGTAGCGTCTCCGGCAGAAAGCGCCACAGCAAGAACGCCAGCACAAAGCCGAAACCAGCCAAAAAGTAGAAGGTCGCGCGCCAACCGCCATGGGTCTGCAGCCAGCCGCCAAACACGGGCGCAAGTGCGGGCGCGAGGCCGAATACCATCATCACCATGGCCATCATGCGCTGGGCTTCTGCGCCCTGAAAGCGGTCCTGCACCATGGCGCGCACGATCACCATGCCCGAGCCCGCGCACATGCCCTGCAGAAAACGCACGATGATCAGCGAGTGGATGTTGGGCACGAAGGCGGCGGCCAGCGACGTCAGTCCGTAGAAGATGGCCGATGCCATCAGCACCCGGCGGCGGCCGAAGGTGTCGCTCAGTGTTCCGTAGAACAGCATGGTGCAGGCCATCGCGAACACGTACACGCTGAGCGTCTGCTGCACCGCTGCCGGCCCGACATCGAACTCCCTGGCGATGGAATGAAACGACGGCAGATAGGTGTCGATGCCCAGCGGACCAATCATGGTGCACAGCGCAAAGAGGAACGTGAGCAGGGCAAAGGGCATGCAGTGGTCGTCGGCTCGTGGTGCGAAAAAGCGCAGTCTAAGCGTGATGCGGCTTTGTTGCTGGCGCTGGGGCATGAGGGCCGCAAGCGTTGCGCGTTCCGTTGTTCGGAATGCGGAAATATGACAACCATGTTCATCAATCGATAACGGCCCTGTCATGCGCTCTTGAAAAACTCGCGGGTTTTCAACGAGGGCATAGAACAATGCATAACACCCGACTGGTCGCCGCCATGGCGACCTTGCTCGTCTTTTCCGCGCAAGCCGCATCCATCGATCCGCTGTCCATCGCGGGTGTCAAGGCCGGCAGCTCCGGCGCTGCACGCAAGTCGCTTGAGCTCCAGCTCACCAAGGCCGACGCGCTGGGCACGGTCTACATCGATCAGCAGTTCTCAAACAAAGCCGCCAGCCTGCCTGCGGGATGGCGCGTGCCGTCCTGGAACACGGCCAAGGGCACGGTCACCATCGACAGCATCACCGGCAATCTGCTGATCGACGGCACCAAGGCCGCCTCGACCAGCTTGACCGCAGTGCTGTTGCCCGCGAGTCTGGAAGGGCTGTCCAACTACCGCGTGGATGTGGAGTTCATGATCGACGCGGCCATCGACGGCAATCGCTGGGGCAGCGTGATGTATCGCACTTCGCCCACGGCCGTCTCGCCCGCGAATGAGCCGTATCAGCAATTCGCGATCCGGCAGAACGCCGCCGGCAGCAGCGGCACGGAGTTCGCGCTTCGCAAAGCCGGTGGCTGGACCGTGCAGAACGCCAAGCCATTCACCGAAGCCATCAACAAGAGCGTGACCTACAAGGCCACCGTGGTGGTGTACGGCAATCGCGTGCGGCAGTATTTGAACGATGTGCTGCTGCACGACGTGATTCTTTCCAGCGAACTGGAAAAGGGCGGCGTGGGCCTGCAGACTGCGGGTGCGCTGTACCGCGTCAAGAGCGTGAAGGTGACCGAGCAGCTCACACCACTGCCCGAGCTGGACATGCCGGTGGCGGTGCAGGATACGGGCACTTCCGTGTCGATGGCACCGACGCTGGTGCAGGGCATGAGCACGTTGGCAACCACCAGCGGCGATGGCTCCAGCAACTCGCTGTTCACGCTGGACAGCGCGCTCAATCTCACGGGCGCTGGTGGCGAAAAGCTGGGTACGTTGAAGGATCTGTTTGCGCAGTCTGCGCGTCTCACTGTTCCGGTCGTACGCATCAAGGACCAGGCGACGGTGGATGCGCTGGTCGCGTTCTCGGAGAACACGCATGTGCTCTACGACATCACGTTCCTGTCCGACAACGTGGACATCCTGCTGTCTGCGCGCAAACAGCTTCCATCCATTCGCACGGCGGTGGATTTCACCTCCAGCGGACTCGATGACTCCACCGCGTCGCTGCTGAAGATCAGTGGCGACACCAACCGCGCACGCGCCAAGATTGCCGTGCTGCCCGCGAATCTGCAAAAGCGTGCCTTCGTCGCGCATCTGCAGCGTTTGCTGCTGACCGTGTGGGCGCAGTCCGATGCCAAGACCGCCGAGCAGGCCGCGCAGGTGCTGACCACGGGCGTCAATGGTGTGATCGCCAGCGACAGCACGGTGTTTGCCGATGTGCTGCGCAAGCTGCCTGCCAACACGCTGCTGCGCAAGCCGCTGGTCATCGGTCATCGCGGCATGCCGGCGGGCACCGAGAACGACGAGAACACGCTGGAAAGCGCCAAGGCCGCCGTGGCCGCAGGTGCCGATGCGGTGGAGAACGACATCTACATCACCACCGACGGCCACTTGGTCATCATGCACGACGCTGCGGTGGACCGCACGACCAACGGCACGGGCAACATCGAGAGCATGTCGCTGGAGCAGGTGAAGGCGCTCAGGACCAAGTCGCAGGGCCTGCAGGTGCCGACGATGAAGGAGTTCTTCGAGGCGTTCAAGAACAAGCCGATCACGCATTTCATTGAAATCAAAAGCAGCACGCCCAGCGTGGTCACGCAGTTGAAGAAGGAAATGGCGGAGGCCGGTGTGGCCGAGCAGTCGATCGCGATCTCGTTCGACACCAACCAGATGAAGCTCAGTACGACCGAGATTCCGGAACTGCCACTCGGGTTTCTGGGCGGTGGTGCGGACTCGGGCACCTTGCTCAACGATGTACGCACCGTGCTCAACGCGACGCAGGGCTACAACTCCACGTACAACCCGTCCTACGCCAACATCAAGCGCGCGACCATGGAGGCGGCCAAGCATCGCGGCACGACCTTCTGGCCGTGGACGATCGACAGCGCGGCGGACTTCTACAAGCTCTACAGCTGGGGTACGCATGGCCTGACCACCAACTACGCCAAGCACGCGACGAACTTCCCGGTCGACATCGCCACAGCCGCGCTGCCAACCAAGATCGCCCTGAACGAGGCGACTTCGCTGAACGTGAATCTGACGACGCAGATCGGGCAGGTCTCGACGGTGGCCGCCAATGAAATGGTGGTGCTGGGCGGAACGGCCCAAGCCGAAGCGCCGAGCAACGGCACTGTCAAGTTCACCAGCGCAGGCACGGCCGTGGTGATGCCCGGCTATCGCTACAAGATGGGCGATGGCACCTACAGCTTTGTGCTGATGTCCAAGCCCGTCACGCTGATCGTCGGTGATGGTTCGGGCGCTGTGACCGGCTCGTCGAACTCCGCCAGCAGCGGCGCCGTGGCTTGCAGCAGCGCAGTGCCTGGTCAAAGCAGTGCGTGCACGGTCACACCCACACCGGGCTATGTGTTCGCAGGCGGGGCACCCGGCGGCGATTGCCCAGCGGGTTCGTGGAATGCGGACTTCACGGTCTACACCACGGGCATCATCAGCGGCAACTGCGCGGTGAACTTCACGTTCAAGCCGCTGCCTGCCGAAGCATCGCTGAGCCCCGTCGGCAAGAGCGGTTCGGTCAACGCCACGGTGAGCGGCGGTGGCACGGGGCTGTGGGGTTTTGACCAGAGCAGCAAGCTCTCGGTGGCGGCGGCATCGAGCACGCCCGAGAACGTGAGCCTCCCATTCGGCGTGACCAGCTTCACGCTGAATGGCGGCGAGGCGGGCAAGGAGGCGGTGGTGGAGCTGGTCTATCCGGAGGCTCTGCCGACGGATGCCAAGTACTACAAGTACGGCAAGACCAAGGACAACGCGCAGCCGCATTGGTATGTGTTCGGCGGCGCGCGGATCAGCGGCAACAAGGTCACGCTCACACTGACGGATGGCTTGGATGGCGACAACGACCTCGCGGCCAATGGCTCGATCAGCGATCCGGGTGGTGTGGGTGTGGCGAAGGCCGGACCTGTGACGCCTGGCGCGGTCGCGCCGGTTCCGTCGCTGGGTGCGGGCGCTTTGGTGGGCCTGAGCGGCATGCTGGGCGCGCTGGCATGGCTGCGTTCGCGCCGTCGCAATCGTTCCGGTTCGTTGATCGGTTGATGAGTTAGGGCTCCAGTGTGGGCCCATCAAAAGCAAAGAGCCGCTGTGGGCAAACCGCAGCGGCTCTTTTGTTGGAGGCGATCAGCGGCGAGTGATCAACCGCGCGTGCGCACCGCAGTCTTCGGCCGAAAGCCCTTGCAGACCTCGTCGCGCGTTTCCAGATACGGTCCGCCGATCAGGTCGATGCAATAAGGCACAGCCGCGAAGATGCCGTTCACCTTCTGCGTGCCGTCCGCCGCCTTCAGGCCTTCCAGCGTTTCGGCAATCGCCTTGGGCTGGCCGGGCAGGTTGATGATCAGGCTCTGGCCACGAATCACCGCCACCTGGCGCGACAGGATCGCGGTGGGCACGAAGGTCAGGCTGATCTGGCGCATCTGCTCGCCAAAGCCGGGCATTTCCTTGTCGGCCACGGCGAGCGTCGCTTCGGGTGTCACGTCGCGCAATGCAGGACCGGTGCCGCCGGTGGTCAGCACCAGCGAGCAGCCCGCGTTCACCAGTTCGATGAGCGCGGCGCTGATGCCGTCCTTTTCGTCGGGAATCAGGCGCGGCTCGAACGTGATGGGGTTGTGCAGCGCGCCGGTCAGCCAGTCCTTCAGGGCGGGCAGGCCCTTGTCTTCATAGACGCCGGTGCTCGCGCGGTCGCTGATCGAGACGATGCCGATCTTCACCGTTTCGGGCGTGGCGGGCAGGGGCGGGAGGGTCGAGGTCGTCGTCGTGCTCATGCTGATGGCTTGGTTCGATCAGGCATCGTCTTCGTGCGATTCGGCGTCGGACTGGGTCTTGGTGTCTTCCAGTTGCTCGCGCACCAGTTGGAACAGCTCGCGGTACGAGCGGGTCTTGCGTGGAGCGAGACCTTGGGATTCGGCGGCCTTGTCCTCGGCGGGCGCGTCCTTGCGAGCCTGACGGATCAGGGCGCGGATCTGCTGCGTGTCGGTGCGCGGGAACTGGTCGAGCCAGATCGCGAGCGATTCTTCGTGTGCAATCAGGCGGTCGCGCCATTGTTCGGCCAAGTGCAGAGACAGCTTTTCTTCGGCCGAGCCGTTGCGCTGCTCATCGAGCGCCTGGCGCACAGCGGCGACTTCGCCTTCTTCGAGCTTGCGCATCAGCTTGCCGACGTACTGCATCTGGCGGCGCTTGCCCTCGAAATTGGTGATGCGCTTGGCCTCCAGCAAGGCCTCGTGCAGCTTTTCGGGCAGGGCCAGGCGGTTGAACAGGTCGCTGCGCAGCGTCAGCAGTTCCTTGCCGAGGTCCTGCAGCTCATCGCTTTCGCGCTTGAGTTCGGTTTTGGTGGAACCGTCGGTTCCCTTGAGTTCGGCCTTCAGTTGCAGGTCCAACTCGCTGCCTTCGGCAACGAATTGACCTCGCACGAAGTAGCCTTTTTTAGGTTTGCGTGGCATGTCAGTAGTCAATAGCGGGCCCCGGCCATTCGGTCAACTGCCGAACAGGGGCTCAAAGTGGCAAGTATCATAGCCGCCGATATGAAAAAATCCCCTTCCAACGCCAAGAATGCCGCCCTGACTCAGCCAGAGAGCGGATTTAGCTATACCCGCGACTTCTTTGCCGATCTGGTGGATCAGGCACTGGCGCACGCCAAGAAGCTGGGCGCGACCGATGCCGGAGCGGACGCCTCGGAGGCGTGCGGCTTGAGCGTCAATGTGCGCAAGGGCGAATTGGAAACGGTGGAGCGCAACCGCGACAAGTCGCTGGGCGTGACGGTCTACATCGGCCACCGCCGCGGCAACGCAAGCACCTCGGATTTTTCACCGGCTGCGGTCGAGCGCACGGTGCAGGCAGCTTACGACATTGCACGTTTCACTGCCGAAGACCCGGTCGCTGGCCTTCCGGATGCAGAGGATATTGCGCCCGAGAGCACCCACCGCGATCTGGAGCTGTTCCACCCCTGGGCCGTGACCAGTGAAGAAGCCGCCCGCCTGTCGCTCGAATGCGAAGCGGCGGCTCTTGGCACCAGCAAGCGCATCACCAACAGCGAAGGCGCGGGTGTTTCGGCCCAGCAAAGCCACTTTTTCAGCGCCCACACACGCGGCTTTCGCGGTGGCTATGCCAGCTCGCGCCACAGCATGTCGGTCGCCCCAATCGCATCTCTGCCCGGCCGCAACGCCGAAATGCAGCGCGACGCCTGGTACAGCTCCATGCGCAGCGCGAGTGATCTGGCATCGCCCGAGGCGATTGGCCGCTACGCCGCCGAGCGCGCTCTGAGCCGTCTTGGCAGCCGCAAGGTCCGCACCACCGAATGCCCGGTGCTGTTCGAGTCGCCTCTGGCGGCTGGCCTGCTGGGCGGCTTTGTGCAGGCGGTGAGCGGCGGTGCGCTGTATCGCAAGAGCACTTTCCTGGTCGATTCGCTTGGCAAGGACGTGTTTCCCAAGCACATCGACATCAACGAAGACCCGTTCATCCTCGGCGGCAAGGGCAGCTCGCCGTATGACGAAGAAGGCGTGCGCGTGCAGGCCCGCAAGGTGGTGGATGCCGGTCGTGTCGAAGGCTATTTCCTCTCCAGCTACTCGGCCCGCAAGCTCGGCATGAAGACCACGGGCAATGCCGGTGGTTCGCACAACCTGACGCTCACCTCGCGCCTGACCCGCGCGGGTGACGATCTGGATGAAATGCTCAAGAAGCTCGGCACCGGCCTGTTCGTGATCGAACTGATGGGCCAGGGCGTGAACTACGTCACCGGCGACTACTCGCGCGGCGCGAGCGGCTTCTGGGTGGAAAACGGCAAGATCGCCTTCCCCGTGCAGGAAATCACCATCGCGGGCAATCTGAAGGACATGCTCGCAGGCATCGAGGCAGTAGGGGCAGACGCCTACAACTACGGCGCCAAGACCGTGGGCTCGGTGCTGATCAACAAGATGAAGGTGGCGGGTAGCTGATCAAGCATTCCCGTCTTCCTGTCAGGTCACTGCCGTGGAAAGTGGATTTCCACGCGCAGCCCCGGTCGCTCCGAAGGGCTGGCTGATCCCTGCACAGCATCACTCAGCCGAATCTCCGCATGGCAGGCGTCTGCCACTTCCTGCACGATGGCAAGGCCAAGGCCCGTGCCTTGGGTATCCGTGGCGATGCGGTAGAAACGGTCAAAGACCTTGTCGCGGCTCTGCGCGGGAATGCCGGGGCCGTTGTCCTCCACGTAGAGCGTCACACCGTCTGCCTTGGCGCGCAGGCCCAGCGTGACCTGTCCCGACGCGGGCGTGTAGCGCAGCGCGTTGTCCAGCAGGTTGTTGATCAGTTCGGTGATCAACGGTGAAGCGGTTTGAATGACGAAACTCGCATCCGGTTCGTCGCGCTCGCCGTGCCAGCCGAGGTCGATGGTTTTCTGATCGGCCACGGGCGCAAAACGCTCCAGTGCCTGCAGGCACAGCGCTTCCAGATCGACCGGCGTAACCGCGTGCGAGTGGGCTTCTGACTGCTCGGCCTGCGCCAGCATCAGCAACTGGTTGGTGACGTTCACGAGTTGCTGATTGGAGCGCTGCAGCCGCGTCCAGAGCGCGGCCTGTTGATCGCTGTTCATGCCTTCGATCTGCTTGGGCGTCTGCGCCAGCGTGTGGGCTTGAATGGCCAGTGGTGTGCGCAACTGATGGGCTGCATCCGAGATGAATTCCCGTTGCCGTTTGATCTGTGCGCGGATGGTGCGGGCGAATTGATTCACGGTGTCCGCCAGCGGACGAAGCTCTTGCTGCAGCGCACGGGCGTCGATGTGAAAGTCCATGTCCTTGGCGGGCCGCTCGGCCAGTTGGCGCGACATGCGCAGCAAGGGGCGCAGCTCCAGCGTCAGCGCGGTCACGCTCACCACCATCGCGATTCCCAGTGCCCAGAGCAAATATTCCAGCGTCGGTAGCCACAGCGTGCGCACCATGGTGTCGCGGCTGTGCGTGGTTTTGCCGACCATGATCATGAACTGGCGCGAACCTGCCACGTCATACATCGCGCGGCTGGTGACGACGGCGCGAATCGGCTGGCCTTGCCAGGTGGCGTCATACCACTGCGCGGCATCCGCACCTGCGAGTTGCAGTTGGGCGGGCTGTGGAAAATCGGCCTGGCCTGCGAGCAGATTGCCATCGGTGTCCGTCACGCTCAGGTAGATCTGGTCGTGCGCGGGCGACATGAAAAGGCTCAGTGCGGACGGCGGCACGGTGGCGTGCACATTGCCATCTTCCCAGATCAGGCGCTCCGACAGAATCTTGGCGGAAGACAGCAGGTCGTGGTCCTGCACGTAGTCGGCCACGTTGTTCGCGTCGCGTTTGCTGAGGATGCTGCAGACCAGCACCAGAACGGTGAGCGGCAACAGAAGCCACAGTGCCAGACGGGTGCGCAGGCTGTTGAACATCGCGCCGATGCCTATGCTTGATCGGGCGCGAGCCGGGGCTTGATCAGATAGCCCACGCCGCGCAGCGTCATGATGCTGGCGTCGCTTGCTTCGAGCTTCTTGCGCAGGCGGTGGATGTAGATTTCGAGCGCGTCCTCACTTGCTTCCTCATCCATTCCGTAGATCACATCGAGCAGGCGTTGCTTGGACAGGGCGCTGCCATGCTGCAGCATCAATGCCTCCAGCACGCTGCGTTCGCGCGGCGGCAGCGCCAGATCTTCGCCGTTCACCGAGAACTGCCGCGTGCGCAGATCAAGCTGCAAATCGCCGCAGCGCACGGTGTTTTCGCGGCCAGGATTCTGGCGTCTGGCGATCACCTGCATGCGCGCGAGCAGCTCGCGGATTTCCACGGGTTTGACCAGATAGTCGTCCGCGCCGATCTCAAGGCACAGCACCTTCTGGTCGAGCGAGTCCGAGGCCGTGAGGATGATCACCGGCATGGCATCGCCGCGTTCGCGCAGCCGCCGCAAAAGCGCCTTGCCGGTCATCTGCGGCAGGTTCAGATCGAGCAGCAGCAGGTCGTAGTGCGACTGGCGCAGCAGCTGATCGGCGGCATCGCCGCGCTCCACCAGGTCCACCACAAAGGACTGCTGGCGCAGCAGTTCAGCCAGCGACTGGCCCAGCTCCACGTTGTCTTCCACCAGAAGAATTTTCATGCGATTCGGTATTGAGGGTTTTCACCTAAGGTTTTCGCAGCGCAGCGAAAGCGCGCCGAAAGTCTGCGATTTCTACACTGAATTCGTCATCAGCGCATGGGGTGCGAGTTTGCAAAGACCCGCAAGTCACTCAAGCCCGATGCAACAAGCAACGAACTTTCAGGAGATGAACATGGCTTTCTTGCAGCTTTCCCGTCGCGGCCTCATGGCTTCCTGCGTCTCTGTCGCCGTGGCAGCACTTTGCGCCACGGCACCTGCGGCCCACGCTGCGGACAATGACACCGTCACCATCATGGTCGGCGGCATCAACAAGATCATCTACCTGCCCGCCAAGCTGGCCGATGCGCTGGGCTACTTCAAGGAAGAGGGCCTCAAGGTCGAGCTGCAATCGCAGCCTGCCGGTGTGGATGCGGAAAATCAGTTGATCGCCGGTGCCGTGCAAGGCGTGGTGGGTTTCTACGATCACACCATCGACATTCAGGCCAAGGGCAAGGACATTCAGGCGATTGCGGTGTTCGGCAAGGTGCCCGGCGAGGTGGAACTGGTCTCCACCAAGGCCGCCCCCAACTTCAAGACCGTGGCTGAAGCCAAGGGCAAGACGCTGGGCGTGACCGGGTTGGGTTCTTCCACCGAATTCCTCACGCGTTATCTGGTCGAAAAGCAGGGCGTTGCGCCCAAGGATTACTCGCTGTTGCCCGTGGGCGCGGGCAACACTTTCATCGCCGCGATGAAGCAGGACCGCATTCAGGCCGGCATGACGACCGAGCCCACCGTGTCGCAAATGCTCAAGACCGGCGAGGCCAAGGTGCTGGTCGACATGCGCACCGAAGAAGGCACGAGGGCCGCACTCGGCGGTCTGTATCCCGCGTCCAGCCTCTATGTGCGCAACGAATGGGCCGCATCGCACAAGGACCAGGCCACCAAGCTGGCTCACGCTTTCTCCAAGACCATGCAGTACATCGCCACGCACTCGGCCGAAGACATCGCCGAGAAGATGCCCAAGGACTTCTACGGCAGCGACAAGGCCTTGTATGTGGAAGCGCTGAAGGCCTCGCTGCCCATGTTCACCAAGGATGCGCGCATGCCAGCGGGCGGTCCTGAAACGGTTCTGGGTGTGCTCTCGGCCTACAAGCCACAAGTGAAGAGCGCCCACATCGACCTGGCCAGAACCTACACCAACGCGTACATCGACGCGAAGTGATTCGGGCCTCCATTCCTTTCATCTGATTCAGTCCCACCACCGGACGACCCTCCGCAGGAGATCACCATGAACGTTTCCACCAGCAGCGCGACCGAGCAGTCGCGTGTGGCGCAGCTCGCCCCGGCAACAGCCACCACAGGCGATGCCGCCATCGAATTCGACAACGTATCGCTGCGCTTCATCTCGGCCGACGGCACGGCCACTTTGGCTCTGCGCAACTTCTCGATGAAGGTCGGCAAGGGCGAATTCATCGCCATCGTCGGCCCCACCGGCAGCGGCAAATCGACCACGCTGAACCTTGTCACTGGGTTGCTCAAGCCAACCGTGGGCAATGTGAAAGTGATGGGCAAGCCGGTCGATGGCATCGATCCGCGCATCGGCTTCGTGTTCCAGGCCGACGCTGTTTTTCCATGGAAATCGGTGCGCGAAAACGTGGCCGTCGGTCCGATCTTTCGCGGCAAGCCACGGGCCGAAGCGCTGAAACTGGCCGACGAATGGATTCACCGTGTGGGGCTGGCCAACTTCGGCAACCACTATCCACACCAGCTCTCCGGCGGCATGCGCAAGCGCGTGGCATTGGCGCAGACCTTCATCAACCAGCCCGAAATCCTGCTGATGGACGAGCCTTTCTCTGCGCTCGACATGCAGACCCGCACGCTGATGCAGGATGAGCTGCTGCGTCTGTGGTCCAGCTCCGGCGGGTCGGTTGTGTTCGTCACCCACGATCTGGAAGAAGCCATTGCGCTGGCCGACCGCGTGTTCGTGCTCACCGCGCGCCCCGCCACGCTCAAGCGCGTGTACGACATCGACTTGCCACGTCCGCGTGTGATGAGCGAAGTGCGTTACGACGCGCAATTCATCGAGCTCTCAAAGCAAATTTGGGACGACCTGCGCGAAGAAGTAGTGATCCAGTAAGGAGACCATCATGTCTGAATTGACCATGCCTGCCGCAGCCGCCGGCCATATCGAACGCCCAGCGCAAGCTGCCGCGCCCAGCGCGGTGAGCGAAGAAGCGCTGGCCCGCGAGACTGAGCGCGCGCAAGCGCAGATCCGCAGCTACAAGTACAAGATCATCGCGCTGCGCGTGCTGGTGCTGATCTTCATTCTGGGCGGCTGGGAACTGGCCGCGCGCAACAGGTGGATCGACCCGTTCTTTTATTCCATGCCCAGCATGATCTGGGGCCAGATCGTCGAATGGATTCGCGATGGCACGTCGCAAGGCCCGCTGTGGCAGCAGGTGCTGGTGACGCTGGAAGAAACCGTCGTCGGTTTTCTGATCGGCTCCATTGCGGGCGTGATCTGCGGGATCATTCTGGGCCGCAACAAGCTGCTGTCCGACATCTTCAGCCTCTACATCCAGATCGCCAATTCGATTCCCCGCGTGGTGCTCGGTTCGGTGTTCGTGATTGCACTGGGCCTGGGCATGGCGTCCAAGGTGGCGCTGGCCGTGGTGATGGTGTTCTTCGTGGTGTTCGCCAACGCTTTTCAGGGCGTGCGTGAAGCCGACAAGTACATGATCGCCAACGCGCAGATTCTGGGCGCATCACCCCGCCAACTGACGACCGCCGTCGTGATTCCATCGGCCATGTCCTGGATTCTCGCCAGCCTGCATGTGAGCTTCGGCTTCGCGCTGGTCGGTGCCGTGGTGGGCGAATTTCTGGGTGCCAAGGAAGGCATCGGTCTGCTGATCTCTACCGCTCAGGGTGCGTTCAATGCCAGCGGTGTGTTCGCAGCGATGATCGTCCTCGCGGTGGTCGCACTGGCTGCGGACTTCCTGCTCGGCCTCGTCGAAAAACGCATGCTCAAGTGGCGTCCCGCCGCGTTCTGAGCACCCACGAAAGATCAGACACCAACACTTCGGTGTCTCCACTTGGGCCGTAAAGCATGCATGTGCTTGGCGGCCTTTTTTTTGTGTTGGCGATGGCCCATCTTTGTCAAGAGATCAACCCCCGAGCGGATGCGGAAACGCAGGCGATGGGCGTACGAATCGGCCGCTTGTCGCGCAAAGCCCTATTGCGTTTCAACTGAGTGGCTTTAGTATGAATAACAAATTATTACAAATGCACTTGGAACCCGACGATCAACGTCGGAACAGTTCAGCGCAGGCAAGCAGGATTAGAGAGGGAGGGCGCACAGGAACCGGTTGAAACGGGCTCCCTCCTCGCAGGTTTTTCAACGCTAGGAGACACGGGGTATGAGAAAGCGGAGTTTGCTGCAAGGAACAGCGGCGGCGGCGGTTTTGGCGGTCACGGGCAATGCCTTTGCTGCTGAGAAATCGGTAAGGTTTGCGTATCAGGACATGCCGGTGCCGTTGCGGCTGGTGATGGAGTCCGGCGAGGTGGAGAAGGCCACGGGCTACAAGATCGACTGGCGCATGTATTCGGGCGGTGCGGATGTCATCGGCGCGATGGGCGCGGGCGAGGTGCAGTTGGGCGAGGTGGGTTCGAGCCCGCTCACCGCTGCGGCCACGCAGGGGCAGGACATCAAGCTGTTCTGGATCTCGGCGGACATCGCCGATGCCGAAGCGCTGGTGGCGCGCGATGGCAGCAACATCACCAGTTTCAAGGATCTGATCGGCAAGCGCATCGGCGTGCCGTTTCTCTCCACCGCGCATTACCAGTTGATCGCGGCGCTCAATAACGAAGGCGTCGATCCCAAGCGCGTGATCATCATGAACATGCGTCCGCCGGAAATCGCCAAGGCATGGGACAACGGCGACATCGACGCCACTTTTGTGTGGGATCCGGTGCTCGGCAAGGTGAAGAAATCCGGCAAGGTGATCGCCACTTCGGGCAGCATTGCGAAGATGGGCTTTCTGACCTACGAGGGCATTGCGGTGAACGCGAAATGGGCGAAGGAGAACCCCGAATTCATGGTCGCCATGGTGCGGGCATTGGACCGCGCAAGCGCACAGGTGCGCGGCGAATTGGCGCGTTGGACGCCTGAATCCGCGCCCATCAAAGCGATTGCGAAATGGTCGAAGGCGGACGCCAAGGATGTGCCTGCGTCGATGGCGCTGTATCGATTCCCCAGTGCCGAAGAGCAGCTCAGCACGCGCTGGCTGGACGGCTGGGCATCGACCGCGATGAAGTTCACCGCAGCATTCCTGAAGTGGCAAGGCAAGGTGCAGTCCGTGAAGCCGGACTACACCCCCTTTGTCACCACCGAGTATGTGAAGAAGGCGCTGGGCAGGTAGTCGAGCAGCCGCGCTGTTGGCGGTTGCTCGACCAGCGCTGCTTCACGCGACTTGCTGGAGGTCGTTGGCCGCAAAGCGTTGCCACGCGGCGTTCCACGGTTCAAGCGCATCGCTCTTGGCTGGCAGTTCGAGACCGGTGACGGCCGCGAACTGCTTGGCATCGACGCAGCCGTTTTCCAGCAATGCCTTCACCAACTTCTCGAACGGCGCGCGCGCGTCCTGCAGCAATTGCTGGGCGCGTGCGAGTTCGGTCTGCAGCGTGGCTTCGATCTGCGCGTTGCTTGCGTCGATGTCGGTGTTCACATGCTGCTCCACATCGTGGGTGACGTCGGTGCGACTGAGCCGATCGCCCATCGCCCAATGGCGGTGGTAGCGCGCGGCGTGGCGTGTGGCGCTGCTCAGGTCTTCCTCGGCGCCGGTGGTCACCGCGTCCTTGCCGAACACCCAGAGCTCCGCAGCGCGGCCCGCAAGCGTCACGCAGATCTCGTCGCGCGCCATGCGCCGTGACTCGGCCACGCGCGGCGCGTAGCTGGCGTAGCCGCCTTCGAACGATGCGACGTTGATGCGCACGTCCGTTGGCGCGCAGTGGTTGAGCAGCGCATAGACCAGACCGTGTCCCGCTTCATGCACCGCGAGCAGCGCTCGAAAATCGGGCTGCGCGCGTTCACGCAGCTTGTCGATTTCGAGGTGCAGCGCAATGCTTTGCTCCGCAATGGAATCGGTCTCGTCAACGCGCTGCAGACGCATCACCAACTGCTTGCCATCGTCGCTCATGTCGAGCTGCAACCGGCATTGCGAACGGCGATGGGCAAGACCTGCCTGCGCCAACTTCTGCATCGCCCAGACCGCCGCGCTGCCAAGGCTGGGGCCGAGCACGGCGTGCACGGTGGAGAACACCGGACGTGTTCCCTGCACGGGAAAAACGGCGTTCTGGTACAGCGTCTTGAGCACGGCGGGCGTGAGTTCGATGTCGAGCTGCAAAGCGCTGCGCACCGCGTCGACCTGCTTGCTGCAGGCATCCGCGATCAGCCGCTCGTAAGCCTTGCGATCAAGCGACGGAAACACCAGGTGCTGATTGCCCAGCCGCGCCACCTGCTCGGGTCGAAAGCGCTCGGACAGCGCCTCCTTCACGTCGATGGTGGACAGCCGCTCGGTGAAGCGGTGGAACACATCGGCGTCGGTATCGCAGTCCTGTACGCGTTTGGCCACGCCCTGGTACATCTCATCGAGATTGCCGGTCACGAGGATCAGCAGCTTGCTGTGATCCGTGCCCCAACGGCTGGGATCGTTGCGGAACTGTTCGAGCCGCTGCTGCACGATGTCGGGTGTCCAGCGCATGATCTGCGTGATCGGCTCGCTGAGCTTGAGCGCATGCTGCAGGTCGCGCGCATCGTAGGCCGAGAGATGAAACGGCGACTGCTGCTTGGGCTTCTTGCGTGGTGCATCGTCGTCGTTATCGCTCTCTTCGTTGGCCTTGTCCACGCGCGCCTGCATGGCCTCGTACTGGTGATAAGCCTGTTCGAGTTCGATGCGGTCGAGCGCATCCATGGGCGGCGAAAGACGGCCATCCGAGAGCAGCGCCCATACGTCCTGATAACGCTTGACGGCCACGTCGTTGCCCTTGCGATCCCGCGTGCGAAAGCGCTGGAATTCATCGAGCAACAAGATGCCCGGTTCGCCTTCCACAATGGAAGAACTGGCGAGCATCGCTGCAATCGAATCGCGCGTCATGCCGCGCGTGCTGTTGCTGAAACCGTCCATCTGCACTTCCAGAAAACGGTCGTAGAAGCCCAGCAATTGGGCCAGACGACGCACCAGTTGGGTCTTGCCGGTGCCGGTCAACCCCCAGAGGCAGACGATGACCGGGCGGTCGATTACCTCGGGCAGCAAATACCACGCGCGCACCGAATCGATGAGCCGATCGATCAGCGTGTCGAGCCCGAAGAGCTCGGATTTCAGCGTGTTGGCGGTGATGTCCAGCACCTGCTGGCGCAATGCCACGCGGTTGCTGAGCAGGGTCTGCGCGTTGTGTGTTTCGTTGTCGATGTTCACTGCGTTGGTGGTTGTCGTTATGGTCGTTGTTGTTGTCGTGACGGGTGAAGTCATTGCTTCCATGATCTTGTTCATTCCCAATGTTGGAGTCCTCCGCTGCGTGCCGTCTGCCTGCGCAGCTCCACCTTGTCCGCACGGCGCTGCGCGCCCTGACTGCGGATGTGTTTGCCAGCGCCGCCCGATGTGGCGCGCAACACCAATGCGCGCGCCACATGGTTGCGCGGTGATGGCGGTGGAAGCTGCATGACCAGTGGCTGGCGCATGCGGCGAAGTTTCTTGGTCTGCCCTTGCGCGAAATCGCGCGAGAAAGTTTTGGCACTCATGTGCGCTTTGCTCCGTTTGAACAACGTCCCGGCGAGCACGTACGAATGGCGTCGATCAGAAACGGTGTTCCCGAGCGGACAAACGCACGCGCGATGAAAAAATGAATTTCATGCGACGCGCAATGCCAGCCGGGACGGATGGGAAGCGCGTCAGGGTTGAGTGGTGTGGATCACAAACTTGGTCATGGGCATGTCTCCGGGAAGTCGAATCGAAGGAGAGCTGCTGAAACTGCGGCGGGATCTTCTGCAATGGCAGGCCAGAGCCGCAGGGGTCTGTGTGCTGAATGAATTTTTCTGGCAATCACAGAACAAGGCGCGATTTTGCAGCGCCTCGCAAAGAAAGTGCAAGAGGGCGCACGGCGAATGTGCACGAGACACAGCATTTTCAGGGGCTTGAGTGGCTTCGCGACAACAGCTCGCGCCTCATGCCTCTGGCGAATATCTTTATCCGCCAGTGCCCGCTTGAACGCATCGCCGCGCACCAACGTTTTCCCGATGAACAAGGGATTACCCTAGGCATTCATTTGTTTGAGCTTTCTACATTGACAGTGTTCATGCGTGATTGCTTATCTGTGCATGCCGCATGTTCGTTGATTCAAAACAAGGGAGTTCCCCCATGAAACTGCTTCGAACTTCGACTGCCGCCGCAGTCTTCTTGCTGACGCTGTTCGGCACGGGCGCGGCAATGGCTCAGGCCACGCAGGACGCATCACGCGCGCTGCACACACGGCAACTGGCGGCCAATTGCGCGGCCTGCCACGGCACGGATGGCAAGGCCGCAGCCGGATCGCCGCTGGCCACCTTGGCCGGCATGCCTGCCGACAAGATGCTGGCGTCGCTGCAGGACTTCAAGAATGGCAAGCGCGAGGCGACCGTCATGCATCAGCTCTCCAAGGGGCTGACGGATGACCAGATGAAGACCATCGCGGACTACTTTGCCGCGCAGAAGCCCTGAACCACAGCACAACGAATAAAAGGAATCATCATGCAAAGACGTGATCTTTTGAAGGCTTCGGCCTCGGTGGGTGCCTTGGGTTCTCTGGCAGCGTTGACGGGTTGCGCAAGCGGATCTTCGTCGTCGAGTGCGGCCAAGGCCAAAGTGGTAGTTGTGGGCGGAGGTTATGGCGGTGCGACTGCAGCCAAGTACGTGCGCATGCTCTCGGGCCAGAAGATCGATGTGGTGCTGGTGGAACCACAGGATCAATTCGTATCTTGCCCGCTGTCCAATCTGGTGCTCGGCGGCAGCAAGTCGATCGGCGATCTGACGACCGGCTACTCCGCCCTCGAATCCCGCCACGGCGTGCGCCGCGTGAAGGACTGGGTGAAGTCCATCGACGCCGCGAAGAAGACCGTGCAGTTGGCAGGCGGGCAGACCCTGCCGTATGACAAGCTGATTCTCTCGCCTGGCATCGACCTGATGTGGAGCGGCGTGGAAGGGCTCGAAGCAGCCAACAAGAGCGGTCAGATTCTGCAGGCATGGAAAGCCGGCCCCGAAACCGTGGCGTTGCGCAAGCAACTCGAATCGATGAAGGATGGCGGCGTGTATGCGCTCACGATTCCGGAGGCTCCTTATCGATGCCCGCCGGGCCCTTATGAGCGTGCAAGCCAGATCGCGCACTACTTCAAGCAGCATAAGCCGAAGTCAAAAGTATTGATTCTGGATGCGAACCAGGACGTCACATCCAAAGGTCCGCTGTTCAAGAAATACTGGGCCGAAAACTACAAGGGCATCATCGAATATCGCCCCGAGCACAAGGCCATCGCCGTCGATGCCAAGGCAGGCGTGGTGAAGTTCGATGTGCAGAGCGATGTGAAGGCGGATGTGCTCAACGTGCTTCCGCCCATGCGTGCGGGTGCGATTGCGGTGCAGTCGGGCCTTGCCACGGCGAATGCACGCTGGTGTCTGGTCAACTACCAGACCTTTGAATCCACCGTCGCCAAGGACGTGCACATCATCGGCGATTCGATCCAGATTGCCCCCGCCATGCCCAAGTCCGGCCACATGGCGAACGCCCATGCCAAGGTGGCAGCAGCGGCCGTCGTAGCGCAGCTTACCGGTTTGGAAATCGCGGCAACGCCGATGCTCACCAATACCTGCTACAGCTACGTGAGCGACAAGCAGGTCATCCACGTCGCGTCCGTGCACCTGTACGACGCGGCAGAGAAGACCTACAAGACCGTTCCCGGATCGGGTGGCGTGTCTTCCGCAGCGTCCGATCTGGAAGGGACCTATGCATGGAACTGGGCGCAGAACATCTGGGCGGACAGTTTGATGTGAGTTGGTGAAGCGCTCTCTGTTGTGATGGTTGATCTGTACATGACAGAGAGCGGGGTTCTTGGAGGTTGCCGGAATTCAGCGAGACCCAAGTGCCAAAGCGCAACCTCATGTAAGAGCGTTGCTCGCAACGACCCTGCCTGTCTATTTTCTGGGAAACTTGGTTGCCGTCATGGCGTGATCTGCGCCGTGGCTTTTGAAATCAAGAGAAGGAAATCATGCAATGGTCAAAGCATCGTGGCTTGCAGCCTTGGGTTTCGCCTGTCTTGCATCCACTGCTTTCGCGCAGTCGGTGACGGCGGAATATCTCAAGCAGTACAACGGGGCGACGGACTATGCACCACTGCTTTCTGCAGGCTTGAAAGACCCGGCGAATGGCGGCGAGTTCTATGCGCGCCAGATCATCGCCGAGTGCAAACTCGTGCGCAGTCAGTCCGACAAATGGAAGAAGGACAGCGAAGCTGCAGGTCTCGCTTCTGATGCACCAAGGTCCAAGGCCATCGAGTTGCTGCGCGGGCGTTGCGTGAACATCAGCAACGCGCAACTGAGCAACCCGTGGGTGGACGTTGCGCCCGTGACGGACGTGCAGGACCCATTGATATTGGCGGAGCGGGACTTTGTGGCCAGGGCCAGCCATGTCGCATCGGCACCGCGCGAGAAAATGCGCATCTCCGGCCCCGACAAGACGCGCGAGCCAGGCAAGCGCATTCTCATCCAACTGCCCAAGAATCTGCAGGATCCGCTCTTCATCCAGCAACTCACCAGAAAGTGGCCGGTGCTGGACGAGCATGGCAAGGCCACGGTACGCGTGATGCACACTTATCTGCGCGGCGGGTTCCGTCCTGGTGCAGAAGAAGTCGTGGGTGTGGCGGCTTATCTGGTTCCCTGTGAACTGGGGCTGCAGTGCGACGAGCGAGAGTTCACCGTGGCGCAGCGCTGTGCTTCTGGTGGTGCCTGTGACAGCGGACGTGTGGAGCACATGCGCCGAAACTACCAAGCCAAGGACAAGGATTTCGACAACGCGATCTCCACCGCCAAGGAGCTTGCCGAGTCCATCAAGGAAGAAGAGAACGCGCGGATTCTGGTGATCTGGTAGGCGGTGGAGTGGCTGCCTGAGTGGCGTGACGTTTCACTCCACTTTCAAGGTTTGTGCGGCCGCTTCAAACGCGCTTTTCTGGCTTCCAAACTCCGCGAGCGTGGAGTTGAAATTCACGCCCACCATGTTTCCGCCCATGTCGGAGAGGTACATCATGTTGCGCAGCTTGGTGTCGATGGCGGGCACCGTGCTGTCGAGCAGTACCCATTGACGCTCGCCCACGTTCACCATCTTCTTGTCGTTGAAGACCAGGCCTTGGGTGAGCTTGGGCATCACGTTTTCCATGGCCGCTTTCAGCTCGGGCAGGCTTTCCTGAGTGAGCGGCTTTTTCATTTCCGACCAAGTCACCGACACCGTGCTCGTGCGTTTTGCATTGCCATAAGCCTTGAGCGGTTTGCGCCCATTGCGACCGAATTTGGAATCGATCTCGGCGGCGCTCAGTTCGGTGTAGCCCTTGGGCATATCGACCTTCAACACGCCGCTGGGCATGGTGATGTCGACGGCGTGAGCCAGCAAGACGGGAAGCGCGAGCGAGGCGGCGACGCTCAAGTGACGAAGGGTTTTACCAAGAGTGCGCATGACTGCAAGCTCCATGAAAGTGAGAGAAAACGAGTCGCTTTGGCATTGCCTTGCTGGTCGTTGACGCTGCCATTTTCCTTGTTTCACATGGCACGTCTGTGTCTGTCCCACACGCGCGATGCGCCATGTCTTACCCGAATGGGCTTGTGTCTTGCGTAGATTGGTTTGTTCCGAATGTTGTTCCCAACAGCCATAAGGATGAAGCCACGATGACAACCACTCCAAAGTCTCGCGCACCAACCAAGAGCATAGGCAAGCGCACCGCTGCCGATGCCAAGGCCAGCGCGGTCGCCAAGGCGAAAAAGATCGCACCCGCTGTGCCTGCGCAGATCGGCAGCACGCCCAGGACAAAGTTTCGCGGTAAAGAAGACATCTTTGGCAGGCTTGTGGAGGACCATGACCGTCACCGTGCGCTGCTCGCCATGATCTCCGCGACCCATGGTGACTCGAAGGACAGAAAGAAGCTGTTCAAGGAACTGGTGCTCGAAATCCACGGACATGCTGCAGCAGAAGAGCAGGCGCTGTGGTCCTCCGTCATGCGCCATCCCAAGACCACGGAGGACGCGGGACACGCAGTGGGTGAGCACAAGGAGATGGACAAACTGCTCGCCGATCTGGCGGCGCGTGACATGGCCAAAAGCGGCTGGCTGCGCCGATTCTCGAAGGTGAAGGACGAGTATCTGCACCACATTCGCGAGGAAGAACAGGAGCAGTTTCTGCACGCGCAAAAGCACCTGACACCGGACGATCTGCGGCACTTGAAGCAGGTTTTCGAGGAGCGCAAAAGCGTGGAAAAGGCTAATGCGGTGGTGAAGAAGAAGATCCGGCTGAAGTAGGGCTAGATACGCCCCTGTCCAAGGGCGGAGTCGTTGCGAGATGCCCCTCTACAATGCTTTGAAGTGTTTGTTTGTCTTCAGAATCCAATGAATTACAAGAGAGGGTTTCATCCATGCTTTGCTGCAGTTGCAATACCGGCACGCTGATGCCGACAAGAATCGACAACGGGCCTGCGTCTTATCAGTGCAATGAATGTTCTGGTGAGTTGCTGTCGTTGGCGCCCTATCTCGATTGGGTGAAGACCCATCGGGGTGCTAATGAAAGCGGTGCACAGTCTTTCGAGGGAGATGATGCCAAGGACACCAAGCGCGCATTGCCGTGCCCGAAGTGCAGTCGGATCATGCTGCGCTACAACGTGCTGGCCGACAAGGCGCATGGGCTGGACTTCTGCTTTCACTGCGAAGAGGTCTGGCTGGATGCGGGCGAGTGGCAGTATCTGAAGGCGCAGGGGCTGCACACGCGCATCACCTCGATCTCCACCGATCCTTATCAACGACGTCTGCGCGAGCAGGCGCTGCGGGATTCCGCGTTGCAACGCTTTCGTGGCGTGGTGGGAGACGAAGGGTTCAATGAAGTGCAGCGGTTTGCTGCGTGGTTGAAGCATCAGCCTGCGCGGGATGCGATTCTTCGGCACTTGAACAACGACGCGAGAGACTGAGCGGGTCGCGTTCCAGCCGATCCATCGCGGGCATCCGTTGGGTGGATGGCCCGCGATTTTTTTCGTCAGCTCGGATCAGTTCAGATCACGCCGCATCGCATCGCATCGCATCGCATCACATCACAGCGCTGCAATGCGCGCGGCAATCGCTTCGCCCAACTCCGTCGTGTTGGCCTTGCCGCCCAGGTCGGGTGTCAGCGGGCCGCTCTTGATCACTTCTTCGATGGATTGGAGGATGGCGTCGTGTGCGGCGCGGCCTGCGCCTTCGCTGTGGGTGAGGAAGTCGAGCATCAGTGCGCCGGACCAGATCATCGCGATGGGGTTGGCGATGTTCTTGCCGTAGATGTCGGGGGCCGAGCCGTGCACGGGTTCGAACAGCGATGGGAACACGCGGTCCGGGTTCAGGTTGGCGGACGGGGCCAAGCCGATGGTGCCGGTGGTGGCGGGGCCGAGGTCGGAGAGGATGTCGCCGAACAGGTTGGTGGCGGCCACGACGTCGAAGCGGTCGGGCTGCAGCACGAAGCGCGCAGTGAGGATGTCGATGTGCTGCTTGTCGAGCGTGATTTCGGGATACGCCTTGGCGACATCTTCCGCGCGCTTGTCCCACCAGGGCATGCTGATGGCGATGCCGTTGCTCTTGGTGGCGAGCGTGACGTGCTTTTTCTGGCGGCTTAGGGCAAGGTCGAAGGCGTACTTGAGCAGACGGTCCGCGCCCTTGCGCGAGTAGACCGATTCCTGAATCACGATTTCGCGATCCGTGCCTTCGAACATGATGCCGCCGAGCGAGGTGTATTCGCCTTCGGTGTTCTCGCGCACCACGTAGTAGTCGATGTCGCCGGGCTTGCGGTTGGCGAGCGGGCAGGGCACGCCGTCGAATAGGCGCACGGGACGCAGGTTGATGTACTGATCGAACTCACGGCGGAACTTGAGCAGCGAGCCCCACAGCGAGATGTGATCGGGCACGGTGGCGGGCCAGCCGACGGCGCCGAAGAACAGCGCGTCAAAGCCCTGCAGTTGGGCTTTCCAGTCGTCGGGCATCATCTGACCGTGCTTGGCGTAGTAGTCGCAATGCGCCCAGTCGAAGTGCTCGAATTCGAGCTTGAGATCGAACTTCTTCGCGGCGGCCTCGACGGCGCGCAGGCCTTCGGGCATGACTTCGCGGCCAATGCCGTCCCCCGGCAGGACGGCGATGCGGTAGGTTTTTTTCTGTGTGGATGTGCTGGACATGAGCGGAATGCCTCGTGTTTGGTGGAAATGGGGAAGGTGAGATGGGGAATGGCGGCTAGTTTCCACTAAAAACGCAGTGAATAAAATACGTGGATTGACGACTCATTTTTTCCAAACTGTGAATAGTTTTCCCGATCCCGATGATTTGCGTGTGTTTGCGACCGTGGTGCGCAAGGCGGGGTTTACCGCAGCGGCGGAGGAACTGGGCGCGTCGCCCGCCTATGTGAGCAAGCGCATTCGGGTGCTGGAAGAAACGCTGGCGACCAAGCTGCTGCATCGCACGACGCGGCGAGTGGTGGTGACGGAGGAAGGCGAGCGGGTCTTTCACTGGGCGCTGCGCATTCTGGACGACATGGATCATCTGATGCAGGAGGTGACCATCACGCGCCAACAGCCGCGCGGCCTGCTGCGGGTGAGTTGCAGTTTTGGCTTCGGGCGCAATGTGGTGGCTCCGGCGATGTCGATGCTGGTGCAGAAATACCCGGCCCTGCAGGTGCGGTTGGAGGTGTTCGATCGGCTGATCGATGTGGCGGGCGAAGGCTTCGATCTGGATGTGCGCGTGGGGGACGATATTGCGCCGCATCTGATTGCGCGGCGGCTGGCCGACAACCACCGCGTGCTGTGCGCGGCACCGGCTTATCTGCAGCGCCGTGGCACGCCGCGCGCGATCACCGAATTGCCTGCGCATGACTGTCTGGTGATCAAGGAGCGCGATCACTCGTTCGGCGTGTGGAAGCTGCGCGCCGGGGCGGATGAACGCACGCTCAAGGTGACCGGGCCGCTGTCGGCCAACCATGGCGAGATCGTCGTGCAATGGGCTCTTGACGGGCATGGCATTGCGCTGCGGTCGCTGTGGGATGTGCGCGAGCATCTGCGCTCGGGGCGACTGGTGCAGGTGTTGCCTGAGTGGGGGCAGGAGGCGAATGTGTGGGCGGTTTATCCGACACGGTTGCAGGTGTCGGCGAAGGTGCGGGTTTGTGTTGAGTTTTTGATGGAGTATTTCCAGCGCGTGGAGGTGGGGTGATTGCGGGTGCCGGGTCTCGCCCCGGCGGGCGAGTAACTTTTCGCTGGCGGTGCGGGCCTTGGCTGTGGGGTTGATCGCGGATGCCGGGAATTCCGCCCGGCGGCGGAGTCACTTTTGCTTGCGCGCAAAAGTAACCAAAAGGCGCTTTG
Organism: Diaphorobacter sp. HDW4B; assembly: GCF_011305535.1. Classification (GTDB taxonomy): domain Bacteria; phylum Pseudomonadota; class Gammaproteobacteria; order Burkholderiales; family Burkholderiaceae_C; genus Diaphorobacter_A. The sequence goes on from NZ_CP049905.1 coordinate 4,345,235, forward strand.
AATACCTGCGGCAAAACTCACTTTGCGCCGTAGGCGCGCCGTTCAGACAGCTTGCCGCAAGTCAGTCTGGAAGAGGTGTGTTTCGGCACTTCGCTGCGCTCGTGCCCGTTTATCTCGCGATGGCGCGAGATCGGGGTCAGGCAGGGGTGGGGAGCTTGTTTTTTGGGGTGACTTCTGGGGCTGGCTGCGGCTGTGCGGTCAGTGCGCTGCCCATGGCGGCGGCCATGATGACGGCGATGGCGGTCCATTGGAAGACGCTGAGGTGTTCACTCAGCAGCAGCATGCCGGCCAATGCGGCGACGGCTGGCTCTGTTGCGAGCATGGTGGAGAAGCCGCTGTGGGACATGCGTTTGAGGGCGAACATTTCCAGTGAGTAGGGGATGGCGCTCGATACCGCCGCAACGGCAAGGCCATAGAGCAGCAGGGAAGGGGTGAGCAGTTTCATCCCGGCTTCGGCGATGCCGAAGGGCACGACCACGATGGCGGCTGACAGCAGTGCCAGCGAAACGACCATGCCGCCGTGCAGGTTGCCGGTGCGTTTGCCGAGGACGATATAGCCGCCCCAGCAGACGGATGCGGCGATGGCGTAGACGAGGCCGATGGGGTCGAGTGCGCCGACTTGTACGCCGAACATTGGAAGGATCAGCAGCATGAAGAGGCCGAGCGCGGCCAAGGCGATCCAGACGAGGTCGAGTGTGCGGCGGGAGGCCCATACTGCTACTGCGAGCGGGCCGACGAATTCGATGGCCACGGTCACACCGAAGGGCAGGCGTTTGATGGCCATGTAGAACAGCAGGTTCATGAGGCCGAGCACGGTGCCGAAGATGAAGATCTGCCGCAGATTCGCTTTGGTGGGGCCGAAGCGCCACGGACGCCAGATGGCGATCAGGATGAGCGCGGAGAAGCCCACGCGCAGGGCGGTCGTGCCTTGTGCGCCGATCACGGGGAAAAGATGCTTGGCAAAGCTGGTGCCCACGCAGAGCGAAATGACCGAGCCGAGCACGGCGAGCGAAGGCAGCAGGCGCTGCCACAGGGAATGTTGCATGCTCGGGATAATATTGCGCACTCGGGTGTGAAATTGCGCCTTGTTGAGGGGCTGAATGCAATTTTCACTCGTTCACTCTGTTTTCAATCCAGCGAAAAAGCAGCAGGCGGCATGTGAACCAACAAGAGCTCGACAGTTTTGACGTAGCCATTCTGGCGATTTTGCAGTCCGACAATCTGACGCCCCAGCGCGAGATAGCGGAGCGGGTGCATCTGTCTCCCGCTGCGGTTCAGCGGCGCATTCGGCGCTTGCAGGACAGCGGGGTGATTGCGGGCAATGCGGCGGTGCTCAATCCCGATGCGCTGGGCAGGCCGCTGACGATCTTCATTGAAGTGCAACTGGTGAACGAGCTGGATGCGCTCACGGCGGGTTTTCGTGCGCGCGTGGCGCAGGAAGAGGCGGTGCAGCAGTGCTACAGCGTGACCGGGCAGACGGACTATCTGCTGATCGTGACGGCGGCCGACATGCAGGAATATCAGGCGCTGACGAAGCGGCTTTTTGAAGGTGACCAGAACATCCAGCGCTTTGTCACGTCGATTGCGCTGGCCACCTTGAAGCGGAGTCTGCGTCTGCCGTTGCTGCCGGTCAGAAGCTCCGCTTGAGGGGCGATCGGAAGAGGGTGATCAGCCTGCGAGTGCGGCCTTGACGGCTGCGGACACCTGGCCCATGTCGGCCTTGCCAGCCAGTTGGGACTTCACGGCGCCCATCACCTTGCCCATGTCGCCGGGGCCGGAGGCACCCAGTTCGGCCACGATGGCCTTGACGGCGGCGGTCACTTCTTCGGCGGACATGCGCGCTGGCAGGTAGACCTGCAGGACGGCGAGTTCCGACTTTTCCTTGTCGGCCAGGTCCTGACGGCCACCGGCTTCGAACTGGGTGATGCTGTCCTTGCGCTGCTTGATGAGCTTGTCGACGATGGCGACGACGGCTGCGTCGTCGAGTTCGATGCGTTCGTCGACTTCTTTTTGTTTGATGGCGGCTTGCAGCAGGCGGATGGTGCCCAGGCGTTCCGAATCCTTGGCCCTCATGGCCGTCTTCATGTCGTCCGAGATTTTTGCTTTGAGGCTCATTTGATTTACTCCTTGCGTGTTTGCTTGGCTACGAAGCCTTGCGGCTTCGATGGGTCAATCGTTTTGAGGTGCCAATACAGCCCTTCATGCTTTGTTGCAAAGCCTTGTCGTACGAGAGTACTGTCTGCGGCTTTGCGTCGCGCCTGAAGGGCTGTCTTGGCATTGTGGCTGGTGGGATCGGTCGCTCCGGGCTCTGTTGAGTCTGCTGTTCAATGCGGGGAGGGGCCGTTTCCAGTTTTTGAAAACAAAAAAGCCGCGCTTGGCGTCCCTAGCGCGGCTTCTGGCGTGTAGATGAACTCGCCGAAACTGATGACTAATCGAGAGATTAGTACAGCTTCTTGGGCAGTTGCATGCTGCGAACGCGCTTGTAGTGGCGCTTGACGGCAGCTGCCTTCTTGCGCTTGCGCTCTGCAGTTGGCTTCTCGTAGAACTCGCGAGCGCGCAGGTCGGTCAGCAGGCCCAGCTTTTCGATGGTGCGCTTGAAGCGACGCAGAGCAACGTCAAAGGGTTCGTTTTCTTTTACACGGATGGTGGTCATTAGCTAATGTTTTCCAATTTTTTGCCGAGAGAGGGTTTCCGGGAAGATCGGGCCTGAAAACCATGCACGGCGGTTTTGCCCCGCCTCGAAGTAACTAGTATTGGCCGGCGGAGCTATTGCCAGCAAAGCCCAAGATTATAGCGGCTGATTGGAGCTTGGCAAGTCGCTATCTTTTTTGGCGGGCGATTTGGGGAAACGGCTGGGTGTTTCAGGTGCTGGAGACCTTTGGCTGATCGATCGGTTTGCTCCGGCCAAGCCACAGGGTCAGGATCGACAGCCCTTGCAGCAGCATTGCGCCGGAAAACAGCCAGACATGGCTGGGGGCGATGCTGAGCAGCAGTCCAAACCCGAGCGGCGCAAACGCGTACAGCGCCTGCGAGATGGCGACGATGAGCGCGACCACGCGTGCCACGTCGGACGCGGCGAAGTCCGCTTGCGCGATCAGCGGTGGCAGCGAGATCGTGTTGCCGATGCCCGCGCCAAACAGAACCAGGCCCAGCCACAGCGGCACGCCCGAGCCGCCCACGCACAGCAGCAGCACGCCGCACATCTGCATGGCGTAGCTGACGCAGGCGAGGCTGCGGCGATCGCGCACCGACGGCATGGCTCTGGCGTAAAGCATGCGGCCGAGCATGGCGCAGGCGGTCACCAGCGTCATGCTCCAGCCCGCGCCGCGTGTTCCCATCTGCACGGCGAGGATGGCGTACAGGTGCGAGACGAGGCCGGTCTGTGCGATCAGCGAAAGCGACATGGTGGCGGCCAGTGTCTGAAAGCGGGCGTTGTGCCACAGCGCACGACCGGGAAGTGGCTTGTGTGGGCGCGCGGCTGAAGTCGTAGTCGCGGGCGCTGGTTGCAAGGCACCGGCGGCGCGCCCATCCGGCAACTGGCCCAGCATCTCGGGCGTGAAGCGCAGCACCCGCCGGGTCAGCCAGAACATGATGGCGAGCGTGCAGGCGCTCACGATGCATGCCGCCATTGGAAAACCGAACTGCGCGATCAAAATGCTCCACAGTGGCGCGAACAGCATGCCGCCCACGCTCGCGCCGTTGTAGGCTTTGGAGAGGGCCATCGGGCGCTGCCGATCAAACCACGGCGACACCATGGCGTTGATGCCTGCCGCGCTCATCGTGACCCAGCCCGCGCCGGAAAGCAGTGCGGCAACAAAGAGCTGCCAATGCTGCCGCGCGCAGGCCCAGCCGATCACACCCAGTGTCAGCGAACACGCGCCGATCCATGTGACGCGGGCAACGCCATATCGCGCATGCAGCCGCGGCAGGCGCGACACGACGATGGAGCCGAACAGAAAGTGCAGGGTGACCGCCGCCGACACCAGCGACACGCTCCACTGCGTGGACGCCATGACTGCATGCAGAAAGATCGGCGGTCCGTAAAAACCAAGCCCCCAACCCAGCACGGCGGAAACAAAGGCCGCGCGCACCACAGCCGTTCCGTGAAAACCGTGAAAAGGCGGCTGCATCGGTGCCGATGGGGCGGTGGATTCCTGCATGAACGATTGAATGAACGAGCGAGCGAGGCGGGAATCAGCCGTGGAACTTGCGTGCGTCAGCGGGCGCCTCGTCGCGCTCGTTCAAGCCGTAGTCGCGCAGCACATGCGCCACGCGCAGGCGGTAGTTGGCGAACACGCCCGCGCGGCCTGCCGATTGGGCCTGGCGGTGATGCTCCAAGGCCCGCCAGCGGGCTACGGATTCCTCGTCACGCCAGAACGACAGCGAGAGCAGTTTGCCCGGCTGCGTCAGGCTCTCGAAGCGCTCGACGGAGATGAAACCGTCCACCTGTTCCAGCTCGGGACGCAGGCCCGCAGCGATGTCCAGATAGGTCTGACGATGGCCCTCGGCGGGCTCGACTTCGAAGATCACTGCAATCATGTCTCGCGCTCCTTTTTCGTGGGATGCACGCATGATGCATGAACGGCGTGTTCGGTGCTTGCCCGGCGTTTTTTCGAGCCCGATTACAGACTCTGAGCACAGGCATGCGCGCTCGCCCATGCCCATTGGAAGTTGTAGCCGCCGAGCCAGCCGGTGATGTCCACCACTTCGCCGATGAAGTACAGACCCGGTTGCGACTTGGCTTCCATGGTCTGTTGCGACAGGGCCTTGGTGTCCACGCCGCCGAGTGTCACCTCGGCCTTTTTGTAGCCTTCGGTGCCGGTCGGAGTCAGCTCCCAGCGCGAGAGTTTTTCGGCGAGTTTGGCGAGCGCCTTGTCCGCCGCTTCGTTGATCGGGCGCTGCCAGTCGGGGCTTTGCTGTACCCACGCTTCGGCCAGGCGCGACGGCACTTTGCCTGCCAGTTCGTTGGCAATGAGCTTTTTGGAGCGCGACTTGGCTTCGAGCAATTGCGCGGCGAAGTCTTCGGTCGGTGCAAGGTTGATCGCAATCGGCGTTCCGGGTTGCCAGTAGCTCGAAATCTGCAGCACCGCCGGGCCCGACAGGCCGCGGTGCGTGAACAGCAGGTCTTCGAGAAACGCCATGCGTTCCTTCTTGCTGCCGGTGCTGATTTCCACGGGCAGGGCCAGACCCGCGAGCTGCGCGTAGGGCTCCCAAGCCGCGCCGTCAAAGGTCATGGGAACGAGGCCCGGCCTGCGTTCGATCAGCGGCAGATTGAACTGCGTGGCGATGCGGTAACCGAAGTCCGTCGCGCCGATCTTGGGGATCGACAGCCCGCCGGTGGCGATCACCAGACTGCGTGTCTGCACTGTGCCGCGCGAGGTTTCCAACTGGTAGCGCGGCGCGCCTGCATCCGCGCCGGTGTCGGCCAACGCCTCGATCTTGCCAACCGAGCAGGGCTGCCAGCGCTCGACCTTGCCGTCGGCGCATTCGGCCAGCAGCATGTCGATGATGTCTTCTGCCGAGCGATCGGCGAACAACTGGCCCTTGTGCTTTTCGTGGTGCGCGATGCCGTGCTTGTCGATCAGCGCGATGAAATCCTGCGGCGTGTATTTCGACAACGCCGAGCGGCAGAACTGCGGGTTCTGGCCGACGAAATGCTTGTGCGGCGCACGCACATCCAGATCGCGGTTGGTGAAGTTGCAGCGCCCGCCGCCGGAGATGCGGATCTTCTCGGCCACTTTTTCGGAGTGATCGATGAGCAAGACCTTCAGTCCGCGCTGACCGGCTTGCGCAGCGCAGAACAGGCCGGCGGCACCGGCTCCGATGATGATGGCGTCGAATGTGAGGGAAGAGGCTTGGGGCACGGCAGAAACAAAAAAGCGGGTTGCCGAAGTGGCAAACCCGCGATTGTCTCAGCTTGTGCTGAACGAGGCCCGGCGCTCAGCCTTTCCAGACGAACGGAAACTTGAGCTGCTTGAGGAATCCATTGGGCACGTAGTCGCCGAGCACGCCGTATTTCTCGGGCCAGACCTTGTCGCTTTTCACTGCGGTGCCGAACAGGTAGTCGAGGAACGCGAAGTGCGCGGCGTAGTTTTTGTCGAGCGCTTCCTGATCCTGGCTGTGGTGCCAGTGGTGGAAGTTGGGTGTGACGATCACGTAGCGCAGCGGCCCCAGACGCACGCTCACGTTCGCGTGGTTGAACACCGCCTGAAAGCCCACGATGATGATGTACGCATCGATCACTTCCTTGCTGAAACCCAGCACGTAGATGGGCGCGAGCACCAGCGTGCGGGTGATCAGCAATTCAAGGATGTGCTGGCGCGAACCGGCCATCCAGTCCATGCTTTTGACGCTGTGGTGCACGGCGTGCAGACGCCATCCCAGATTGGTCTCGTGGTAGGCGCGGTGCGTCCAGTACTGCACCAGATCGGCCACCAGCACGATGAAGAACAGCGCCACCCAGAAGTTGAGATTGGCCACCCAGCCGCGAATGCCGTCGTTGGCCGCCCAGCCGAAGAACTTGTGCACCATGAGGTTGGTGGCCAGCAGCACAAAGCCGACCACCATGTGGTTGACGATGAAGTGGTGAAAGTCCGTCTGCCACTCTGCGCGGAAGATCGGCTGGTCCTTGCGCAACGCGAACAGCTTTTCGATGAAGATGAAGATCAGCGAAGAACCCAACAGGTCGAGAATGAACCAGTCGAGCCCGATGTAGGGCGTGTTGCTTGGGAAATTCGGATCGACCTCGACCTTGTGGCCGCCGAGAATCGCGGTGAGCGCCACCAGACCGAAAGCGAAGCTGGACAGCCAGCGCGAACGGTTGAGCACAATGTTCGCCAGCGACATGCCGCCTGCGATCACCATCGCCACCAGCATCACGTTGCGCAGCACCGACACGTCGTAGCTCTTGCGCAGCTCGGGCGTGGTCAGATACTGCGGAAAGTGAAACGCCAGCACACCGAGGAAGCACAGGCAGCTCAGTGTGAGGGCGATGACGCCGGTGATCAGTCCCTTGCCCTGGCGAAGTTCGCCGTGGCTTTCTGTGAAATCGTTGAGTTTTTCAAGCATGAATGCGCTAGAGAGTGTGATTCCCGCCTCAATGTGTAAGTGCGAGGGAGTTTATCGAATTGCTTTCCCTGCTTGTGTAACGAGAAATTTATAGAATGGCACTATGGATCTCCCATCACACCAACTCAGCATGACCGTGCTCATGTCTCCGGACATGGCCAATTTCTCCGGCAACGTGCACGGCGGCGCCGTTCTCAAGCTGCTCGACCAGGTGGCGTATGCTTGCGCGGCACGCTATTCGTCGTCCTACGTCGTCACGCTGAGCGTCGATCAGGTGATGTTTCTGCAGCCCATCCATGTGGGCGAACTGGTCACTTTTCTCGCGAGCGTGAATTTCACCGGCAATTCGTCGATGGAAATCGGCGTGAAGGTGGTGGCCGAAGAGATTCGCACCCAGGTCGTTCGCCATGTGAACAGTTGCTTCTTCACCATGGTGGCCGTGGACGAAAACCGCAAGCCCGCCAAGGTGCCCATGCTCTCGCCTGAAACCGCCGACGAAAAGCGCCGCTGGTCGGCCGCGCAGATCCGCAAGCAGTTGCGCGGCGAATTCGCAGCACGCTTCGAGCAGGCGAGCAAGGGCTGAGCGTTCAATCTTTCTGCTGCGTGGGGGCGGTGATCGCCTTGCTGTAGAAGCCGGACGGGTCGAAGCAGCACACGCGCTGGCTGCCTGAGGCAAGCATCTCGCATGCGTCGCGGATTCGCTTGACGCGTGTGCTGGCCTGCTTGGCGGTCACGATCCAGTGAATCCAATCCACGCGCGCAATCGTCGTCGTGCCGCGCCAGACCGCGAGTGCCTCGGGCGCGGCGTTCAATGCGGATTGCAGATCGGCGGGAAGCTCGGGTTCGGGCTCCTGCTTCACCGCGGCGATCTGGTAGTGCGCCGTCTCGCCAAACTGCAGACCTGCCGCCTCCTGCAGCGCCGGGTCGATGCGCAGCCAATGGCTCTTTTGACCGTCGGGCTCCAGCGTGACCTGAAATGGCTGACCGTTCACCGAGCCGACTACCGTGGTCCTGCCTCTGCGGGGCAGTTTGGCGCTGGCGGCCTTGGGCAGCAGCACAAAGCCCCACTGCGCTTCGCCAGCAGGCAGGGCGGGGCGCAGCAGCGCTGCTTCAAAGGTGGAAGTGGTCGCGTCCTCGTGGGTCATGGCATTCCCTGAGCGGTCAGAGCGACCATTGTGATGGATCGCGAATCGCAGATAGCGGATGCGTGGCTACTTGGTGGCCTTCTTGATCAGCGCCTTGGCCTTGTCGTCCTGCGCGCTTTGGTTCAGTTTTTCGGCGGCCTCTTTGGAGATGGTGGCGCCGCTGTCGATGAGTGCCTGGGCCGCGTCGTAGTTGCGCACGATGAGCGCCATGCTCAGCGGCGTGAAGCCTTGCGTGGTGCGTGCGTTGCGGTCGCCACCGAGTGCGAGCAGCGCCTTGACAACGGGAGTCGGGCACTGCTGGGCCGCCGTGATCATCGGGCTGGCGTCGGGGCTGGGCGTGTTGACGATGGCCCCGCCCGCCGCGAGTACGCGGATCATCGTCACGATGTCTTCCACCGGCACCTGCTTGCCGCTGCATGTCATGGTGGCGAGCTTGATGGGTGTGTGCGGCAGCACCGTCTTCTCGTTGGGATCGACGCCCACGGCCAACGTGGCGCGGACATCGTCGATCCGGCCGTTCATGATCATCCCTGCCAGATTGCCTGCGATGGGATAGATGTCGTTGTCCTTGATGTATTCCGTGGCCTCGGCCTTGGTCATCGGGGGCAGTTGTGGATTGGCTTGTGCCTGACTTCCCAGCGGCATGGCACCCGCAATGAGTGCGCCAGTCAGTGCAAGCATCCGGAGCATGGGGGAGCGGATCGGTTGGCTTTGATGCATCTGCATGTCGTTCACTTCTTGGTCTTGAGGTTGTTGGCGGGCTGGGCATTGTCGATGGCGCGCTCCAGCGTGCGCTTCATCGCGGGATCGGTGGGCGCTTCAAAGAACAGCTTGTCCGCTTCCTTTTTGGTGATGCGCGCGCCTTGTGCGATCAGCGCGTCGGCGCTTGCCAACTGGTTGGTGATCAACACATAGCTCAACGCCGAAAATCCTTGCGCATTGCGATGATTGGGCACGGCCCCCATCTGCATCAGCGAGGTGAGCACGGCGGGCGGGCAACTGCGCGCAGCCTGGATCAGCGGCGTGTTGCCTGCGTCATCCGTTTCGTTGATGTTCACGCCCGCCTGCACCAGCAGCTTGGCGACTTCCGTCACCTTGCGAGGATCGCGCGCGCCTGCCTGGCCTGCGATGCAGCCTGTTGCGGCGGCAAGCGTGAGCGCGCCCATGCCGATCCGATCCTTGGGCACCGAGTTCACGCCTGCATCGAGCAGCGCGCGCAGCACCTCGGGCTCGGGGCTGGATGCGGCCGACTCCAGCGATGTGCGGTTGATGGGGATGTGGCGCTCATTCAGCCATTGCCTTGCAGCGGCCTCGCGCGCCGGATCGAGCGCAGTGGCGGTAGGCTCGCTCAGATTGCCCCGGCCATCGCGGCGGCGCTGAAAGTCCTTGAGGTCCGCGCCCATGCTGCTGAATGTGGCCGCGTCGGCATCGGCCAGCGCAATCGCCTTGTCCAGTACGGGGTCGCGCGCGTTGATGTCGCGCAGCGTCTGCAGTGCCTGCTTGCGCACCTGCGGGCTCAGGCTGGTGTTGCGCGCCAGATTCAGCAGCGGGTTCTGCGAGACCACGGGCAGATGGATCTCGACCAGTTGCATTTCGCCTTTGCCGCGAATCTTTCCGAGTTGGGAAAGCGCGGCCATGATCTCCATTCGCTCGGCATCCGTGCGCGCGGATTCCAGCGGCTTTACCAGATCGACGATGGTGCTTCGTACGCTGGGTTGACCATCCGCATTGGCCTTGGCGGCCACCTCGGCTGCACTGAACAGCGCTTCGATCTGCGGCGAAGCATGGGCGGGGGCAGCGCACAGACTCAGGGCGAGTGCGGCCTGCGTGGCTATGGCGGCAGCGGTGGCCACAGCGCGCAGATGGCGCTTGATGACGGGGTCTCCGAATCGCATGTGTCCCTCTCTATGGATATTGCAAATGGCTTATGAATTAGCTATTGTTGCATGGCGATCCATTTGAAAACATCGCATTGCAGGGAGGGAATGTGCGCACCGCGCAACAAGGGGCCGCAATGAATTCGCAGTTGATAGCAACGATGGCGAAAAGCATGCACAAGGCGGTCGTTCCTTATGGCTTGCTCGATCCCGAGTCACTGACGTTTCTCGGCACGACCCCGTCTTAATTGCGGGACCGATCAGCGGCTTCAGGTGCTCAAAGCGCGCGTTGTGCAGGAGCGGGTTCGATGATGTCGCCACGCGACTGAGCCGCCTGCACTCCACGCACCACATCGCCCACGACGATCACCGATGGGCTGGCCAGTTGGTGCGCTTCGATGGTGCTGCGCAGATCGCCCAGCGTCGTCACTGCATGGCGCTGGTGCGGTAGGCTGGCGTTCTGGATCACCACCACGGGCGTGCTGGCGGGCAGGCCGTGCAGCAGCTCCTGCTGGATATGCTCCGAGCCGCTGATGCCCATGTAGATCACCAGCGTGAGTTTGGCGTCGTGCGCCGTCTGCGCGAGCTGTCGCCAGTCCGTGCCTTCGTCGCCGGGCTTGGCGTGGCCGGTGATGAAGACCACGCCATGCGCGTGATCGCGGTGGGTGAGGGGCGTGTTGAGCGCGGTGAGACCGGCCAGACCTGAGGTGATGCCGTTGACCACCGTGGCCTCGATGCCGGCTTCGCGCAGCGCCTCGATCTCTTCGCCACCGCGACCGAAGATGAACGGGTCGCCGCCTTTGAGGCGCACCACATGCTCGCCCGCCAGCGTCTCATTGACCATCAGCTTTTCGATGAACGTCTGCGGCGTGCTCTTGCAACCGCCGCGCTTGCCCACATGCACGATGCGCGCATCGGGCGAGGCGTGTTCCAGCACGGCGATGTTGACCAGGTCATCGACCAGCAGCACGGTGGCCTTGGCGATGGCCTTCACGGCCTTGAGTGTGAGCAGTTCCGGATCGCCCGGGCCTGCGCCGACGAGCGTGCACGTGCCAATGGTGGCGGTTGGATTCACTGGGCTGTTGCGCATGATGTGGGGTCTTCCTCGCGAACGCGTTGTGCGATCTGCACGATGTATTGGACTTGTTGTGCAATGGCGGCTGGCACCGGCAGTTGGCCGTCCAGCACTTGTTGGGTGTAGCGCGCAGTGGTCGCCACGTCGATCTCGGTCGGCAGGCCGGGCACCTCGCCCGCCGTGCCGGGGCTCTGCTCCTGCAGCACGAGATGCGTGCCGCGCACAAAGCCGTCGTAGCGCGGCGAGCGGCGCGGATCGGCCGCCACTTCGCCTTCGAGACCGCGCGAGAGCACGCCGCTCATGCCGAGCGCCGAATAGGTTTCGCTCAGCGTTTCAAAGTATTCAGGATGCGTGTAGCTGCTGATGACCAGCGCATTGCTCGCCCCCGGATTGATCAGCTTGACCACGCTGTGCGCCGGATTGCGCAGCCCGATCACTTCACGCGCCGCCAGCAACTGCGCCAGACGCGGATGCAGATGGCGGGTCTCGATGTGCGCCACCTCGCCATTCGCCAGCGCGTGCGCAGCAGTGATCGGCGCGATGCCCATCGCCATCAGCACGTCGGAGGCCAGCACGCGCCGCGCCTCGGTGCGCATGCCGTGCAGCAGCACCGGTAGCCCTTCGCGCGCCAGCAGCAGGGCGAGCAGCGGCGTGAGCACCGGCAGCTTGCGCGCGCCGTTGTAGCTTGGCAGCACGATGAGCGGTCGGTCGGTCGCCGGAAACCGCGCGATGCGCGCATGCGTGGCATCGAGAAAGCCGCTCATCTCCTCCAGCGTCTCGCCCTTGATGCGCATGGCGATGCAGAACGCGCCGATCTCCAGATCCGTGACCTGGCCATCCAGAATCTGCCCGAACAGATCCGCCGCCTGCGCGCGATCAACCGCCTTCGCGCCACGCGCGCCGCGACCGATTTCCTTGAGATAGTGGCTGATGGCCATGGGAGCTTGGATGTGGGGTAGTTTTCTCTATGCATATTGTGACCTGTTTTTCATTACAACTGGTTATATGCATCTGTTGCGCTGGCTCGTCCCTTGTAGAGGGGACTGGGCGGTGGTCCATCTCGCGCTGCGAGTCGGTGAATGACTTCTGATTTGTGAGTTGTTGAGTGTCGCTGCGTGCAGCGTGGTGGGACTTTCTACGGGTAAACACCTATCTTCTTGGGCTGCAAATTCACCCGTTTAGGGGACATACAAGACGGGGTCGAATTGATGTAATTCCTCATCAAATTGGAAGGTGAGGGTATTCAATTGCTATCAATTGCTCAAAAGGCCACGGGGCGAAACGACCTCGGTCTCGGGAATTCTGTTTTGCTTGGTCGATGCGTCGCAGCCATTGCAGGGGTGTTGGGTGCTGCAGGGCTGATGTTCGGATCGTTGACGGCGCAGGCGCAAACCATAGATACCGTAATGGGTGGCAGTGACAACGTGCCGATCACGGCATTCACGCTGACCTGGCCCAACTCCCCGTTGACGGATGCCGATGGGAATATTTTCATTTCCACGGGCCGCCTCAGTCAGACCGTATTCAAGTACACCAGATCCACATCCGTGGTCACCCGCTTTGCGGGAAATGGGCAGTTTGGCTCCGACGGCGATGGTGGTCAGGCCAATGTCGCAAGTCTCGATAGCCCCGACGGGATGGCGATGGACGCGGCTGGCAATCTCTACATTGCCGATTCGGGCAATGATCGCGTCCGCAAGGTTGCTCCGGACGGTGTGATCACGACCATCGCAGGTGCAGGAGTTGCTGGACTCACGTTGACATCGCCCGGGTTGCTTTTTCTGGATGGCAAGGGTGCGCTGTATATCGCAAACACGAGCACAACCAATCCGCGTAGCGTCATCAAGTTGGATCTTGCGACAGGCGTGCCGACGACTATCTTTTCCGACAATTCCGTGGTGAAAAGCATTGGAGGAATGGTGGTCGACAGCAAGGGGAACCTGTTCGTATCGGATTGGTTGAACCCTTGTGTCTATCGCTACGATGCAGCTACTTCGGCACGAACGATTTACGCGGGCACGTGCACATCTTCCACGGGTACCAAAAGCACTTTGCACAGCAATGTGGATCCGCTGTCGGTTCAGCTTGTATTCCCGAGAAGCTTGGCAATGGATGCTCAGGACAACCTGTATCTGGTGGATCAAAGCCTCTACACCATTTCGAAAATTGATGCTGCTACGCGCAAGCTTTCGGTCATCGCTGGATTTGGCAATCGATCATACTTGGTGGATCCCAATGATTATTATGACCAATACGATGGCGAGTACGCAGGTAACGGAACGCCTGCATTGAACGCACGCTTCATGAAGATTGGTGGCATCTACTTTGACCGGATTCGCAATCATCTGGCCATCGTGGATTACGGCAACGCGATGCTGCGATTGATCGATGAGAACGGAATCATCAACACCTTGGTGGGGGAGTCCGGTTCTTCTGGTGGCGCATTGACGGGCACACAGGTCAAGCTCTACAAACCCAGAGGCATTGCGTTCGACAGCCTTGGCAATCTTCACGTGGCTGATCAGGGAAACAGCGCTGTCAAGGCGCTGGCTGTGACACCTGCCACTGGTTTGGTGGACAAGGCCAATGTCGTTTCCAACACGGCGACTTCTCCCAGCCCCTTGGGTATTGCTTTCAACGCGCAGAACGCTCTGTTTCTGGGCGATGTCTCCAAGAATCAGATATTCACAATGGCCTCAGGCGCATCTGCACTGACGTTGTTTGGAGGCACGGGCAATCTGGGCTCCAGCGGCGATGGAAACGCCGCAACCCAGGCGACGATGCGCTCACCAGATGCCATGGTGGTGGATCGATTTGGCAATCTGCTGTTCTCGGATTGGCAGAACCATACGATTCGGAAAATCGCGGTGGATGGCAAGATCAGCACAGTGGTCGGCAAAGGGTGGACGGGCGACTTCGTCGATGGCCCGGGAAGTGATGCGCGTCTGGTTTTCCCGACGGGACTGGCCTTGGATGCGGACGGCAATCTGTACATCGCCGACAGCACGAACAACGCAGTGCGCAAGGTGGCTGCCATCAATGGAGAAATCACTGCGGCCAGCGAAGTGACCACGCTTGCCGGGAAAGGCCTTGGGAACTTTGGCTATACGGGTGACAACGGACCTGCAAAAGATGCATTGCTGAATACCCCCACGGGTGTTTCGGTGGATGCCATGGGCAACATCTACGTGGTCGATTCGGGCAACGCCGTCGTGCGCATGATCTCCGGTCAAACCGGCATCATCAGCACCATCGCGGGTGGTGGCAGCAACGGGATGGGCGATGGCGGGCCTGCGATCGATGCCCAATTTGCAAACCCGCAATATTCGGCACTGGACAAGGCTGGCAATCTCTATGTTTCCGACCTTGCCACCGGCCGCGTGCGCAAGATCACCTTTGCATCGCCCGATGCGCCTACCGGTACGGCGGTAGCTGGTGATGCGATGGCAACGGTCAGTTTTGCTCCGCCAGCCAACATGGGCGGTGGCTCGCCCACGCGCTTCGTTGTCCATTACACCAATCCCAACAACACAACGCCGGTGCAAGGCTGCGACGTAGCCGCGTTCGACACCAGCGGAAGCCCTGTGACGTCATGCGAAGTGACGGGACTGACGAACGGCACGCCATACACCTTCACCGTCACGATCACCAATTCGCTGGCAATGACCAGTGCGCCATCGGCCAACATCGGCCCGGTAACGCCGTGGCAGGTTCTGGGCTTTGTTGCACCTGCTGCGCAGACTGCGGAGGTGGGAATCGCTGTCTCGCTCACCCTGCAAGCCACGGGCGGATCGCAGGACTTCAACTACACGGTGATTGGCGGTGCACTGCCCGATGGCCTGACGCTGGCGGCGGATGGCTCAATCATCGGCAAACCGACGAAGGCAGCCTCGTTCAGCGCCACGGTGCAAGTGGAAGACCGGAAGACGGGCAAAAAGCTGTCGGTCACTGTCACATTCACAGTGAGTCGTGGCCAACAAGCGCTGGCGATACTCTCCACCGCACCTGCATCGCCACGCTTGGGCAGTACCTACACGGTGAATGTGCAGGCGGGGCCGTCATCGGCACAGGTGGTTCTGGGGGCGAGCGGCGCATGCTCCTCGTCGGGCTTCGTTGTGACATTCAATGTGGCAGGCGATTGCAAGATCACCGTCAGCCAGAAGGGTGACACCCAGTACCTGGATGCCACCGATCAGGTGCAGAGCATCAAGGTGGGGCAGGGTGCTTCCGGTGTCTCGGTCAGCTCCACGCCCAATCCGTCGAAGCCGGGCGAGGAAGTGACCTTTACCGTGAACGTGGCGTTCGATCTGACCAAGCAAAGAGCGGTTGCAGGCACGATGAAGGCTGCACCGACACCGACCGGAACCGTCACGTTGATGGATGGCAGCGACTCGCTTGGCACGGTCCCGCTGGATGGACTGGGTGTTGCCATGTTGTCCGTGAAGATCGTGAAGCCCGTGGGAGATCACAACATCGTCGCGAACTACAGCGGTGACGCCAATTTCCCAGCCACGCAAAGTGCAGTGCATCTCCATACCGTAGCCGCTGTGCTGGCGACGCCCGTTCCCACGCTGGGGCAATGGGCGGTGTGGCTGCTGACCGGCTTGCTCGCGGGATTGGCGGCGCTGAACGCGCGTGGACGCAAGCACGCCTGAATTTGCAGTCGAGGGATGGAACAGGTGAGGGCATGGCGCCTGTTTCAACACTGGGCCTTCGCATAGTTCGGCAAGGCAGCTATGGGCTGACTCGAACGCGCCGTCTCTCCGTTGCTGGTCGAATACCTTTTGATCGTGACGCAGTGACGTGAAGATCAGAAAAGCCGCCTTCGCTTGCGCCAAGGCGGCTTTGTCGTTGTGAGCCACTGTGTTGAGGGAGATGAACCGCTGTGCCGACTCAACCCACCTCCCCGAGTCAGATCAGTTCATGGCGCGGCTTGTGCGGCGTGCGCCGAAGTTGCGTTGCAGCAGTTGGTCGTAGCCGATCAGCACGGCCATGCCGATGGCGGCGATGGCGGTGAGGAGGGGCAGTTCCATGGAACTGAACACCAGCAGGCCTTGTGGTGTGGCAAAGCGCTGCGAAGCCGATGTGCAGACGAAATCGGCGGCAGCCATGCTGGTGTAGTGCATGGAGCAGACAGCCACGCCCATCACCGCTGCGGCGACGCCGCGCATGGCGAGCGACTTGGTGCGGAAGGCCAGCCAGAGAGCGGCGCTGGCGGCCACCATGGCGATCACGACGGAGATGGCAATGATGCCCCACGACCAGATGATGTAGCCGGGAAAGCGCATGCCGAACATTCCGAGATAGTGCATCACGGCCACGCCCAGACCGAGCAGGCCGCCGGCGGTCACCACGCGTACGTTGTTGCCCGGCGCCTTCGCCACGTAGCCGAGTGCCAGGCAGGTGGCACCGATGGCTGCGATCAGGGAGATGATGGTTTCGAACGCCGAGTAGCCCGATGCCATGCTCAGGTTGAGCGCCAACATGCCGGTGAAGTGCATGGACCACACGCCGATGCCGCCGAGCGCCGTGCCGGCCGCCAGCAGGTTCAGCCAGCTGATCCCACGACCGGTGCGGATGTGCTGCGCGGCGGTGAGCGCGACGAACGCGCCGAGCACGGAAATGCAGTACGAAAGGGCGATCAGCCCGATTTCGTAGGTGGGTTCGAGAAGCAGTTCTCCGGCTTGCAGTGTTTCGTTCATGATGCGTGGGCCCTCGGTTGGTTTGAGTGATGGAGCAGGGTGTTGTCCTGCGTGAATCTGTCTCCAGATGTTATTTGTTGTGTATCAATATTGAAATATGAATAGCTAAAATTTATTAGCAAATTAACATTTATTTTGAATTGTTGATTGATTGTTTCAATTGCGTGACGGGAAATGTGCTGCTGGGGGAGCATGCGATGGCATGCGACGGAATATTTCGTACGTTCGCACAGAACCGTGAACGACCTGCACGAAAATCAATCTACCCAAAGCGCATCAGGGAAACCCAGCGAAGCGCAAAGCGGGCCACTGCCTAGAATCAAACGGCAGCATGTGATTGCCGCGAAGTTGAACGTTGATCAAACATGGATAAGTCCGAGGAGCCGCCTGTGCAAGAAGAGAACCAAACGCCCGAAAACCCGACTGCGCAGCGCGTGATCAAGAAATACCCGAACCGCCGTCTGTACGACACATCCACCTCCACCTACATCACGCTGATGGAAGTCAAGGAACTGGTCATGGCTGGCGAATCCGTCGTGGTGCGCGACGCCAAGTCCGGTGAGGACCTGACCCGCAGCATCCTGCTGCAGATCATTCTGGAAGAGGAAGCGGGCGGCGCGCCCATGTTCACCGAGGCCGTGCTGGCCAACATCATCCGTTTCTACGGCCATGCGATGCAGGGCTTCATGGGCTCGTATCTGGAGAAGAACATCCAGGCCTTCACCGACATGCAGAACAAGATGTCCGAGCAGGCCAAGGGCCTCACGCCCGAAATGTGGACCCAGTTCATGAGCCCGCAGTCACCCGTCTACAAGGGCATGATGGGCAACTACATGGAGCAGTCGCAGGCCATGTTCACGCAGATGCAGGAGCAGATGCAGAAACAGACCGAGCAGATGCAAAAGCAGACCGAACAGATGCTGGGAGCCTTCGGCATCAAGCGCTGATCCGAGCTGGGATGGCGGGAGAAGGCTATTTCCCGTCATTCTCAAAACCAACCAACGGCAGCAGTTCCCGAGAACTGGGACAATAGAGGGATGAGCGAAGCAGCCACCCCCACGAAAACACCCAAAGTCGGATTTGTCAGCCTCGGATGCCCGAAGGCATTGACCGACAGCGAACTGATACTCACGCAACTGAGCGCCGAGGGCTATGAAACGTCCAAAACCTTTCAGGGTGCCGATCTGGTGATCGTCAACACCTGCGGTTTCATCGACGACGCAGTGCGCGAAAGTCTGGACACGATTGGTGAAGCACTCGCCGAAAACGGCAAGGTGATCGTCACGGGCTGTCTGGGTGCCAAGGCGGGCAAGGAGAGCGACAACCTGATCCGCGAAGTGCACCCCAGCGTGCTGGCGGTGACCGGCCCGCATGCCACCGATGAGGTGATGAATGCGGTGCACACGCACCTGCCCAAGCCGCACGATCCGTTCATTGATCTGGTGCCGGGCGCATTCGGCGAGGCGGGGCTCAAGCTCACGCCCAGGCATTACGCGTACTTAAAGATCAGCGAAGGCTGCAACCACCGCTGCACGTTCTGCATCATCCCATCGATGCGTGGCGATCTGGTGTCGCGCCCGATTGGCGATGTGCTCAAGGAAGCGCACGCGCTGTTCGCGGGTGGCGTGAAGGAACTGCTGGTGATCAGCCAGGACACCTCGGCCTACGGCGTGGATGTGAAGTACCGCACCGGTTTCTGGGACGGCAAGCCCGTCAAGACCCGCATGCTGGAACTGGTGCAGACGCTGGGCGAAATCGCCAAGCCCTACGGTGCGTGGGTGCGCCTGCATTACGTGTACCCGTACCCCAGCGTGGACGACGTGATTCCGCTGATGGCCACCGGCAGCGTGCTGCCTTATCTGGATGTGCCGTTGCAGCACAGCCACCCCGATGTGCTCAAGCGCATGAAGCGTCCCGCCAGCGGCGAGCGCAATCTGGAGCGCATCCAGAAATGGCGCGAAATCTGCCCTGAGCTGGTGATCCGCAGCACATTCATCGCAGGTTTCCCCGGCGAGACGGAAGAGGAATTCCAGCATCTGCTCGACTTCATTCGTGAAGCCGGGATCGACCGTGCGGGCTGCTTTGCCTACAGCGACGTCGAAGGTGCAGCCGCCAACGAACTGCCCGGCATGCTGCCGCTGGAAGTGCGCGAAGAGCGCCGCTCGCGCTTCATGGCGGTGGCCGAGGAGGTGTCGATTGCCCGCCTGCAGCGCCGCATCGGCCAGACCATGCAGGTGCTGGTCGACAAGTCCATTGCGCTGGGCAAGAAGGGCGGCGTGGGCCGCAGCTATGCCGATGCGCCGGAAATCGACGCCGTCGTGCATCTGCTGCCGCCCGAGAAGATCAGCAAGACCTACAAGGTCGGCGAATTCACCAAGGCGCGCATCGTCGGCACGCAAGGTCACGACCTGGTCGGTGTGCCGATCTGACCTCGTTGGACTCTTGACTCGAATCAACGACCGATAGCTGGATTAATGCGATTCTGACTTCTTCTCAGGAAGGAGTCAGTCCATGCAATCCACCATGAAGGCGGCGGTCGTCCGCGAATTCGGCAAGCCACTCGTCATCGAAGAAGTCCAGGTTCCGCGCCCCGATCCCGGCCATGTGCTCGTCAAGATCGCAGCCTGCGGTGTCTGCCACACCGACCTGCACGCTGCATCGGGCGACTGGCCCGTCAAACCCAATCCCCCGTTCATCCCCGGTCACGAAGGCGTAGGCTACGTGGCCGCCGTCGGCGCGGGCGTCACCCACGTGAAAGAGGGCGACCGTGTCGGCATCCCGTGGCTCTACAGCGCCTGCGGCCACTGCGAGCACTGCCTCGGCGGTTGGGAAACGCTGTGCGAGCAGCAGAAGAACACCGGCTACTCGGTCAACGGCGGCTTTGCGGAATACGCGCTGGCCGATGCAAACTACGTCGGCCTGCTGCCCGACAGCGCCGACTTCATCCAGATCGCGCCTATCCTCTGCGCGGGCGTGACGGTCTACAAGGGCCTGAAGATGACCGACTGCAAACCCGGCAACTGGGTCGTCATCTCCGGCATTGGCGGTCTCGGCCACATGGCCGTGCAATACGCCAAGGCCATGGGCATGAACGTCGCAGCCGTCGATGTGGACGATGCCAAGCTGAACCTCGCCAGCCGCCTTGGCGCAACGGTCACGGTCAACGCGCTCAAGGAAGACCCGGCGGCCTACATCAAGAAGCACATCGGCGGTGCCCACGGCGCTTTGGTCACGGCCGTCTCGCCCAAGGCATTCGAGCAATCGCTCGGCATGGTGCGCCGCGGCGGTACGGTTTCCCTCGTTGGCTTGCCACCCGGAGGCTTCGAGCTGTCCATCTTCAACATGGTGCTGAATGGCGTGACCGTACGCGGCTCCATCGTCGGCTCGCGCCTGGACCTGCAAGAGTCGTTGGACTTTGCAGCCTTGGGCAAGGTGGCCGCGACCGTGAGCACGGACAAGCTGGAAAACATCAACCACATCTTCGACCGCATGCGCGCCAACACGATCGAGGGAAGAGTGGTGCTGGACATGGCCAGTTAAGGCAGGGCGGACCAACCATCCCGCGACGTCGCGGGATGTATGGGCACGAGCAACGCGAAGTGCCGTAACACACCTCTTCCAAACTGACTTCCGGCGGTTGTCCGAGCGGAGCGCCTACGGCGCGAAGTCGAGTTCCGCCGGATGACTTCAACGCGCGCTTTTGGTGACTTTTCGCGCGCCAGCGAAAAGTCACTCCGCCGCCGGGCGGAATTCCCGGCCTCCGTAAACAACGTCCCAGCAGAAGCCAAAAAAGAAAAAGCCTCCCAACTCAGGGGAGGCCTTCTCAAGCAATGGAAAAGAACGGGCCGAAACCCGTTCAACACTCATTACACGCGCTTGCGGTATTCGCCAGTACGTGTGTCGATTTCGATCTTGTCTTCTTGAGCCACGAACAGCGGCACGGACACTTCGAAGCCGGTGGCGATCTTGGCTGGCTTCAGAACCTTGCCCGATGTGTCGCCCTTGACGGCTGGTTCGGTCCAGGTGATTTCGCGCACGACGGAAGTGGGCAGTTCGACCGAGATGGCCTTGCCGTCATAGAACACCACTTCGGCGGTCATGCCGTCTTCGAGGTAGTTGATGGCGTCGCCCATGTTTTCGGCTTCGACTTCGTACTGGTTGAACTCAGGGTCCATCCAGACGTACATCGGGTCGGCGAAGTAGGAGTACGTGCAATCCTTCTTGTCCAGGATGACGTTGTCGATCTTGTCGTCGGCCTTGAACACGTTTTCCGTGCCGAAGTTGCCGATCAGGCTCTTGAGCTTCATGCGCACGGTGGCAGCGCCACGGCCGCCGCGTGCGTATTCGGTCTTCAGAACGACCATGGGGTCCTTCCCGTGCATGATCACATTGCCGGCGCGGATTTCTTGAGCGATTTTCATAGCTTGCTTGACTGCGAGTTGGGCCGCTCCACAGGGCGGGGCGTATGGGCGAGGTCGCTGGGACTGCCCTGTCACCCCGGCGCATGGTCCGCGGCGGGACGCGCCGGCTGGGCACGGGATGTGCTGCCTTCGTTTGGCGCAAAGACGACTATTTTAGCTTTTTTCTGCAACGAACCCCAGCAATTGCGTCAGAAGGTCGTTTTGGGCCCACAACCGGGCCTTTGCGGACTGGGTGCAGGCGCGCCATTCCGCCAGCATGTCCTTGCTGATGGTAGGCATGTTCGTCGCTTCCGGCAGTTCGTTCCAGACGGCATGCGCGGCGCGCAGCGAGGGCGGGGCCTGCATCCAATCGAGAAACGCGTCGAGCTTTTCGTGATGGGCGTTGTCGTGCTGCGGGTAGATCTGCCAGATGAACGGCTGACCGGCCCACAACGCACGCACGAGCGAGTCTTCGCCCCGCACGAAATTCAGGTCGCAGGCCCAGAGCATTTCGTCGAATTCTGGTTGGGTGACGGGCGGCAGAAAACGCAGGTTGTCGGAATGAGCGGGCAGCAGCGCGGCGCGCACCATGGCGGCGGCGCGGCCCGGAGTGACCAGCCACTGGGCGGTGAAGCGGTGATCGGCGAAAACCTGTGGGAACGCGGGGGGCTCGTAGCAGAACAGCGAGAAAGCGGTGTCTTCTTTGGCGAGCCCCTGCTTGGCACGCCAAGTATCGCGGTCGAAAGCGGCTTGGCGCGCGGCCAGATCGGGCTCGCGAAGAAGTCCGCCGGTTGGTTCGGTGAAGCCGGGATAGAAGAACCAGCGCGTCAACCCGGCTGCCGGGCCGCTCATGATCGGTGAGGGCAGGGCATGGCAGCGCTCGACATAGCTTTCGGCGGACAGGTATTCGAGATTGATCCAGACGAGACTGTTCTTGCCGTCGCTCGTCTTCTGCGCAATGGCGGCGATGACGGCTTCGGGAATCTCGCAGCCAAAGGCTTCGATCACGACATCGCCGGGATCATCTTGTGGTGCCTGCGTGGGCCAAGGATGCACCGTCACGCCCTGAGCACCATTCGGTGCCATCCACTGCAGTGCGCTTGCGTCGTCGATGAACAGGCGCACCCGATGGCCACGAGCGCCCAGATCGGCAGCAAGACGCCAGCACACGCCGACGTCGCCAAAGTTGTCGATGACCTGACAGAAGATGTCCCAGCGCTGGGGTTGTTGTGGCGAAGAATTCATGGTTTGGAAACGGCGTTGTTGCCTGCGCCAGAGCCTGCGCGGAGATGATCCACCAGCAGGCGAGCCACGCCGGAGAGCGATTCGAGCGAGCGCACGCACAACGATAGCTTGCGTTTGGCCCATGGTTCGGCCAGTGGAATGGTGCGCAGCGCGAGCGCGCCCCGGTAGATTTGCGCACTGCCCAGCGGCAGTATGCCCACGCCCAATCCAGCTGAAACCATCAGGCATTGCGCGTCGTAGCTGGTGACTTGAATGCGCAGCTTGAGCGGGATTTCGTGCTCCGATGCGTGGCGCATCAGCAGGTTGTTGATGGCGCTGCCGGGGTGCATGCCGACGATGTCGAAGGGCAGGATGTCGGCAAATCGCAGGCTGCGCCGTCGCGCCAGAGCATGGCTGGCGGGTACGGCGACGACCAGCTCATCTTCGCGATAGGGCAGCAGCGTGACTTCTTCGCCGTAGCTGCCGTGGTTCAGAATGCCCACGTCGGCCGCGTTCTCGGCCACGGAATGCGCCACGCTGGTGCTGATCTGTTCTTGCAACTGAACCTGCACTTGCGGGTGCGCCGCCATGAAGCTTTGCAGTTCGGCAGGCAGAAACTGGGTGATCGCGGAGATGTTGGCCACCACGCGCACATGGCCGCGCACGCCGGCGCCGTAGTCGCGCATCTGCGTGGCGATTCCGTCCAGATCGTTGAGCACGCCGCGCGCCAGATGGAGCAGCGCAAAGGCTGCGGGCGTGGGCTCGGTGCCGCGATTGCTGCGGTTGAAAAGCTCCACCTGCAGCGTGTCTTCCAGCTCGGCCAGGCGGCGGCTGGCGGCCGATGCGGCGATGTGCTCGCGCGCGGCGGCACGGGCGATGGCGCTTTCTTCCATCACGGCCACGAACAGGCGCAGGGATACGGGATCGAGTTTCATGAAGCCCCGATTATCGCCTTTGTCGCCCTGCCATGCCGAAATGCGATGGCAGCGTCGTGCATCAGCGTTTTGCGTGTCTGACGAATCGCGCGAACATCGCGCCCAAGTGATGCATTGAACTCAAGTTCTGAATGGAGACAAACAATGACCGAGCAGGCAAAAGCAGCCGCGCAACTGACACCGACCGCATTGGCGGGCGTGCGCGTGGTGGAAATGGGGCAGCTCATCGCCGGTCCGTTCTGCGGCAAGACGCTGGGCGACTTTGGCGCGGAGATCATCAAGATCGAAGCCACTGGCACGGGTGATCCGCTGCGCAACTGGCGATTGCTCAAGAACGGCACCTCCGTGTGGTGGCAGGTGCAGTCGCGCAACAAGAAATCGGTGGCCCTCGACCTGCGTCAGCAAGAAGCGCAGGACATCGCGCGCAAGCTGATTGCCGAGGCCGATGTGCTGATCGAGAACTTCCGTCCGGGCACGCTGGAAGGTTGGGGCATGTCGCCCGACGAACTGCATGCGCTCAATCCGGGGCTGATCATTCTGCGGATTTCCGGTTATGGCCAGACCGGCCCGTACCGCGATCTGCCGGGCTTTGGCGTGATCGGCGAGGCCATGGGTGGCCTGCGCCATCTGACGGCCGAGCCGGGCCGCGTGCCGGTGCGCGTGGGTGTGTCGATCGGCGATACGCTGGCCGCGCTGCATGGCGCGATCGGTGTGCTGATGGCGCTCTACCACCGCAAGGCGCATGGCGGCAAGGGGCAGGTGATCGACGTGGCGCTGCACGAAGCGGTGTTCAACTGCATGGAAAGTCTGATTCCCGAATACAGCGCTTTCGGCGCGGTGCGCGAGGCTGCGGGCAGTGCGCTGCCCGGCATTGCGCCATCGAATGCCTATCCGTGCAAGGATGGCTGGGTGCTGGTGGCGGGCAATGGCGACAGCATTTTCAAGCGCTTGATGACGACCATCGGCAGGCAGGATTTCGCCGATGCGCCCGACCTTGCAAGCAACGCGGGCCGCGTGGCGCGCGTGGGAGAGATCGACGCGGCGATTGGCCAATGGACCTCGGCGCGCACAGTGCAGGAAGTCATGGACGGGCTGGGTGCAGCGCGTGTTCCGGCCGGCAAGGTCTACACCGCCAAGGACATCGCCGAAGATCCGCACTACAAGGCGCGCGAGATGCTGCTCACGCAGGAAACGCGCGACGGCTATTCGGTGACGGTGCCGGGCGTGATTCCCAAGATGTCGGGCACGCCGGGCGGTGTGCGTTCTTCTGCGCCCGGCTTGGGTGATGACACCGATGCCGTGCTGGCCGAAGCAGGTCTCACACAAGAGCAGATCACGCTGCTGCGCAACAAGGGAGTGATTCAATAATGAGCACCGTCTGGAATGGCAATGGCACACGCATTCGCATGTGCGAAGTGGGTACGCGCGATGGGCTGCAGATGGAGCAGCAGTTCGTGCCGACCGAAGACAAGATTGCGCTGGTGAATGCCTTGTCGCATGCGGGTTTGGCGAAGATCGAGGTGTCGTCTTTCACCTCGCCAACCGCGATTCCCGCGCTGCGTGATGCGGAAATCGTGATGCGCGAAATCGAGCGCGTGCCGGGCGTGGTCTATACCGCATTGGTGCCCAACATGCGCGGCGCGGAGCGTGCCATCGACGCGCGTACCGATGAGTTGAATCTGGTGATGTCGGTGAGCGAAACGCACAACATCGCCAACCTGCGCATGACGCGCGAGCAGTCGTTTGCCGCGCTGTCGCAGGTGATCGCACTCGCGCAGCAGGCCAAGGTGCCGGTGAATGTGTCGTTGTCCTGCGTGTTCGGTTGCCCGATGGAGGGCGATGTGCAGGAGGAGCAGGTGTTCGGCTTCGTGCAGCGCTTTGCAGACTTGGGCGTGCAGGGCATCACGCTGTGCGACACCACGGGCATGGCGTTTCCGTCGCAAGTCGCGCGTATCACGTCCCATGCCATCAAATGCTGGCCGAAAACCGAATTCACCCTGCATTTCCACAATACGCGCGGCATGGGGCTGTCCAATGTGC
Organism: Diaphorobacter sp. HDW4B; assembly: GCF_011305535.1. Taxonomy (GTDB): domain Bacteria; phylum Pseudomonadota; class Gammaproteobacteria; order Burkholderiales; family Burkholderiaceae_C; genus Diaphorobacter_A. The sequence goes on from NZ_CP049905.1 coordinate 4,370,701, forward strand.
TGGCTGCCATCGATGCAGGCGCACGGCAGTTCGATGCGTCGCTCGGCGGGCTGGGCGGTTGCCCTTATGCGCCGGGCGCTTCCGGCAATGTGTGCAGCGAGGAGATCGTGCATGCGCTGCAATGCATGGGCTACGACACGGGCGTGAATCTCGATCTGCTGATCGGAGCTTCGCAAAGCCTGCCCGCGCTGATCGGCCATGATGTGCCTAGCCAGATCGTCAAGGCTGGCAAGCGACTGGATACGCATCCCGTGCCTGCCGACTTCGATGCCATTCGCGAACGTGCTCTGGCCCGCGATCAACAACAGCCACGCGCGGCCTGAGCCGATCTTCCACTCATTTCTCGTTCTACAAATCAACAGGAGACAGCCCATGAACCTTCAACGTCGTCCACTCGTCGCCGCACTTGCGCTGAGCGCACTGGGCATGTCCATTGCGGGCAGCGCAACGGCACAGGGTAATTTCCCGAATCGCACGATCACCTTTGTCGTTCCAGCCGCAGCTGGCGGCACCACCGACCTCGCGGGTCGCATGGCCGCGCAGGCGCTCGGTCCGGCCATCGGCCAATCCGTGGTGGTGGACAACAAGGGGGGTGGCAATGGCGCCATCGCCGCCACCTTCGTCAAGCGCGCCGAGCCGGATGGCTACACGCTGCTGATGCAGTACTCCGGCTACCACGTGATCACGCCGCACATCACCAAGGCACCGCAGTGGGAGCAGAAAGACTTCCAGCCGATCGGCAACATCATGTCCGCGCCGCAGATCATCGTCGTGCGCGACAGCGTTCCCGCCAAGACGCTGCAGGAACTGGTGGCTTACGCCAAGGCCCATCCCGGCAAGCTCAACTACGCATCATCCGGCAATGGCTCGCTGCAGCACGTGACCGGCGCGATGCTGGAGCAGCAAGCGGGCATCAAGATGGTCCACGTGCCCTACAAGGGCACCGGCCCGGCGCTGCAGGATCTGCTGGGCGGACAGGTCGACCTGACATTCGGCACCGCGCCTCCTTTCATGCCGCACATCCAGGCGGGCAAGCTGCGCGTGCTGGCGGTGACGGGCAAAGAGCGCCTGCCCAGCCTTCCCAACGTGCCGACCACCGCTGAAGCGGGCTTTGCCGGTGTGAACGCGACTTCGTGGTTCGGTCTGTTCGCTCCAGCGGCCGTGCCCAAGCCCGTCATCGACAAGCTCACCGCCGATCTGAAGAAGGTGGTGGAAGACCCTGCCTTCCGCAAGAAGGCCGAAGAGCAGGGCGCAACCGCCGACTACCAGAACCCACAGCAATTCGGCGACCGCGTGAAGGCCGACTATGTGAACTGGGCAGGCGTGGTGAAGAGCGCGAAGATCGAAGCGGATTGATGTACTGATCGCATCCGGCATCGCGCTGGGGGCAAGTGATGCATACCACATGGCCTCGTGTGAAAGCACGAGGCCATTTCTTTTGGGTGTGTGCAGCTTTGGGTGATGCAGAGACCGTTTCATTGGCGGTAGAACCCAGAAACGACAAGGCCCCTTGATTTCTCAAGGGGCCTTGGGTATTTGGGGTGGCTGATGGGGCTCGAACCCACGACAACAGGAATCACAATCCTGGACTCTACCAACTGAGCTACAGCCACCGTAGTGTAGATTGAAATTATAACGCGATATTTTGGTCCGTTTGGAAAACTGTGAAGTTTTTTATCAAATTGTCCAAATTATTCTGCGCTGGGGCGCGGAGCCTTGATTTCGGCCTTGTAGTGTTGCTTGAGCAAGTCGTAGTAGGCCATGGCTTCCACGCCGGACCAGACTTGAGTGTATTGCTGCAGTTCCTTTTGATAGGTGGCTGCATCCTGCGCTGCGCGTGGCACGATCTTCTCGACCTTCGCAACGGCGTAGCCAGCGGCGCCCAGATTCACGCCGACCCAAGTGGGCAGGCTCTCGATGGGTGCTTGCAGCACGGCGTCGAGCACGGCGCGGGGCTGGTCATGCGCTTGCTCGCGTGAAACGGTGACGGGTGCGGACAGGCCGGTGGCAGATGCGGGGGCAGCCTTCCATGCGGCAAGCTTGGCATCGCCATCCTGGCGAGCCAGTTCGGCCGCCTTGTCGGCGATGTAGAACGTCTTGGCCTTTTCCTTGGCTTGTTCCCAAGGAATCGTCATGGCTGGGGTGTAGCTTGTGATGCGGCCTGCGGCGAGCATGCTGGGGCCGACTTCCGTGGCTTCTGTCGAGCGCTTGCTTTGCAGCGAATCCTGCGAGAACAGGGCTTCGAGGAAGCGGGCGTTGGCGAGTGGGCCTTGTGTTTCGGGACCCGGCACGCGAGTGACGTTGGACACGGTCTGGAGCTTGAGCTTGAACTTGTCGGCCACAGCCTTGAGGTTGTCGCCTTGTTCATAGACAGTGTTCGAGAACGTGTCGGCCACTTCGGCGAACTTGCGTTGAGCCTGTTGGTCCTTCAGATCGGCTTCGAGCTTGGGGCGCAGTTCTTCGAACGAAGGACGCGGAGGCGTCTTCACATCGGTCAGCATGATGATGTGGAAACCGAAGTCGGAGGCAACCACGTCGCTGATCTCGCCCTTCTTGAGTGCGTATGCCGCTTCTTCGAAAGGCTTGACCATCGAGCCGCGCGTGAAGAAGCCCAGATCGCCGCCGGTCTTGGCGGAGCCGGGATCTTGCGATTCCTTCTTGGCGACTTCAGCGAAGCTGGCGGGGTTCTTGCGCACTTCGGCCAGCAGTTGTTCTGCCTTTGCCTTGGCCTTTTCGCGATCGCCGGACGAAGCGTCCTTTGAAGCGCTGATCAGAATGTGGCTCGCGCGACGCTCTTCCTTGCCGGACAGGCGCTCGAGGTTTTCCTTGTAGTAGGTGCGCAGGTCTTCTTCGTTGGGTACGATGGTGGCCTTCACGGAGTCGAGGTCGAGCACGACGTATTCGACGGCGGCCTGTTCGTTCTGCTGGAAGCGCGGTGCGTTGGCCTTGTAGAAGGCTTCGACATCGGCGTCCGATGTGGTGACCTTGGAGGTGTAGTTGCTGGCGTCGAAGCGAGCGACCTGAATTTCACGACCTTGCCAGACGGCGTCCATCGCGAGCTTCACTTCCTGAGGTGTGCTGAAGGATGAGTTCAGCACGCCGCCCATCACCTGGTTCACGGACAGGTCGTAGCGCACCTGGTTCTCGAAGCCTTCGGGCGTCAGGCCCTGTTGACCCACGAGTGCACGGTAGGCTTCTGCATCGAGTGTGCCGTCGGGCTTGCGCAGTGCGGCGATCTGCGGAATTTTCTGCAGTTCGCGCGCCAGTCGCACATCGGTGGTGGCAAAGTGCATGTCGCGCGCAGCGGTTTCATACACCTTGTCGCGCACAATGCGTTCCAGTGTTTCGTACTTGGCCTGGGGCGAGTCGAGCAGCTTGCTGTCCATGGTCGGATTCTGCGCACGCAGGCGATCGCTCGCCTGGCGGTGGGCGGCATCCCAATCGGCTTGGGTGATGTCCTTGCCGTCCACTCGCGCCACAACGGGGCTTTTCTCGGTGAAATAATTTTGGTTCACACCGACGAGAATGAACGAAGGAACGATCAGCAAGACCAGCAAGAACATCACTATCTTTGAGTGCTTGCGGATGGCTTCAAACATGGTCAGTCAATCTTTCTGGCAACAAAAGAAAAGGCGAACCTTGCGTTCGCCTTAGCTTGGGCGGGGTAGCTACGTTGTGCAGCAGCGGCTCTTGGGATCGCGGGACTCGGATCTCTCCGCGAGCCGATGGCTTGCAACAACCACCAACGAGGCTTGTCGCCCAATATGGACGGCAATCGAAAGATTGTACCTTTTCGCTCGTGGATTTCGTTGCCTCGCGCGCTCGCAAACCACCAGAGGATGCAATGCCAATGCGTTTTTCGCCACGCGCGGAGCATTCCGAAGTAGTGCTTGCACTGCAAAACGTGCGGGCACAAAAAAACCACCGGAATTGCTTCGGGTGGCTTCTTCATGAGGGGATCTAGTGGTGGGTGCTAACGGGGTCGAACCGCTGACCTACGCCTTGTAAGGGCGCCGCTCTACCAACTGAGCTAAGCACCCACTTCAATCAACCTGTCAGTTCAGGGCATCTTTCAATGCTTTGCCTGGACGGAACTTTGGCACTTTTGCTGCCTTGATCTTGATTGTATCACCAGTACGGGGGTTGCGACCCGTACGAGCAGCACGCTTGCCTACCGCGAAGGTGCCGAAACCGACGAGCGACACCGTGCCACCCTTTTTCAGCGTCTTCTTGACCGCATCGATCGTGGATTCCAGAGCGCGCGCAGCAGCGGCCTTGGAGATGTCGGCGTTGTTAGCAATGTGCTCAATCAGTTCGGTTTTATTCACAAGGAACCTCTCGCAAATGAGTGGATGGAATTAGTTCGTCGTTCTTGCATACCTGGAGGGAGTTTTCCGTTGCCACCTTGCGGCAACTCAGCAGTCTTTCAGAAAGACTGACCGCTCAACAGATTGCTGCTCCAGATTAAAGCTATCACCTTCGCTGGTGTCAATACAGACCACCGCTCAGCAACAGCATGGAAAGGAATTCTAGTCGTATTTTTCGCTCGTTCTTTGGCTCGTTGCAGCTTTTGCGGCGCAAAAGCGCATGCAGCCTGCGCGCGGTTGACTTGGATGCAACACATGTCGCGATATTGACGTGTGCTACTTGACAACCCGAGCGCGAATTTCAGGCAATGCTTTTTGCAGGTAGTACACCATCGACCAGACCGTCAGGATGGCGGCAGCCCAGATCAGCCATGTGCCCCAGACGCCTGTGTCGATCACGCCGAACACCTTGCCGTCATACAGCAGAAAGGGGATGGCGACCATCTGCACTGTCGTCTTGAGCTTGCCGATCATGTGGACAGCGACGCTCTTGCTTGCACCAATCTGGGCCATCCACTCGCGCAGCGCCGAGATCGCAATCTCGCGGCCGATGATGATCAGTGCGACGAACACATCGGCGCGCTGCAGATGCACCAGAACAAGCAGGGCGGCGCAGACGAGAAACTTGTCGGCGACCGGATCAAGAAACGCGCCGAAGGATGATGTTTGATTGAGCTTGCGGGCCAGATAGCCGTCCAGCCAGTCGGTGATGGCAAAGACGATGAACATCACCGTTGCAATCAGATTCTTCGTTTGCAGCTCCAACGGTGCGGAGTACACCCCCACGATCAAAGGGATCGCGACGATGCGCGTCCAGGTCATTAAGGTGGGGATGGTGAAAAACATGAGGCGATTGTGTCATGCAAAACAAAGCCCTGCCAGCAACACCCGTCGCGTGGCATGAAAGTGAGGCCACATTCCGCAAGCGATCAGCGTAACGCCCGGTAAATCTCCTCGGCGAGTTCGCGCGATATTCCCTCGACCGATGCCAGATCCTCGACGCTCGCGTCGCCCACGCCGCGCACGCCGCCAAAACGCTGCAGCAGACGAGCTCGCTTCTTCGGGCCGATGCCGGGAATGTCTTCGAGTCGACTGCCGCCCACACGCACCTTGGCGCGCGCGGCGCGCATGCCGGTGATCGCGAAGCGGTGGGCCTCGTCGCGGATCTGCGCAACCAGCATCAGCGCCGCCGAGTCCTTGCCCAGATAGACCTTCTCGCGGCCATCGGCAAACACCAGTTCTTCCAGACCGACCTTGCGGCCTTCGCCTTTTTCCACGCCGACGATGCGCGAGATGTCGAGTCCAAGGCTCTCGAACACTTCGCGTGCCATGCTCACCTGACCCTTGCCGCCATCGACCAGCACCAAGTCGGGCAAGCGCGCCTGACCTGCAGCCACCTCGGCTCCGCCAGCCTCGCGCTGCGCTTCGGCCACCTTGCTGTAGCGACGTGTGAGCACCTGACGCATGGCGGCGTAGTCGTCGCCACCCGTGATGCCTTCTATCTTGAAGCGGCGGTACTCGCTGCTCTGCATCTTGTGGTGATGGAACACGACGCAGGACGCCTGCGTGGATTCGCCTGCGGTGTGCGAGATGTCGAAGCATTCGATGGTGAGTTGATCGAGATCCTCGGCTTCGAGATCCAGCGCCTCGGCCAATGCGCGCGTGCGGGCTTGCTGCGATCCTTCTTCGGACAGCAATCGCGCAAGCTGGATGTCCGCATTCTTCTGCGCCATTTCCAGCCACACGCGCCGTTGCTCACGCGGCTGGCTCACCGCGTGAACGCGCACGCCGCTTTGCTCGCTGAGCGCGTCAAGCAGCGCCTCGTCCACGGGCTCGCTCACCAGCAAAGTGGGCGGCACCGGCACATGCAGATAGTGCTGTGCGATGAAGGCTTCGAGCACTTGCTGCGCGACCGGGCGTTGTTCGGATTCGGGCTGTTCGGACGCAGCAGTGTCGGATTCGACATCGCTCTCGGCGCGATAGATGGCAGTCGCATCTTCCACATGTGTGGGGAAATACGCGCGGTCACCCAGATGCCGCCCGCCGCGCACCATCGCCAGATTCACACAGGCACGACCGCCGTGTACCTTCACCGCGAGGATGTCCACATCCTTGTCGGAGACCGTCTCGATGGCCTGCTGGTGCAGCACGCGCGACAGGGCGGTGATCTGGTTGCGAATCTCGGCCGCCTGTTCGAACTCGAGCTTCTCGGAGTGCGCCATCATGCGCGCTTCGAGCTGCTCCAGCAGTTCCTGCGTTTCGCCGCGCAGCATGGCCTCGGCATGACCCACATCGACTGCGTAGGCTTCCGGCGAAATCAGATCGACGCATGGTGCCGTGCAGCGCTTGATCTGATAGAGCAGACAAGGTCGCGTGCGGTTGGAAAACACCGTGTCTTCGCAGGTGCGCAAACGGAACACTTTCTGCAGCAGCAAGATGGTTTCCTTGACCGCCCATGCGCCCGGATAAGGACCGAAATAGCGATGCCGCTTGTCCACCGCACCCCGGTAATAAGCCACGCGTGGAAACTTCTGTCCCGGCGCGGAACCCGTGCCATCCTTGGCCGCTACGCCGGTGATCTTCAAATAGGGATAACTCTTGTCGTCGCGGAACAGAATGTTGTACTTGGGGTTCAGCGACTTGATCAGGTTGTTTTCCAGCAGCAGCGCCTCGGCTTCCGAGCGCACCACTGTGGTCTCCAGCCGCACGATCTTGCTGACCATGTGGCCGATGCGCGTGCCGCCATGGTTCTTGGTGAAATAGCTGGAAACGCGCTTCTTCAGATTGCGCGCCTTGCCCACATACAGCAGCGTATCCTGCGCATCGAAGTAGCGATACACCCCCGGCAGCGGCGGCAGTGCGGCCACTTGCGCAAGGAGTTCGGCGGAATGCAGTTCTGGTGATGCGGACGGGGATGACATGCGCGTATTGTCATCGCAGTTGAGTGCATCCGCTTTCAGGTGCTGAATGACTTCGACGCTCCGATTTCTGCGCCATCATTTGAATCAGGAACCGTTGAGGGCTTCATATAGTTGGAAGCCAGCAAGTTGCCACAACGATCAAGGCGCAGCGCACAAAAAAAGCCAACGGGCTTGTTGGAACCCGTTGGCCTAACCACGATGAAAAAGAACCTTGGAGCAACTGTTGTGATTGCACCAGTTGCAGAGTATAGCCTGAATTGAGAATGATTCTTACTTCATTCGGGATGTTTTTTGCATCGCCGGGGTCGCTTATTTCGTCATGCCCGATGCCTTGACGATGGCTTCGGTGCGCGGCGTTTCCTTGGCGATGAATTGCTCGAAGTCCTGCACGCTGCCACCCATGGGTTCTGCGCCGGTGTCCTGAAGCTTCTTATTGAACTCTGCGTTCTTCAGCGCGTCGTTGATTGCCACGTTGAGTTTGTTGACGATGACCTTGGGTGTGCCGCTTGGCGCTGCAATGCCGTACCAAGGGGCGATGTTGTAGCCGGTGATCTTTTGTTCGGCGATGGTCGGAATGTCCTTGGCCATGTCGGAGCGCTTGTCCGTGGACATGCCGAGTGCCACGAGCTTGCCTGCATTCACCTGGGGCAGGGCCGTCATGATGGTGTCGAAGTACATCGACACATGACCCGCAAGCAACGCGGGAATGGCGTCACCCGCGCCCTTGTAGGGAATGTGCAGGATGTCCACGCCCGCCATCTGCTTGAGCATCTCGCCCGCGATGTGCGAGGTGGTCCCCGCGCCGAACGAGGCATACGTCAGTTGGCCGGGGTGGGCCTTGGCGTATTTGATCATCTCGTCAAGCGTCTTGAATGGCTGGTCCTTGTTGGTCAGCAGCACATTGGGTGTGTATGCGACGAGCGCGACCTTCTCGAATGTGTCCGGGTTGTAGCTCAAGTTCTTGAGCGTGAACTTGTTGGTCACCATCGAGGCCGGTCCGCTCATGAGCAGCGTGTAGCCATCGGCCGGAGCATTCGCCACCGCCACGCTGCCGATGCTGGCGGAGCCTCCGGGCTTGTTGTCCACGATGAAACTTTGCTTGAACCTGGCGCTCAGGTGATTGGCGAGCTGGCGCGAAATCAGATCGGTGGCCGAGCCTGCAGAAAACGGCACGACGATCTTGACCGGGCGAGTGGGCCAGTTGTCTGCCGGTTCGTTGGCCATGCCTGCGGACAGGTGCGCGCCGACCAACGTGACGGCGAGGTATTTCAGGGATGTCTTGAGCGGGAACTGCATGCTTGTGTGCCTTTCTTGCGTGAGAAACGTGAACAACGGGAGAGGTGCCGAGGAAAAAAACGATGAAGTGAAATCGTCGGGACGAGTTCATCCAACGCAGCAGGATTCGGGCCTGTTGCGTGGTTTGAAGAGAGCGGAAAGAAGGCGGCTGGCGGCCTGTTCAGTAGCCGAGTGCGCAGCCGTCCTTGCGGTGATCGGATGCACCCTGCAGCGAGCCGTTGTCCCAGTCGATGCGGATGGCCTGACAGCCTCCGATGGCGGGTTGCGCAGGGGCGACGAGCTGGTAGCCTCTGGCTGTCAGTTCGGCGGTGGTTTCGACTGGCATGGTGTTTTCACATTCGACCACGTCCTTGCCGGGAATCGGGAACAGACGGGGTAGGTCGCTCGCGGCCTGAATGTCCATGCCGTAGTCCACTACCTTGCTCAGAAAGTGCGCATGGCCCATGGCCTGGTAATGGCCGCCCATCACACCGAACACAATTTCGACGCGGCCATTCTTCGTGGCCATGCCGGGAATGATGGTGTGCAGCGGGCGCTTGTGCGGACCAATGCAGTTGGGGTGACCAGCCTGCAGCTCGAAGCTCTGTCCCCGGTTATGCAGCAGAATGCCGGTGCCCGGATCGATCAGGCCAGAGCCGAATGGATGGAAGATCGAGTTGATGAAGCTCGCGCAGTTGCGGTCCTTGTCCACCACGCTGATATAGACCGTGTCCTTGTGCTCCACGGCCTCGGAGCGGATGGCGGTGCTCACGGCTTCGGCAATGTCGCCATCGCTCACGCGGCGTGCGAATTCGTCGGACAGTACGTAGTCCACGTCCATCCCGGAAAATTTCGGATCGGCGAGCAGCAGGTCGCGCATGCGGTAAGCAACGCGCGTGGCGTCGATTTCGGTCTGCAAACGCTCTGCAGACAAGGCTTCTGGGGCAATGCTCTTTTGCTTGATGATATTGAGCAGTAGCAGCGCAACGATGCCTTGACCGGGGGGAGGGCATTCGTGCACTTGGTAGTCACGATAGGGGATCTGGATGGGGTCGATGAACTCGCCGCGGTAGCTGGCAAAGTCTTCCAGCTTATGTGCGCCGCCCTTGCTTTGCAGATAGTTCACCAGGCTTTCGGCAATCGCGCCTTCGTAGAACGCCTGCCTGCCTTCGGCGGCAATCTTGCGCATCGAGGCGCCGAGTTGGATCTGCTTGTGGACCATGCCGGGCTTTGGTGCGGCACCATCGATCATCAACAACTCGCGTCCTTCCCGGGTGGCGTTGATCAGCGCGGACTGCATCTGCCAATCCTGTGAGGTGCGCGGTGCCACCACGTAGCCGTTTTCCGCGAAACCAATGGCAGGGGCGAGGATGCGCGTCATCGGCAGGCTGCCGAAGCGTTCGCGCAGTTGCAACCAGGCGTCCACCGCGCCGGGAACCGTCACCGCATGGGGAGACTGGCGCGGCAGGAACTTGTCACCGCTGGCGGTCAAGGCTGCAACGTCGATGTTCTTTGGTGCCCAGCCTGCACCGTTGAATGCAGTGATCTTGTCTGTACCTTTTTCGCTGTACAGCGCAAAGCAGTCGCCACCAATGCCGGTCGATCCGGGCTCCACCACGCATTGCACGGCGCAGGCTGCGATGGCCGCATCCATGGCGTTGCCGCCGTCCTGCAGAACCTGAATCGCCGCGAGTGTGGAGGAGGGGTGCGAAGTCGCAGCTATGCCGTTGGCGGCCATGACGACCGAGCGGCCGGGTTTCTGAAAGTCTCTCATTGTTCGCTCTGTTGCCTATAGATATGTGTGTTGTGCTTTTTCTGATCACCAGGGCAGAGGCGGGTTGCGGCCGTGCCCCAGTGAATGGAAATCGCACCAAGCTAATTTTGGATAATTGGATCCAAATGCAGTTTAATTAAGCAAGGCGCGTGCCATGATCAGGGTTTGTGCTGATATCGGGCGAACAAGCCCTGTCTCAAGGGATGGGAGGGGATGAGCGAAAAGCAGTGGGGTCTTGAAAGCCGCTTGCGGCGCAGGTTTCGCCACGATGTGGTGCAGCCCTGCACCATCCTGGCTCTTTCGACGCAATGGGCAACGACGCCACAACGCACCCGGTTGGCGTACGGAATCAGTGGATGTTCCGTTCAATGGCTGCGCTGGTCGCTACCATTGACCCATTGATCTGGGCAGTCAATGCCAAACAAAGCTCGAATGCTTGAGGGAACCTCAGAGGACTTATGGCAGAACTGTTGCTGTGGATTTTGAAATGGGGCATTCCCCTTGTCGTGATCATTTCCATCATGGAGGGGATTGGCCTGACGATCCTGGCCAAGCGCAGGGGCGAGCGGTATGACTGGATCGCCACCGGCATTTCGCTGTTCGACTTTCTGATCCGCGAGGTGGCACTGCGTCTTCTGATGCCGATGGTGATCTACGCGATACTTTTTTTCGCGTTGTACGAGCACCGCTTTTTCACGCTCAAGTTCGATGCGTGGTGGCATTGGTTGCTGGCGTTTTTCGTGGTCGAGTTTCTGTTTTACTGGTACCACCGGACCGTTCACCGCGTGCGTTGGTTCTGGTGCTCGCACTCGGTGCACCACTCGATGAAGCAGCTCAATCTGTCCGCTGCTGGCCGTTTTGGCTGGACCATGAACATCACGGGCATTCCGCTCTTTTATCTGCCGGCGCCGTTGTTTGGGGTCACGCCCGAGCTGGTGGTGGCCTTCACCAGCGCCAGCCTGTTCTATCAATTTTTTCTGCACAACACGTGGATGCCGCGCCTTGGGCCGCTGGAGTGGATATTGAACACACCGTCGGCGCACCGCGTCCACCACGGTGCCAATCTGGAGTATCTGGACGCCAACTACGGCGGTGTGCTGATCATCTTCGATCGCATGTTCGGCACGTTCATTCCCGAGCGCGACGACATCAAGCCGGACTACGGGTTGATCAAACAGGTCAAGCAGCACAACATCGTCGACATCGAGTTCGGTCGCTGGATCGAGCTGTTCCGCGACCTGTGGCGCAGCCGCTCGATCCGGCAATTCTTTGGCTATCTGCTGCGCCCGCCGGGATGGACTCCCGATGGGAAGGGCGAGACCACCGAAGAACTGCGCGCGCGGGCCGCGGCCTCCGAGGTCAAGCAATAAACAGCCTGGATGGAGACCGTTCCGAACACGGTCAGAACATGCTCTTCAGGATCACATCTGCCGTCACGCGGGAGTGCTTCTTGATGAGCTGCTCCATTTCTTCGGCGTCACCGCTTTTCATGACCGCCAGAATCTTCTCGTGAACGGAATTCACGTTCTTGGATTCAGGCGAGGATTCGATCCACACGCGCATCAATGGCTCGATCAACGCATGCAGTGAAGTGATCTGCGCGAGGATGCGCGGCGCGCGGCTGATGGCGCTGATCTTTTCGTGAAACTCGCGGTGCGCGGTGATCCACAGCGGCAGATCGTTCTGCACGGCACGCAGACGCGCGAGCAGCAGTTCCAGCTCCTGAATGTCGGAGGCGGTCGCCTTCTTCGCGGCCATGCCGGCGGCCAAGCCTTCGAGCACGGCGCGCATCTCGAAGATTTCCGAAACTTCTTCCTTGCTGAGCTTCTTGACCACCGCACCGCGATTGGTGCGCAGGCTGATCAGTCCCTCCGCCGAAAGACGCCGCAGCGCCTCGCGAATGGGCATGCGGCTCATGTCGAGCTCGGTGGCGATGTCTTCAGCCACAATGCGCGCGCCGGGCTCCAGCGTGCCCATGCGGATCGCATTCAGAAGGTATTGATAAGCCTCCTCTTGCGCGCTGACGTTGGACAGGTTCATGGTGTGAGGAATCTCGGACAACGGGTGCTGCACGCGCTGTCTTCTTTTTCTTGGTTTCTTGTGGATGGTGCGAGCTTTGGCGTTCGCGAGAAGATGCGCAAACATCAAGGCGCACATGTGATGCGATGCAATGTTTGCGGATCCGCGCGAGCGATTCTGATGGCTATGTTAACAAGCCATGGGCATGGTCGTGGCAACACCAACCACCCGGTTCTCCGTCACTCCGGAAAACCGTTCATCCCTTGTCGGAAGAGCGAGTAGCGGGAAACGTGGCAATCAGCCCGCTGCGCCTTGCGGCAACAGCCCTTGCGGGGTGGGTCCACCGGGCAAGGCATCGTCTCGCTTGGTGCCGCGCGGCGTGATGCGATGGACCTGCGCGGCGGCTGATTCGGCGTCCGTGGCCGTTGGCTCCGAGGTGGGCGATGCCTCGCTCTTGGCCGCTGTGCCGGCCCGCCCTGCAAGCTCTTCGCTCACGGCGGTCATCTCGGCTTGCAGGCGGCGCACGCGGTCGCGGTACATGGTGGCGAGCGCTGCGTGGTGTTCTGCGGCGCTTTCGTGTTCCAGTGCGGCCATACGGGCTTCTTCCAGACCGTTCTGGATGCGACGCATGTAGACGATGGTGGGGTTCATGAAGCGCTGGAACATGATGGTTTCTCCTCGGTGGCAACGAAGGGGCGGCACACCGTGCTTCCTATGATGACGCGCTCCGGCGGGTTTGGCGTCAGACGAATTCCCTACTTGCTGCGCGTAATGGTTATTCACAAAGCGTGCATGAGTAAGGATGTTGCAAATCGCTCAAAATGTTGCATTTGTTGATCCCCAGATCGACAGCGCTGGTCGGAAATGCGGGGCTTGTCGCTCGCCAAAACGGTCAGTTCGATTTACTGACAGAATCTTTGCATCATGAGTCTGATTCAAGCTTTGCCGGACGGTCCGCTGGACATCATCGGCGACATCCACGGCGAGTTTTCCGCGCTGATCCAACTGCTCCACCATCTGGGCTACGACACCGATGGCCACCATCCCGACGGCCGCACGCTGGTGTTCGTGGGCGACTTCTGCGATCGCGGCCCCGACAGTCCCGCCGTGCTGGCGCTGGCCCAGCGGCTGATCGAATCGGGCCGCGCCGTCGCGGTTCTCGGCAATCATGAAATCAATCTGTTGCGCGAAGATGTCAAGGACGGCTCGGGCTGGTTTTTTGACGAGCGCATCGAACGCGACAACGCCAAGTACGCGCCATATCACCGCCCGGACGCCGCGCAGCGCGAAGGCATTGTGCGATTGCTCAGTGGTCTGCCGATTGCGCTGGAGCGTGCCGATCTGCGTGTGATTCATGCGGCATGGCAGCCCGAGCAGATTGCGATGGCGCGCGCGCTGCCCATGGGTTCTGTGCGCAGCGAATACGACCACTGGGAAGACGAGGCCGCGCGTCAGGCGCATGCCTCGCACCTCGAAGACCGCATGAAGGCCGAGCGCGTGCTGTGGCCGCATGATCTGGAAGATGGCGACAAGAAGCCGCCGTTCCTCGCCGCGCATGCAGAGAACGAATCCAACAAGCAGATGCTCAACCCGCTCAAGGTGCTGACCTCGGGCGTGGAACGCAAGGGCAGCGATCCGTTCTTTGCAGGCGGCAAGTGGCGCTTTGTAGAGCGCGTGGGCTGGTGGGACGAGTACGCTGATTGCACGCCGGTTGTCGTGGGCCACTACTGGCGGCGCGTGCATCCCATCGATCGTGCGCAGTTGGGCAAGGGCGATCAGGACCTGTTCAAAGACATCGCACCGCTGGCCTGGCATGGCCTGCATGGCAATGTGTTCTGTGTCGACTACTCGGTCGGCGCGCGTTGGACGGCGCGTTTGAGAAGCAAACCGCCGGAGCGCGATTTCAAACTGGCCGCATTGCGCTGGCCCGAGCGCGTTCTGCAGTTCGATGATGGCGTTGCCTTGCCGACGGAAGGCTTTGGCGAAGCCATGGCGTCGTTGACCGACAAGGTCTGAGCCGAACCGCAGGCGCTCTCGCGGTATCCGACCTCTCCAACACTCTCCAACGAAAAAGTCCCATCACATGGGATGGGGCTTGGAATGGTCTGCTGCGTGCAGGTGTCTATGGCGTCTATGGTGTCTATGACCTGCGGCGACGCAGCGCTGCCGCGCCTGCCAGTAGTCCGGAAAGAAGCACAAGACCGACATGACCGAGCGCCGGCACTGGCGTGGCGGTCACCACGGGTGTGGTGCTGCTGACCGTGATCGTCACGGTCACGGGATCGGAATCGACCATGGGTGCGGCCTTGGTGCGCGCCGATTTACTGCTGTCGTAGCTGGCGATGTAGGTAAAGGTGTCCGTGCCCTCGAACTTCGCTTTGGGAGTGTAGACAAAGCTGCCATCGGCATTCAGCGTCAGTGTGCCGTTGGCGGGCGGCGTGACGACGGAGGCCGTCAGCTTCGCGCCGACCGGACCGGTGTCGTTGGCTAGCACGCCGGGCGCGGAGATCGTCAGCGTTTCACCTGACTTGGTCTTGTAGCTATCTCCGCCGCCCACCGGCTTGCCTGGCGTGCCGACGGTGATCGCGACGGTCGCCGCAGCTGAGGCTCCGGCTGCGTCGCTGATGGTGTAGGTGAATCGGTCGATCCCGCTGAAGCCGCTGTTGGCGACATAGACAAAGCTGCCATCCGCATTCAGTGTGAGGCTGCCGTTGCCCGGCTGCGTGGCGACGGTGGCTTTGCCGCTGGTGGCAAGGTCATTGATCAACACGCCCGGCGCGGCCTGATTGAGAGCGACGCCTGCCGTGGCGCTGTAGCTGTCGTCGAGTGCGCTGGGCACCACGTTGAAGACGACCTTGGCGACATTGGAGTTGCCCGATGTGCTGCTGTTGACGTGGTAGGTGAAGCTTTCCGGGCCGGTGTAGCTGCCCGTGGATGTATAGGTGAAATTGCCATCGGGCTGGAGGCTCAGCATGCCATGCAGGACGTTGGTGTCGAGCACGGCCGTGTTGCCAGGTGCCGCGCCATCGTTGGTCAGCACGTTGCCTGTCAGCGGCTTCTGCGCGGGGATGTTGCCGAAGTTGTCATCCGTGGCGGTGGGCGGCGGAAGAATCCAGGAGATGGCCGCGGTCTTGCTGAGCGGTCCGGTGGCTGCGGTCACGGTATCGGTGCCCATGGCTGCACCGGTGTAGCAGAACTGGGCCTCCCCCGCGCTGTCGGTCGAGGGCTGGATTGCAGCGGGGCTGTTCACGCCAGCGGCACCCAGACTCATGGCCAGATTCACGATGGGCTGCGACTGGCTGTCCACCATCTTGGCCACGACGCATTGCTGCAGGTTCACGGTCTGCGTGGCGGTTGCGGGCGTCAAGGTGAGTGTGGGTGCGTTGGCTCCGCTGTCCTGAAGCCACAGCACGGTCGATGTGGCGGACTTGCCACCGCTCGACAGCGTCAGCGTGTCCTTGCCCGCTGCGGTGCTGGTGTAGCAATACGGGGCCTGTCCTGCCGCATTGGTGTAGACGCTGTTCAGGCTGGTGTTCGCGCCGCTGGTGGCCACATCCACCTTGATGCTGGAAAGCGGTTGATTGCTGCTGTCGGTGACCAGCGCGGTCACGCAGTGTTGGGTTCCCACCCAGCGGCTCACGTTGTCGGAAGGGGTGAGCTTGATGTCGTTGATCGCAGTGATGGGCGAGAAGTTCATCCCGGCGGTGTAGCCGTAGGAATTGACATTGGTGAACCCGTACATGTTGACGCCCACGCCGACATTCGACTGCACGCGGAAACTGCCCGGTTGTACCGTTTGATTGACGTAGAAAAAATCCTGCTGAGCGCTGAGTGTGAAGTCACTGGCCGCGATGACCTGACCGTTGACTGAAACCACAGGTGGTACGCTGCTGCCCGGGGTGACGGGTGCGACGATGCTCAGGTAGTTGCGCGTGAAGAGCGGGCTGGTGGGGTTCGAGTCGGCGGTGGCGATGGTGTAGTCACTCAGGTACTGGTCCGAGGGCGAGATCAGTTGCATGAATGGGTCGCCGTTCGACCTGGTTGTATCGTCGAAGGGACTGTCCACGTTGCCGCTCACGGCGTACTGCATCACGAGACTGGGCTTGCTGGTGCTGATCGACTTGGCGGTGGCTGCCGAAGCTTCAAAAAATTTGCCTGCAGCCAAGGTGGCGAGCAAGGCTCCGTCGATTCTGACCTCGGTGCCATCCTGATCGGCCACTACGCGGTAGATGTAGCTGGCTCGGCTCTGCATGGGCGACATGAAGAAGGACTTGCCCCAGGTCGTGGTCGGTGGAATCTGTTCGTAGAGATGGTCGCAGTAGTGTGTGTCGACTGGCACCTCGGCACATTTGGCACCCGAGAAAACGGCGACGGGCTTGTTCGACGTGATCAGGGATCCGGTCAGGTCCGATTTGTTGATGCGGGCCGAATCGCCGGAGTACACCTGCACGACCTGCCCTCGGACCAGTGGCGTTGAGAAGCTGAATCCGGGAGCATATTCGACGCCGACAGTGTCCTGTGAATAGGTTGATGGTGTGACCGAGACCGTCGTGCCATCTTCGGTGGCGACAACCATCAGGAACGATGGGTGGCGTATGGTGCCTCCGAGGCTGATGGGTGCTCCCGGATAGGCCACGGCGCGGTACGTGGTGCCCAGAGCCGTGACGGGAAATGCGAGCACCGCGTCGGCGGAGGCGGCTTTGAGCGACAGTCCGTAGACCGACACGTCCTGATCGGCCTGAACCCGCAGCGTCTTTTTGCCCGCCAGCATACTGGTGGACACCTCGAAGTCGTCCGACAAGGTGGGGGTATTGGCGAGGACGACACGCGTGACCTGATTGGGCTGCGTGGTGAAGGGTGTCTTGGCACCGGTTGCCTCGAAGGTGATGGTGCCGGAGGCCGCGACTTTGCTGGAAATGAACAGGCTCAGATTGTCGGCGCCGTTTTGGTTTTTGCTGAACGCCACGTAGAAGTCCCTCCCTTCGGAGGACCCGGCCTGTGCATGTGCCGTGGTGTGCCCCACGCAAAGAGCAAGACTGGCAGCGAGCAATGCGCTCGGACGAGCGAAACGTTTCAGGAATGCGGACAGAACTGACACGTGAAGACCCTCCGGATGGAATATTTAAGACATTAACTATTGATATTGGCTATCGACTTTATTAATACGATATATGCAAACGTAATGAAAATTAAATAGTTTTTGTCAATAGTTAAAAACACGTCACAAAAGTGAGGGTGGTCATGGCTGTGTCATGAAATGCGACAGGACGAGGCCTCTCACTACAATCCCCGCATCTCCACGCACGGACCACCATCGCCCGTCACCCCATGGCCCCCGAACGACTTTCAGGAAAAAGCCTGCCGCGCGAATCCGACCCACAAGAGGCCGGGTTGCCGGAGGACGAGGCGCATTCGCAAAGCGCGGTGGACGAGGCCGTGTGGATGGACGTCATCCAGAAAATGGACGAGGTCTACTCGCAGCTCATCGAAGACGAGGTGGAGCTGGAGAAGAAGAACGCCGAGTTGGAGCAGTCGCAGCAGTTCGTGTTCAGCGTCATCTCGGCGATGTCGGATGTGCTGGTGGTGTGCGATGCGCACGGCCGCATCGAGCAGACCAATGCGGCGCTCAACGATCTGGTGGGGCGCAGCGAAGAGGCTTTGCGCGGCACGCCGCTGGTCGATCTGCTGGCTGATGCGGACAGCGTGGAACGCGTGCGCCAGGTGCTGATGCAGACCCGCGCGCAGCGCAGCGGCCAAGTATTGGAACTGCAGTTGCTGGATGCGTCCGGTGCCAGCGTGCCGGTGGATGCGAACTGCACGCCGCGCATCGATCACAACGGTCGGCATGTCGGCACCGTGCTGGTGGGGCGGCCGACGGCGGAACTCAAGCGCGCTTATCAGGAACTGCGCAGCGCGCACGAGGCCTTGAAGCGCGCTCAGCAGCAGCTCATCCATTCGGAGAAGATGGCTTCGCTCGGGCGGCTGGTGGCCGGTGTGGCGCATGAACTCAACAACCCGATCAGCTTTGTGCTGGGCAATGTGCACGCACTGGATCGCTACACGCAGCGGCTGCGCACTTATCTGGAGGCCGTGCACGCGCAGGAGCCGCCCGCGCAGTTGGAGGCGATGCGCAAGAAGCTGCGCATCGATCACATGCTGGCCGATCTGCCATCGCTGATCGAGGGCACGATGGAGGGCGCGCAGCGCACGACCGACATCGTCAACGGCCTCAAGCGTTTTTCTGCGATGGACCCGGATGCGCGCGTCAGCGTCGACCTGGCCGAGGTGGCCGAGCGCGCCATCCACTGGATTCACAAGGGCGTGACCACCGCGTTCGAAGTGCATTGGGACGAGCGCACGCCGTGCCAGGTTTCGGGCAGCGGCGGGCAGTTGCAGCAGGTGATGATGAATCTGCTGCAGAACGCGCTCGATGCGGTCGCTTCCACGCAGCAGATGCCGGAGTTGCATGTGTCGATCACCAAGTCGCAGACGCACGCGTTCTTCACGTTGCGCGACAACGGCCCCGGCATTGCGGACGTGCATCTCTCGCGCATCTTCGATCCGTTCTTCACCACCAAGCCGGTGGGCAAGGGCACGGGGCTGGGGCTGTCGATCAGCTACGGCATCGTCGAGCAGCATGGCGGCACGTTGTCCGCGCGCAATGCACCGCAGGGTGGCGGCGCGGAGTTCGTGATCGAGTTGCCGCTCGCGCCAACAGCCACACCAACTGACATGCCAACTTCCACGTCAACCGATTGAAGGTGGAAGCTTGCCTTCCACTTGCGCGGGCAAGTTGGATGGCAGGTTGGCGAATCACCCTCCAAAAAGCCTTCAGGGTTAACGCGAAGTCCGAGGCGTTTGATTTGACGCAAGTGCCGGATAAAACGCGCGCAAGCCCGTATCACAACACATCATTTCGGATCGTGAAAAGCTGGACGAAAGACATGTGCAACCGCACATGAGAGCTGGCCCACCAATTGCATTGACATCGGCAGATACGTCCAAATAACAGGAGACGACCCCGATGGAAACGTTTTATGAGGTGATGCGCCGCCAGGGCATCTCCCGCCGCAGCTTTCTCAAATATTGCTCGCTCACGGCCACGTCGCTGGGTCTGGGCGCATCGTTCGTTCCGCAGATCGCCCACGCCATGGAAACCAAGCCGCGCACGCCCGTGCTGTGGCTGCATGGTCTGGAGTGCACCTGCTGCTCGGAATCGTTCATCCGTTCCGCGCACCCGCTTGCCAAGGACGTGGTGCTGTCGATGATCTCGCTCGACTACGACGACACGCTGATGGCCGCCGCAGGGCATCAGGCCGAGGCCATCCTCGAAGAGATCATGACCAAGTACAAGGGCAATTACATCCTCGCGGTGGAGGGCAATCCGCCGCTCAATCAGGATGGCATGAGCTGCTTTCAGTCGGGCAAGCCCTTCATCGAAAAGCTCAAGCACGTGGCCAAGGATGCCAAGGCCATCATCAGTTGGGGCTCGTGCGCGAGTTGGGGCTGTGTGCAGGCCGCCAAGCCCAATCCGACGGGCGCTACGCCAATCCACAAGGTCATCTTCGACAAGCCCATCATCAAGGTGCCGGGCTGCCCGCCAATTGCCGAGGTGATGACCGGCGTGATCACCTACATGCTCACGTTTGACCGCATGCCGGAGCTCGACCGCCAGGGCCGCCCGAAGATGTTCTACAGCCAGCGCATTCACGACAAGTGCTACCGTCGTCCGCATTTCGACGCGGGCCAGTTTGTGGAATCGTTCGACGACGAATCCGCGCGCAAGGGTTACTGCCTCTACAAGGTCGGCTGCAAGGGACCGACCACGTACAACGCCTGCGCCACCACGCGCTGGAACGAAGGCACGAGCTTCCCGATCCAGTCGGGCCACGGCTGCATCGGCTGCTCGGAAGACGGCTTCTGGGACAAGGGTTCGTTCTACAACCGCCTGACCGACATCCACCAGTTCGGCATCGAAGCCAACGCCGACCAGGTGGGCGGCTACGCCGCCGGAGCCGTGGGTGCGGCCGTGGCGGCGCACGCGGCGGTATCGGCCATCAAGCGTGCTGCGCACAAGCAGGATGACCAGCGCAGCGCGGTGGACACCCACTGAACGCACAACGACAAGAACAATCAAGGAAGAACCAAATGGGTGCCATCGAAACTCAGGGCTTCAAGCTCGACAACACGGGCCGTCGCATCGTCGTCGATCCGGTCACGCGCATCGAAGGTCACATGCGCTGCGAGGTGAACGTCGATTCCAACAATGTGATCCGCAATGCGGTCTCTACCGGAACGATGTGGCGCGGTCTCGAAGTGATTCTCAAGGGTCGCGATCCGCGCGATGCGTGGGCGTTCGTCGAGCGCATCTGCGGCGTGTGCACGGGCTGCCACGCGCTCACCTCGGTGCGCGCGGTGGAAGATGCGCTTGGCATCACCATTCCGAAGAACGCTTACCTGATCCGCGAGATCATGGCCAAGACGCTGCAGGTGCACGACCACGTCGTTCACTTCTATCACCTGCATGCGCTGGACTGGGTGGACGTGGTCTCGGCTCTCAAGGCCGATCCCAGGAAGACGTCGGAGCTGCAGCAGATGGTCTCGCCTGCGCATCCGCTCTCGTCGCCCGGCTATTTCCGCGACATTCAAAATCGCCTGAAGAAGTTTGTGGAAAGCGGCCAGCTCGGTCCTTTCATGAACGGTTACTGGGGCAGCAAGGCTTATGTGCTGCCGCCCGAAGCCAACTTGATGGCGGTGACGCATTACCTCGAAGCGCTCGACTTGCAGAAGGAATGGGTGAAGGTGCACACAATCTTCGGCGGCAAGAACCCGCATCCGAACTACCTCGTGGGCGGCGTGCCTTGCGCGATCAACATCGACGGCACCGGCGCATCCGGCGCGCCGATCAACATCGAGCGACTGAACTTTGTCGAAGCGCGCATCCGCGAAATGATCGAGTTCAACAAGAACGTCTATCTGCCCGATGTGCTGGCGATCGGGACCTTGTACAAGAACGCGGGTTGGCTGTATGGCGGCGGCTTGGCTGCCACCAACGTGATGGATTACGGGACCTACGAAAAGGTCATGGGGAGAAGCGAAACCCAGCAACTGCCGGGCGGCGCGATTCTGGATGGCGACTGGAGCAAGATCCACGCAGTGGACGTGCGCGATCCGGAGCAGGTGCAGGAATTCGTGGCGCACAGCTGGTACAAGTACGCCGACGAAACCAAGGGCCTGCACCCTTGGGATGGCGTGACCGAGCCGAACTTCGAACTCGGCGACAAGACCAAGGGCTCACGCACCAACATCGAAGAGATCGATGAAAGCGCCAAGTATTCGTGGATCAAGTCACCGCGCTGGCGCGGCCATGCCATGGAGGTGGGGCCACTGTCGCGCTACATCCTCGGTTATGCGCACGCCTTGCAAGGCAACCAATACAGCCAGCGCGTGAAGGAGCAGATCGACTCCGCCGCCGCTGCGATCAACAGCGGTATCCCGAAGGCGCTTGGCCTGCCCGAAACGCAGTTGACACCCAAGCAGATGCTGCCTTCGACGATTGGCCGTACCTTGGCACGCGCATTGGAATCGCAGTATTGCGGCGAGATGATGCTGGACGACTACAAGGAGCTTATCGCCAACATCAAGGCGGGCGACACGAGCACGGCCAATGTGGAGAAATGGGACCCTTCGACCTGGCCCAAGGAAGCCAAGGGCGTGGGCACGGTGGCCGCACCACGCGGGGCTTTGGGGCATTGGATTCGCATCAAGGATGGGCGCATCGAGAACTACCAGTGCGTGGTGCCTACGACCTGGAATGGCAGTCCTCGGGATGCGAAGAATCAAATCGGGGCGTTTGAAGCGAGTTTGTTGAATACGCCGATGGTGAATCCGGAGCAGCCTGTGGAGATTCTGCGGACCTTGCATTCGTTCGATCCTTGCTTGGCTTGTTCTACGCATGTGATGAGTCCGGATGGGGCGGAGCTGGCGAAGGTCACTGTGCGGTGACGGCGCTGTTTGTTTGAGTTTTGCTGGCCGGGAGTTCCGCCCGGCGGCGGAGTCACTTTTTGCTTGCGCGCAAAAAGTAACCAAAAACGCGCTTTTGAATACCTCCGGCAGAACTCACTTCGCGCTTCGCGCTCCGTTCGGGCAACCGCCGGAAGTCAGTTGGGAAGAGGTGTGTTTCGGCACTTCGCGTTGCTCGTGCCTGCCTCTCGCGACTTCGCGAGATGTTTGTGGTCGGTGGGAATTTGTTGGGAAGAGAAGGAATGGTTATGTCGTTCAATAAAACGGTTTCGCGTGGTGCTGCGTTGCTTGCATTGGCTATGGTTGCGGGCGTTGCGCAGGCTCATCCAGGTCATGGTGAAGAAGGTTTTGCTTCGGGGCTGGTGCATCCGTTCATGGGGCTGGATCACTTGCTGGCGATGGTGGCGGTCGGTACATGGTCGTGCCTGGCGCTGCCTTCGGAAAAGCGCGTGGCTGGGCCACTGGTGTTTCTGGCGATGTTGGCGGCGGGGGCGTTGTTGGCTCCGGTGGTCAATGTGAGCATGGTGGGTGTGGAAATCGGTGTGGCGCTGAGCGTTGCGCTGTTCGGTGCGCTGATGCTGCTCGGGCGCAATCTGAACAGTTTTGCGGGGCTCTCCATCGTGGGCGCTGCGGCGCTGCTGCATGGCATTGCGCATGGCAACGATCTGATGACGGGCGAGCCTGCGATGACGATGATCGGCGGCATGTTGCTTGGTTCGGCGTTGCTGCACGGCGCGGGTTATGCCGTGGGTACGCAACTGCTGAACGCGCCGCGTTGGGTGAATCGTGCGATGGCTGCGGGGCTGGGGGTTTCCGGTCTGGCGCTGTTGGCTACGCGCTTCTGACACGCACAAGAAGACAAGAACTCAAGGAGACAAGCCATGACGCAAGCGGTTCAGAGCAGGGCGACGGCAGACAAGCTTTCCGGCGAGGAGCGGCGTGATGCGGCGGAGCTGGCGAGCAGTAAGTCGCTCAAGTCGGTCTACGTGTACGAGGCGCCCGTGCGTCTGTGGCACTGGGTGAATGCGCTGGCGATCACGGTGTTGTGCGTGACGGGGTACTTCATCGGATCACCGTTGCCCACGCAGCCGGGCGAGGCGATTCACAACTATCTGATGGGCTATATCCGCTTTGCGCATTTTGCGGCGGGCTATGTGCTGGCAGTCGGTCTGCTTGGTCGCATTTATTGGGCCATCGTGGGCAATCACCATGCGCGTGAGTTGTTCTGGGTGCCGCTGTTCACGCGTTCGTTCTGGAAGGAAGTGCTGGGCATGCTCAAGTGGTATGCGTTTCTTACCGAGCGTCCCGGCAAGTATGTGGGGCACAACCCGCTGGCGCGCATGGCGATGTTCTTTGGGTTTCTGCTGCTCACGCTGTTCATGGTGGTCACCGGCTTTGCGCTGTATGCCGAAGGTGCGCAGCGCGATTCGTGGCAGGACAAGATGTTTGGCTGGGTGATTCCGCTGTTCGGCCAGTCGCAGGACGTGCACACCTGGCACCACCTCGGCATGTGGGCGCTGATCTGCTTTGTGATCCTGCATGTGTATGCGGCGATTCGTGAAGACATCATGGGCCGCTCCAGCGTGGTGAGCACGATGGTGTCCGGCCATCGAACATTCAAAGACTGATCATGGTTGAGTCAAACGATACTCCGACGATCTGCGTGCTCGGCATCGGCAATGTGCTGTGGGCCGATGAGGGATTTGGCGTGCGCTGCATCGAGGCGCTGCAGCAGCGCTGGCAGTTTGCCGATCATGTGCAGCTCATCGATGGTGGCACGCAGGGGCTGTATCTGGTGCAGTTTGTGCAGGCCGCTTCGCATCTGTTGATCTTCGACGCGGTGGACTACGGACTGGAACCCGGCACGCTGCATTGCGTGGCCGACGAAGAGGTGCCCAAGTTCATGGGTGCGAAGAAGATGAGTCTGCACCAGACGGGCTTTCAGGAAGTGCTGGCGCTTGCGCAGTTGACTGAGCGCTATCCGCAGAAGGTGCTGCTCATCGGTTGCCAGCCCGAAGAACTCGAAGACTACGGCGGCAGTTTGCGCCCCGTGGTTCGTGCGGCGATGGACGAGGCGCTCGCCAAGGGCATTGCTGTATTGAAGGAGTGGGGGGGCGACCCGCAGGTGCGCACCAAGCCGCTCGACACGCGCGAAGCGGTGACGTTTGCGGAGCTGGGCCTCGTGCGCTACGAAACCGAGCGCCCCGACGCCGAGGCCGCATGCCGCCAGGGCGACGAGCGCTTCATGCCTTGATTGTGTGAGAGCGAAAGAAAAGTATGTGCATTGGAATTCCCATGCAGGTGGAGTCGGTCACTCCCGGTCTTGCTCTGTGCCTGAGCCGGGGCGCGATCCAGCAGGTGCGCACGGTGCTGGTGGGCGACGACATTGCGCCGGGCGATTGGCTGCTGGTGTTTCTGGACAGCGCCATCGAGGTGATCGATGCGCAGCGCGCGCGCGAAATCAATGCCACGTTGAAGCTGCTGGAGCTGTGCACGGAAGCCGATGTGTCGCAGACCGAGGCAGCATTTGCGCTGCCTTCCAGCATGAGCCGCGACGAGCTTATTGCGCTTTCGTCATCGCATTGAAGAAATCGACAAAAAAACAAACATGACTACAAAATTTGAAACCGCTCCCGATGACGTGATCATCAGCACGCCGATTGCACGGCCCGCTTCGCATCCCGTCGTGGATGCGGACGCGCCGCCGCCTGCGCATGCACCGCTGGTGTGTCGATTGGCAGAGTCCCAAAGCGCCGCATGGGTGGACGAGGACAGCATCGAAGCCTGGTCGCAATTGGGTGGTGACCGTGTGGTGCTGCTCGCTGGCGATCCGGTGCGCTTTCCGCAAGGACTGGATGTGGCCGCGGTGTTGCCCGAGCTGCGCAAGTGCGCCGACAAGCCTTTCGAGTTGGCCGTGGTGCCGCGCGCGAGCGAGGATCGCATCGCCAAGCGTTATGGCGCAAACCACTGGCCCACTTTGCTGTTTCTGCGCGAAGGCAAGTATGTGACCACTATTGGCGGAATGCACGACTGGCAGCCCTATTTGAGCGCGGTGAACGCGGCCTTGCAGATGCCTACGTCGCGTGCACCGACCGTGGGAATTCCTGTCGTGGGTGCGGGTGCGTCCACGACCTCTTCGTGCCACTGACATCCAAAGGAAACGCAAGATGATGGATTTTCCAATTCCGGTGCGCGTGGTGGGTGCGGGCAGTCATGTCGAAGAAGACGAGCTGGTCTACATGGCCATGCCGCAGGGCATGGAAACCTTCCGTGCGCCCATCCTGCCCGAGCCCGAAGAGATTGCTGCGCACGGTGCGGCCAAGGCGGCATTGCAGGCAGTGGAGCGTGCGCTGGCCGAAGTGCTGGCCGACGGCGAGAACCGTTCCGTGACCTTGGCGGACCTGTCTGCCGAAGATCGCGCGTTGGTGAACTCGGTGTTGGGCGAGGGCGAGGTAAGTGCTTGCGTGCAGGCGCAATCGGGTGAAGATCGCACGGTGCAGATTCAGGAATCCGTCTACGCGGGCATCTGGCGCGTGCTGCACATGCAGGGCGATGTGGTGGTGCTCGACACGGTGGAGATCGGCACGATTCCGCGCGTTCTTGAAGATGTGGCACACCAGGATGTGCGCGAGACGATGGAGCGCTGGTCCGGTCCCTTGCCGCCCAATGTGCAGAACGCTCCGCTGCTGCTTGGCGAGATCGAAGACCAGTTCACGACATGGCAAGCGGGGCAGGCGGCTTACGTGGTCAATCTCACGCTGCTGCCCATGTCGAACGAGGACATCGGCTTCATGGACCACCATCTCGGCACGGGTCGCGTGCTGATTCTGTCGCGTGGGTATGGCAACTGCCGCATCACCAATTGTCGTGTGCCCAACACTTGGCGTGTGGTGTATTACAACTCTCAGGACATCGTGATCCTGAATACGGTGGAAATCGGTGCACTGCCCGACGTGGCGCGCGCCGCGCGCGAGGATCTGGAAGACACGCAGCATCGCTTTCGCGAAGTGCTCGCATGGCTGGAGGACGGGCAATGAGTGCAGACGCGAACGAAGCACACACTTCCCGTTTTGAAGGCAGCTATCTTGGCGAGGCTGCGCGCCTGCCGAAAAACGCGCGGCTGGAGTGCAAGATTTGTTGGTGGGTCTACGACCCCGCGGTGGGTGATCCGGTCTGGCAGATAGAGCCCGGAGTGCCATTCGCGGAGCTGCCTGAACATTGGCGTTGCCCCGAATGTGACGGCGATGCAGAACAGTTTATGGTGCTGTCCGAGAATGCTTGAGGCACTGGCCTGCACACCCCCAAACGCGCACGCGCTCAAGCAGCGCGTGGCGGATCTGCAGGCCTGCTTTGTTCACATCGCGAAGACCCGCATGCAAGGCGTTGCCTTGTTGAACCCATCGCTGCGCGTGCGCGCGGTGGAGTTTCAAGTCATGGAGGGTGACGCTTGCGCGATGGGGGTGCTGGTCACGCCTTGGTTCATGAATCTGCTGTGCCTGCCTTTGGCGCGCAGCGATGAACCCGAGCGCGTGGGGCAGCAGCGCATTCGGCAAATCGGTGGTACGGATTTTGCGTTTCTCGGCATGCACGAGGAGCAGGGCGTGGGCAGCTTCGAGGCCTGTTCGCTGTTTTCTCCGATGTTCGAATTTCAGGATGCCGTGGCGGCGGAAAGCACCGCACAGCACGTATTGGAAATGCTGCGCAGGCAGGAGGCGAGGGGGCCTACGCCTGCGCGTTTGTCCGTGTCTGCAGAAAAGCAGTTGGTGAAGAACGGGTCAGTGGCGGCGCAGTCTGCGCCCACGAGACGCTCTTTTTTCTTGGGTCGATCTTCCGCCGGGAGTGGCAGCAATGTTTGATGCGTCGATGGCTTTGGCTGGTGAGTTGACGGTGCGCCCCGGCATGGCGATGCCCGACAACCTGCGCAGCAGTCGCCCCGCGTGGGTGAACTCGCTCGCTCCCGGCAGCCAGGCGGCGCAATTGCCGATGCTGCTGGCAAGCGTGTTCAGCAACTGCGCGGAGGCGCATCGGATTTGCTCGCAATGGGCCTGCGATGCCGCGCGCGGCAAAAGCGACCAACCACAGAATTTGGCGTTGACACGTCTGCACGCGGAGACGCTGCGCGAGCATCTGCGTCGCATTGCGCTTGATTGGCCGGGCCGGTTGATGTCCGGCGCAGAAGGTGCGCGCAGCCAGTTGCAGGCGATGAAGTGCCTGCGTGAAGCGCCTGTGCTGGCCGGTCGTCCGCTCGATGAGTGGATCAAGGGCATGCCGTCGCTGCTGCCGTGGATCGAGCAGAGTTGGCTGGGCATGTCGGCCAAGGCCTGGATCAGTTGCTGGCAGCGCGATGCGCATGAGTGGCTGATGCTGTGGAGCGAGGAATCCGACAGCTGGCTGGCGCGCCTGATGCGCGAGGTACGCGATGCAGCGGACAAGGAAGCCTGCTGTGCGCCCGCGCTGCGAGTGCATGACAGCGAACACGAGCTGGCCTTGTTTGCACAGCAGTTGCAGGCTGGCGAGACCACGGGCCAGGAACCAAGCTGGCGCGGCATCAGCGCCGAAACGGGCTGCTGGACGCGGCTTGCCGAAGAGGCTCCTTCGATGTATCGCACACCGTGGTTGAAGATGGGCGCGCGTATTGCAGAAGTGGCGCAACTTTCCGTTCAAGGGCGTGAAGCGAAGCACTTGCAGGGCGGCAGCGTGCGGCTGGACAAGGGCCACGGTCTTGCATGGATCGAGATGGCGCGCGGCGTGCTGGTGCACCGCGTGGAGCTTGACGGGGAGCGCGTGGCGCGCTGCGACGTGGTGGCTCCCACCGAGTGGAATTTTCATCCGCAAGGAGCGGTGGCAAGAACGCTGGAATCGCAAAAATGGGGCTCCAACGACCATATCATCGCCCTGATGACCGCCTACGACCCTTGTGTGAATTACCGCATCGAAACCCAACGCCACCGCACCGAGGTGATGCATGCATGAAGCCAGCCTGGCCGGTGGCGTGCTGCGCGTGGTGGAACAAGCCGCAGCCACAGAAGGCTTTGCACGCGTGACGATGCTGCGTCTCGAAGTTGGCCAACTGGCGGGTGTGGAAATGCGCGCCCTGCAATTTGCGCTGGAGTCGATTGCGCCGGGCACGCTGCTCGCCAGCGCACGCATCGAGTATGTGGAATTGCCCGGCGTGGCCTGGTGTCTGCCTTGCGGCCAGCGCTCGCCATTGGCAAGGCGCGGCGAGGCGTGCGTGCATTGTGGTGGTTATCAGTTGCAGCCCGTCGAAGGCACGGAATTCCGAGTTTCGGAAATGCTCGTCGAAGATGAATAGACAAGACAGCAAAGCGTTCAGCAAAGAGATTTTTCAAGGAGTACAGCCATGTGTGTAGTTTGCGGATGCAGCGATGCAGGAGCTTCGCAAGGCCACGCCCAGCCACATGCTCACGAGCATTCCCACGATCACGGCCATGCCCACACGCGTGAGCATCAGCATGCACATGCGCATCAGCCCACGCAGGCGGCAGGTGAACAGGATGGCGAGCTGCATTACGGACGCGGTGCCGCGCGCGTGAGCGTGCCCGGCCTGAGCCAGGAGCGCGCGCTGCGCATCGAGACCGACATCCTCGGCGAGAACAACCGCATTGCGCGACGCAACCGCGCGCATTTCGAGGCGCACGGCGTGACCGCGCTGAATCTGGTGTCCAGTCCCGGTTCGGGAAAAACGACGTTGCTGTGCGCCACCATCAAGGCGATGCGTGCGCGTCATGCGGACATGGACATCAGCGTGATCGAGGGCGATCAGCAGACCAGCTTCGACGCCGACCGCATACGCGAAACCGGCGTGCCCGCGATTCAGGTGAACACCGGCAAGGGCTGTCATCTGGATGCGCCCATGGTGGCCGAGGCCTTCAACCGGCTGCATACGCACGGCCATGGTCACGACCATCAGGGCCTGCTGTTCATAGAGAACGTGGGCAACCTCGTGTGCCCTGCGATGTGGGATCTGGGCGAGGCGGCGAAGGTGGCGATTCTCTCGGTGACCGAGGGCGAAGACAAGCCGCTCAAATACCCCGACATGTTTGCCGCTGCGCAGCTCATGCTGCTCAACAAGGTGGACCTGCTGCCGCATGTGAACTTCAATGTCGAGCGCTGCATCGAACTGGCGCGGCGCGTGAATCCGGGCATTCAGATTCTTCAGGTATCGGCAACGACAGGTGAGGGGTTGGATGCGTGGCTGCACTGGATCGAACATGCGATGGGAGCCGAGCACGAACACGGTCATGTTCACCATCACGGCCACCACCATCATCACGAGGCCGCGCAATGACCACGCCGGTGCTCGCGCTGGGCGCGTGGCTCAAGAATCGTGCGTGCTGGGTGGATGGCGAGGCAGTGCACTGGTCCGTGCTGCATGGCGATCTGCGCGATGTGGTGGCCTGCACGGCGTTGGAAGCGTCTGCGCGTGAACTCGTGGAGCAGCATGGCAGGCCTTTGGCCATTGCGCACGATCTGCATCCTGACTTTCACAGCACACGGCTTGCGCAGTCCTTGGCGGCCGAGTGGGACATTCCCGCCGTCGGCGTGCAGCACCACCACGCGCACATTGCCGGGGTGATGGCGGAGTTTGGCTGCAGCGGCTCGGTGATCGGTCTGGCGCTCGATGGCGTCGGGTTGGGCGCCGACGGCACGGCTTGGGGCGGCGAATTGCTGCATGTGAGTCCCAACGGGTTCGAGCGGCTCGGTCATCTTTGGCCGCTGGCCTTGCCCGGTGGCGATGTGGCGGCGCGCGAGCCGTGGCGCATGTTGGCATCTGCGCTGCATGCGATGGGGCGCGGCGATGAGATCGTCGCGCGCTCGCGTGCGATGGTGGGCGAGTCCGGCGCGCGCATGATTCAAAGTCTGCTGGATCGCCAACTGCTCAGCCCGATGACGACCAGTGCCGGGCGCTGGTTCGACGCGGCTGCGGCTGCGCTGGGTCTGGCACCCAAACAGCAGGCTGAGGCCGAAGCAGCGATTGCGCTGGAGACTGCTGCAACGCAGTTCAAACAAGCCATTCCAACGGATCGCGCGCAGATTACTGCAACGCGCGAAGGCGTGCTCGACGTGCGCCCGCTCGTGGCCGAGTTGCTGAATGCGCGGACGGACGAGCAAGCCGTGTCGGAGGCTGCTGCATGGTTTCATCAGGCGCTGGCCGATGGTCTGGCGAACTGGGCTGCGAACGCGGCGGACCGTCATGGTTGCAGCACTGTCGTGCTCAGTGGCGGCTGTTTTTTTAATGAGTTGCTCAAGCGTCGCGTGCAGTTGCAGCTTGCGTTGCGCGGGCTGCGGGTGTTGTTGCCGCAATCGCATTCCTGCGGCGACGCGGGCATTGCGCTGGGGCAGGCGTGGGTTGCGGCGCGGCAGTTGCCGGTGCCGCAAAGGAACGAAAAGGAAGTCGTATGTGCCTAGCCATTCCGGCGCGGATTGTGGAAATTCTGCAGGACGCGCGAGCCGTGGTCGATCTGGGCGGCATTCGCAAGAGCATCGACGTTTCGCTGGTCGGCGATGTGGCGCTCGATGAATATGTCGTCGTGCATGTGGGCTTCGCCATTGGCCGCATCGACCCCGAAGAGGCTGCGCGCACGCTGGCGCTGTTTGCCGAATTGAGCGAAAGCGAAAAAGAGAAAGCGCGGGCCGAGGCATGAAATACATAGACGAATTTCGCGATGGCGAACTGGCGCGGCAGATTGCGGTGCGCATCGCGGCAGAAGCCAAGCCTGAGCGCAACTACAGCTTCATGGAGTTCTGCGGCGGCCACACGCATGCGATCTCGCGCTATGGCGTGGACAGTCTGCTGCCCGCCAACGTGCGCATGGTGCACGGCCCCGGCTGCCCCGTGTGCGTGCTGCCGATTGGCCGCATCGACATGGCGATCCGACTCGCGCTGGAGCACGATGCCATCGTCTGCTGCTACGGCGATACGCTGCGTGTGCCCGCTTCCGACGGCCTCTCGCTGATGAAGGCGAAGGCGCGCGGTGGCGACATCCGCATGGTCTATTCACCGTCCGATGCGCTCGCCATCGCGCGCGACAATCCGGCGCGCGAAGTGGTGTTCTTCGCCATCGGATTCGAGACCACCACGCCGCCCACCGCCGCCGCGATTCGCAGTGCGCAGCAGCAGGGATTGAAGAACTTCAGCGTGCTGTGCTGCCATGTGCTCACGCCCGCGGCGATTGCGCATGTGCTCAATTCGCCCGAAGTGAAAAAATACGGCACTGTGCCGATCGACGGCTTTGTCGGTCCGGCGCATGTGAGCATCGTGATCGGCTCTGCGCCTTATGAACCGTTCGCGCAGGAATACATGAAGCCGGTGGTGATCGCAGGCTTTGAACCGCTCGATGTGATGCAGGCGATTCTGATGTTGATCCGCCAGGTCAACGAAGGTCGCGCCGAGGTCGAGAACGAATTCACGCGTGCCGTCACGCGCGATGGCAACTGGATCGCCATCGATCTGATGGACGAGATATTCGAGCTGCGCGCGGCGTTTGAATGGCGTGGTCTGGGCGAGGTGCCTCTGTCCGCATTGCGCATCTGTGGCAAGTATGCCCAGTTCGATGCGGAGCGCCGTTTTCCGCTTGAATACGCCCCCGTTGCCGACAACAAGGCCTGCGAATGCGGTGCGATTCTGCGCGGCGTGAAGCGGCCCACGGATTGCAAGATTTTCGGCACGGTGTGCACGCCCGAGAACCCGGTCGGCTCGTGCATGGTGTCCAGCGAAGGCGCATGTGCCGCGCATTATTCGTATGGTCGATTCAGGAGCATTCCTGTGGTGGCAGAGACAGTGACAGAGGCGGCAGCATGAGCGACAACGTGATGGATGAAGCAGTCACCGCGAGCACGGTGAAGAAGAGCTACGTGCGTCCTCTCGATTTCAAGAACGGCCGGGTGGACATGAACCACGGCGCGGGCGGGCGGGCCGCCTCGCAACTCATCGAGGAACTGTTCGTCAAGGCGTTCGACAACGAACTGCTCAGGCAGGGCAACGACGGCGCGGTGTTTGCACCGCCCGCGTTGCCTGCGGGCGCAAGGCTGGTGATGGCGACGGACGCGCATGTGGTCTCGCCATTGTTTTTCCCGGGTGGTGACGTGGGTTGCCTGTCGGTGCACGGCACGGTCAACGATCTGGCCATGTCGGGCGCGAAGCCGCTGTACCTGACGGCGAGCTTCATCCTTGAAGAAGGCTTTGCGCTGGCCGATCTCAAACGCGTGGTCGAGTCCATGGCCGCTGCCGCGCGGGACGCGGGCGTGCCCATCGTGACCGGCGACACCAAGGTGGTCGAGCGCGGCAAGGGCGATGGTGTGTTCATCAGCACCACGGGCTTGGGTGTGGTTGCTCCGGACGTCGATATCGGCGGTGCGAACGCGCGTGCGGGCGATGTGATCTTGCTGTCGGGCACCGTGGGCGAGCATGGCGTGGCCGTGCTGTCGCAGCGCGAATCGCTGCAGTTCGAGACCAGCATTGCATCCGACACCGCCGCATTGCATGAACTGGTGGCGGCCATGCTCGCCGCTGCGCCCGGCGCGGTGCGCGTGCTGCGCGATCCCACGCGTGGAGGCTTGGCCACCACGCTCAACGAAATCGCGCGCCAGTCGGGCGTGGGCATGGTGCTGGAGGAAGCCCAGATTCCCGTGCTGCCGCAGGTCGATGCGGCGTGCGAATTGCTGGGCCTCGATCCGCTCTACATCGCCAACGAAGGCAAGCTGATTGCGGTCTGCGCGCCCGAGCAGGCAGCCGCCGTGCTGGCGGCGATGCGCGCGCATCCGCTGGGAGCGAAGGCCGAGCGCATCGGCGTGGTGACCGAAGATCCGCACCACTTCGTGCAGATGAACACGCGCTTTGGTGGTCGCCGCATGGTCGATTGGTTGAGCGGCGAGCAACTGCCTCGCATCTGTTGAAGTCTTGCTTGCGCTGCGCGTTGATTACAATCGGTTGCATTGGCCTGATGGCCTGGAAATGAACACTTTCGGCAGTCATCGCGCATGCAGCAGCTTTTTTCGACACAACGGTTGGCAAGTCTTCTCCATCGCATGAAGAAGCAGGGCTGCGCACCATGCTGATGGACGATCTGCCGGACCTGCCCACCGTGCTGGTGGTGGACGACGAGGTGCGCTCGCAGGATGCGATCCGGCGCACGCTCGATGAAGATTTTCAGGTGCTCACGGCCGGCGGCGCGGACGAGGCGCGCGTGCATTTCGAGCGCCAGAGCATTCAGGTGATTCTGTGCGACCAGCGCATGCCGGGCGTCACCGGTGTGGAGTTTCTGAAAGAAGTGCGCGAGCGCTGGCCCGACACGGTGCGCATCGTGATCTCGGGCTACACCGATTCGCAGGACATCATCGCGGGCATCAACGACGCGGGCATCTACCAGTACATCCTCAAGCCGTGGGTGCCCGACCATCTGCTGCGCACCGTGCGCGACGCCGTCGATGCGCAGGGCCTGCAGCGCGGCATGAGCCAGCTCGACATGGAGCTGCGCACCAGCACGCCGCAACTGCGCCAGCGCATGCAGGCCAAGCTGGAGCAGGCGCGCAGCGTGTTCGACTTCGACCGCATCGAGCGCGGTGCAGGCAGTCCGCTCAACGCCGTGTGCGCGATGGCCGAGAAGGTCGCGCGCTACGACCTGTCGGTGCTGGTGTTGGGCGAATCGGGCGTGGGCAAGGAGCTGATCGCGCGTGCGATTCACTACGCCAGCCCACGCGCGTCGGGCGCTTTCGTGGTCGAAAACTGTGCAGCGATTCCCGACACGCTGATCGAATCCGAACTGTTCGGCTACCGGCGTGGCGCATTCACGGGCGCCTATGAAGACCGCCCAGGCCTGTTCCAACGTGCGAGCGGCGGCACGCTTTTTCTCGATGAAATCGGTGAGACCTCGCCCGCATTTCAGGTGCGTTTGCTGCGCGCCTTGCAGGAAGGCGAAGTGCGGCCGATTGGCGCGCAGCGGCCCGTTTCAGTGAACGTGCGCGTGATTGCCGCCACGCACCGCGACCTGGAGCAGCGCGTGCGCGAAGGGCTGTTCCGCGAGGACTTGTATTACCGCATCTCGGGCATCAGCCTGACCGTGCCGCCGCTGCGCGAACGCAGTGGCGACATCGAATCGATTGCGACCAAGCTGGTGCGTGAAGTGAGCCAGGAACTGGGCTGCCCCGGTGCCACGCTGAGCCGCGAGGCGCTGTCGTGCCTGATGACTTATCCATGGCCCGGCAATGTGCGCGAGTTGCGCAACGAAATTGCGCGTGCGATTGCGCTCAGCGATGGTGGCGAACTGCCTGCGACCGCGTTCTCCGCGCGCGTGCTGCAAGGCCAGACGGGGCGCGCTGCTGCGGCGTCATCGACGGGCGGAGCCACCTTGCCGCAGACCGGCACACTGGGTGACCGGCTCGACGCCATCGAGGCCATGGTGTTGCGCGAGACCTTGCTGAACCATCGTTGGAACAAGACGCGCGTAGCCAAGGAACTGGGCCTGTCGCGCGTGGGGCTGCGCGCCAAGATGCAGCGCTTTGGTTTGGAGAACTGATAGCCCATGAAAACAGGTGAGCCGTTCAATGTGCTCTGGCTGCAATCCGGCGGCTGCGGTGGTTGCAGCATGTCGCTGCTGTGCGCGGACACGACGGATTTTCACGGCCAACTGCGCGACGCGGGCATTCATCTGCTGTGGCATCCCAGCCTGTCGCTTGAATCGGGCGACGAACTGCAGGACTTGCTCGCGCGCGCACTCGATGGCCGCGTGCAGGTGAATGCGTTGTGCATCGAGGGCGCGTTGCTGCGTGGGCCGAATGGAACGGGCCGTTTTCACGTGCTTGCGGGCACGGGCATTCCCATGATCGACTGGGTGCGCAAGCTCGCGGGCGTGGCGCAGCATGTGGTGGCGGTGGGCAGTTGTGCGGCCTGGGGCGGCATCACGGCGGGCGCGAGCAATCCCACCGATGCCTGCGGCCTGCAATATGAGGACGACCGTATCGGCGGCCTGCTGGGCGCGGATTTCCGTTCGCGCTCCGGCATGCCGGTCATCAACATTGCGGGCTGCCCGACGCATCCCGGTTGGGTGTTGGAAAGCCTGATGGCGCTGGCTGCCGACATGCTGCAGGCGCAGGATCTGGATCCGCTCGCGCGCCCGCGTTTCTATGCCGATCATCTCGTGCATCACGGCTGCACGCGCAACGAGTTTTATGAATTCAAGGCCAGCGCGGAGCAGCCATCCGACCGTGGCTGCATGATGGAACACATGGGCTGCAAGGGCACACAAGTGCATGCGGATTGCAATACCCGGCTGTGGAACGGCGAGGGCTCTTGCACGCGTGGTGGCTATGCCTGTATTGCCTGCACCGAGCCGGGTTTTCAGGAGCCGGGTCATGCGTTTGGACATACGCCGAAGGTGGCGGGCATTCCGATCGGCTTGCCGACCGACATGCCCAAGGCGTGGTTTGTGGCGCTGGCTTCGCTGTCCAAATCGGCCACGCCCAAGCGGGTCAAAGCCAATGCCACCGCAGACCATTTGGTGATGACCCCCGCAGTCCGTAAAACGCGGCTCAGATAAATGGGGTGTATTGATTTTTTCGACTCTTTTATACGAAACCTTTGGCTTCGATTGGCTACTCTTGCGGAGGCGCCGATACGGGGCCTGATCCTTCGTTGTGCCTCCTTGCCGTACGAGAGTACTGTCTGCGTCGGCAGCGCCTCGTCTCAGGCCCCGTCTCGGCGTTGTGGCTGGTGATTCGAGTGCTCGTTTTACTTCGCAGGCCCGTTGTTGGGGGCGTTGGAGGTGCTTTGTTTTTGCTGAAAATTTAGGATAGTTTCTGCATGGCGCGTTTGTTGGTGGGCCCATTCAATCGGGTAGAAGGTGATCTCGAAGTCTCGCTCGACATTCGCGCGGGGCGGGTTCAGCGCGCGCAGGTCAATGCCACCATGTACCGTGGTTTCGAGCAGATTCTGCAGGGCAAGCTGCCTACCGATGCGTTGGTCTATGTGCCGCGCATCTGCGGCATCTGCTCGGTTTCGCAGTCGGTCGCAAGCGCCAAGGCGCTGGCCGATCTGGCGGGCATCACCATGCCGGCCAACGGTCTGCATGTGAGCAATCTGATGCTGGCCACCGAGAACTTGGCCGATCACCTCACGCACTTCTATCTGTTCTTCATGCCGGATTTCACGCGCGGGGTTTATGCATCGCGCCCATGGCATGCAGAGGCCGTGCGTCGCTTTGC
This sequence comes from Diaphorobacter sp. HDW4B, assembly GCF_011305535.1. Lineage (GTDB taxonomy): Bacteria > Pseudomonadota > Gammaproteobacteria > Burkholderiales > Burkholderiaceae_C > Diaphorobacter_A. The sequence goes on from NZ_CP049905.1 coordinate 4,407,300, forward strand.
GCCCAGCACCGGCGAGCAGACGCGCGAAGCGATTGCCGCGCGCCAGCGCTGGTTCACCTTGCTGGGCACACTGGGCGGCAAGTGGCCGCACACGCAAAGCATCGAACCCGGCGGCAGCTCGCGCGCGGTGGATCAGGCCGAGCGCATTCGGCTGCTGTCCAAGCTGCGCGAGTTTCGTGCGTTTCTGGAGCGGCATCTGTTTGCTGCGCCGCTTGAAGCCATCGCTGCGATGCGGTCGCTCGACGAACTGTGGGCCTGGCACGATGCCGCTCCGAACACCGGCGACTTCCGCCTGTTTCTGACCTGCGCACGCGATCTTGATCTGCAACTCCTCGGTCCCGGACCGGGTCTTTATCTGAGCTTTGGTGCCTATGCCCAACCGGGCCACTCATCATCGCCTCACGCTTTGGCCTCAGGCGTATGGCGCAGCGCGACACAAAGTCTGGTCGAGCCCGACGCGCTTTCCATCACCGAAGACGCCACCCACGCCTGGCTCGAAGACGCCGCCATGCCGCTGCATCCCCTGCAAGGCATGACCGTGCCAAACGCCGATAAGGCCGGAGCCTACACATGGAACAAGGCCCCGCGACTGGCCGGTGAAGTGGTGGAGACAGGTGCCATCGCCCGCCAGTTGGCATCCCGCCATCCCCTGGTTCACGACGCTGTTGCCCAGCACGGCGGCTGCGTGCTCACCCGCGTGATCGCCCGTGTGCTGGAGTTGGCCTTGGTCGTGCCGATGATGGAATCGTGGTTGAAGGCCCTGCAACCCGGAGAGCCTTACTTCAACGCCTTCCAACTGCCCGACGAAGGCGTAGGCATGGGCCTGAGCGAAGCCGCGCGCGGTGCGCTCGGCCATTGGTTGGTCGTGAAAAACGGCCGCATCGCCAACTACCAGATCGTTGCGCCTACCAGTTGGAATTTCTCCCCGCGCGATGCGGGCGGTACGCCGGGGGCCTTGGAAAAAGCGTTGGAAGGCGCGCCTGTGCTGGCCGGGGAGAAGTCACCCGTGGCCGTGCAGCACATTGTTCGGTCGTTTGATCCTTGTATGGTTTGTACGGTGCATTGATTGCTATGAGCGAAGCAATACCGCTTCCTATGCATTATTCCAGTTGTCTTGCGAGATTTCCAAGCTTTTTCTTCAATGCGGTACGCAGTTCTAGGTCTACGCTTACGCGCCTTAGCACAGCTCTCTCGTAGTCATCGCGACTGTTGAGGCGTAGTGCTCTGACAATACTGGTAAGTACGCCAGATTCCCGGACCGGATATCTATCGATGATTCCATACAAATCGCCTTGTACTGCAAGTTTTTCAAGGCGTTCAAGCTCTTTAGGATATGGTGACTTGATTGAGATAGCTAGCGCATCATCCGTTAGCGCAATAAGTTGTTGACGTGAGGGAATTTCTGAAAGTATCTTGTCACGTAGATGTCTTTCGGCTAGGCGGCTTGCCAAGTGCTCCTTTTTTCCAATGCCTTTCAATGTGTCGAGAGCTTCTTTCTTTGCGTCTTCGAGTAGTTGATGAGACGTTATCCCCAGTAATTCAGCTTGTTGAGTTGCAATGGCATTTTGAGCCTCGAACGAATAGATGAGACTTTCAACCGCATAGATGGATAGAGGGTAGATGCCTGAGCTCTCGAAGTTGACAACTTGCTCGGTTGACATGCCATCATGGTCGATTAGTCCGAACGCAGTTATTCGGTGGGATGCTTCAGTAGAACGTAGGCCTTCAACAGCTCGCATCACATCTTTGCAAGTCTCTCTCGCGCTCACTGAAATCTCTGGGAAAAGGAGGGCGTAGAGAGGTTGATCTAAGCTCGACCGATCATCCCCTTCGATGAATAGTATTTTGCGCCGAGCGCCGAGTAGGTCGACCCAAAGCCACTCAGGTATTGGAGCTGCAGAGTTGATCGTATCAATCTCCCACGAGGTAACATCCCCTGAGCTCCAAGTACAGCCACGTGTAAGAATCATCTCTGTATTTGGAACTGCCATTGGTAGTTCCAGTTGGTGGGTGCACACCACAAATGCGCAGTCTGTCCGTGTCAAAATCAGTGCTTTGACGAGTGCAATGACAATTGATGGGTGAAGATGGAGCTCTGGTTCGTCTATTAGAAAGACCATTCCCGCTGGTGCTGACACAACTTCAGCAGCAAAAACGAGAGCAACTCTTTCGCCGTCAGACATGCGTGCGTGGCTGTACGATGAGTCAGCACTTCTCACCTTTAGTTCTGAATGCTGAACCTCAAGTCTTATTGAGAAATTTGCTTGACTCAAAACGGCGTTGACTATATCGAGTGGTGAGTTATCGCTTTGGAGTCGAGCGATGGCTGGTGATTCTGAGCCTTCTACCTTGATTTGGTTTGCCGCATCAATCTTGTATTGCGTCTCGGCTGCCAGCAGGTCGTGGATGGCTTTCTCGTTTCGAGTTGTCCCCAGAGTGGATTTCCATCGAGTATCAATGGAATCATAGTATGAAAGATTTTTGTTGAAATCCCTGCGACTGGCTGGAGTTATGCTTAAGCTTTCATTTTCAAAGAAACTTGGCCTAGATCCTGGCATGTAGATAGCTCGTCCGGTCCAGGCTGCCGCCAGCTCATTTATCAAAGCGGATTTTCCTGCTCCGTTGCGGCCAAGAATGAAAATTGGCCTACCTGCACGTGCGTACAAATGAAAAAAACCTTCGCCAGTCGGTATTTTTGCTTCGGCCAAGTGATCGAGTACTTCAGAATTCAACAAGTTCTCCAGCTTTATCAATAGTATGGAATGATATAGGAGATGCTTGCGCGGAACATGGTCTTGTTTTGTTGTGTATTACTGTGCTGCAGCCAAGTGTTTTGTGTGGGGATCTCCGTGAGTGCCATACGTGTTTGTACATGAATTGGCTTGACCATAGCAGAGACAATACGCACTTCGGATCAACAACTTACAGGCAAGACCAGGTCGGGCAGGGCTCCATGCAGATAGAACAGCACAACAAGCGCGGGGGCGTGCGCATGCCGTCCACGGAGGCGCTGCGAGGGTTTGAGGCCGTGGCGCGGCTGGGGAGTTTTGAGCGGGCGGCGCGGGAGCTGAGTCTTACCGCGAGCGCGATTCGCAAGCGCGTGAATGGGCTGGAAGAACTTGTGGGCGCGGAGCTGTTTGATCGGCGCAGCAATTCCATCATTCCTACCGAGGCGGGGATCAAGTATCTGGAGTCGGTCAAGCCGATTCTGAACATGTTGATTGCGCTGCCGTCGTTTGCGCAGCCGCAGGCCACTACGACTCGGTTGCGGATCACGGCCACGCCTACGTTTGCGCGGGCGATGCTGGCCAGCAGCATTCAGGGGTTCATGAACATGTACCCGCACATCGATGTGGAACTGGTCGTGGTGCCGCCGGTGTTCGATTACCCTTCGACCAATGCCGATGTGGAGATTCGTGCGGGCGATGCGGCTGCGTTTGGCGGCATTCCGCTGACCAACGATGTGGTGATGCCGATGGCGTCGCCGGTGTTGCTCAAGTCGATGCCGGAGATGAGCAGTCCTCGCGATCTGCAGCATGCGCCGCTGATTCGCACGACGCTGGAGCCGTGGCAGCCGTGGTTTCAGGCCGCGTTGCTCGATTGGCCGGAGCCGCAGCAGGGGCCCAAGTTTCAGGATCTGGGCCTGATTTACGAGGCTGCGTTGAAAGGCCATGGCGTGGCGTTGTGCCGCCTGAGCCTGGTGCGCGACTGGCTGTTGAACGATACGCTAAGGCCGTTGTTCAATGTGTTTTCGCGGCCCGACAATCAGTATTACGCGCTGACCAATTCCAAGTCGGAAGAGGTCAGGTTGTTTGTGCATTGGCTGCAGTCGCTGTGCTCCGAACAGTCCATGCAGGCGCAGGAACTGGCGCAACTGGCCTGCTCAAAGCACGGCGTGCATTGAGCAGATAAGCAGTTCGTTAACTCGCTTCAGTTGGGAATGCTGTCGGGATGCAGCACATCGCGGCCTACGGCGCGGATGTCGGTATGGCCGCAGAAGGCCATGGTGGTGTCGAGTTCCTTGGCGAGGATTTCCAGGCAACGGGTCACGCCCGCTTCGCCGAAAGCGCCCAAGCCGTAGAGATGCGGGCGACCGATCATCGTGCCGCGTGCACCGAGGGCGATGGCCTTGAGCACGTCCTGTCCGCTGCGAATGCCGCTGTCCAGCCAGAGTTCGACCTGATTGCCGACGGCGTCTGCAATGGCGGGAAGCACCGCGATGGACGACAGCGCGCCGTCCAATTGGCGACCACCGTGGTTGGAGACCACGAGCGCATCGACACCGCAGGCTGCTGCAAGACGCGCATCTTCCACATCGAGCACGCCCTTGAGCACCAGCTTGCCGCCCCAGCGTTTTTTGATCCACGCGATGTCGGACCAGTTCAGCGTCGGGTCGAACTGCTGCGCTGTCCACGACAGCAGCGAGCCCATGTCGTCCACGCCCGAGACATGGCCGATCACGTTGCCGAATTCACGGCGATGGGTGCGCAGCATGTTCAGGCACCAGGTCGGCTTGGTCGCAAAGTTCAGCATGTTGCCGAGCGTGATGCGCGGCGGCGCAGTCAGGCCGTTGCGCAGATCCTTGTGGCGTTGGCCGATGACCTGCAGGTCGAGCGTGACCACCAGCGCGCCGCAGTGGGCGGCCTTGGCGCGGTCGATGAGGCGACCGATGAACTCGCGGTCCTTCATCACGTAGAGCTGAAACCAGAACGGTGCCTTGGTGTGCGCGGCGATGTCCTCGATGGAGGCGATGCTCATCGTGCTCAGCGTGTACGGAATGCCGAATTTTTCGCAGGCGCGCGCCGCGTGAATTTCGCCATCGGCATGCTGCATGCCCGCCAAGCCCGTGGGCGCGATCGCCACCGGCATGTTGACCGGAACGCCCGCCATCGTGCTCTTGATGCTGCGATCTGCGATGTTGCGGGCCACGCGCTGACGGAACTTGATTTTCTGGAAGTCGCTCTCGTTGGCCTGGTAAGTGCTCTCGGTCCAACTGCCGCTGTCGGCGTAGTCGTAGAACATGCGTGGCACGCGCTTCTGGGCGAGCACGCGCAGGTCTTCGATGCACACGGCCTTGGCCAGATCGGCGGCGGTGGGGCGGCCCAGCGGGGTGTTCAGTTTGTTGTAGTTGGTTGTCGTTGCGGCGCTGTTCATGGCGTGAGCACTTTCTTTCTTAGCCCCCGAGATAGGCTTCCTGCACCTTGGCGTTGCCGAGCAGGGCCTGACCCGTGCCTTCGAGCACGATGGAGCCGGTTTCGAGCACGTAGGCGTGGTCCGAAATCTTCAGCGCCTGACGCACGTTCTGCTCCACCAGAAAGATGGTGAGACCTTCGCGGTTGATGTTCTTGAGAGTGCGGAAAATGTCCTGCACGATGATGGGCGCGAGACCCATCGATGGCTCGTCGAGCAGCAGCACACGCGGCTTGGCCATGAGGGCGCGGCCGATGGCCAACATCTGCTGCTCACCGCCCGAGAGGTTGCCCGCGTAGCCGCTGTCGCGCTCCTTGAGGCGCGGGAACAGCGTGTAGATGCGCTCCAGATCGGCGGCCTGTTCGGCGGCGGAATCCTTGCGGGTGTAGGCGCCGAGCTGCAGGTTCTCGCGCACCGTCAGGCGCGTGAGCGTGGCGCGGCCTTCGGCCACTTGCACCAGCCCGCCCGCCACCAGTTGGTGCGGCTTGAGTGCGCTGACATCCTTGCCGCCGAACATCACGCGGCCCGTGAGCTTTTTCACAAGGCCGGAGAGCGCGAGCAGCGTGGTCGATTTGCCCGCGCCGTTGGCTCCGACGAGCGTGGTGATCTGGCCGGGCATCAGGTCGAACGAGATGCCCTTGACGGCCTTCACAGGTCCGTAGTTCACGGCGAGATCACGCACCGACAGCAGCGGCTCGGCCATGTTGTTGCTTTGGTTGATGGCGTGGTTGGTCATCGTGCGGCTCCCACGGCTTGGGCGGTTTCGTCGTCATCGTCACGGCCCAGATAGGCCTCGATCACCTGCGGATCGTTGCGCACGTGGTCGGGGGCGCCGTGCGAGATGATCTTGCCAAAATTCAGCACCGCGATTTCCTTGCACAGACCCATCACGAAGCGCATGTCGTGCTCGATCATGAAGATGGTGAAGCCGCGTGCGTGGATGTTGCGCACCTCGTGCATCAGCTCTTCCTTTTCGGTCGAGTTCATGCCCGCGACCGGCTCGTCGAGCAGCAGCAGCTTGGGGTCGGTGGCGAGCGCACGGGCCAGTTCCAGACGGCGCTGTTCGCCGTACGAAAGGCTCTCGGCCAGTTCGTCGCACTTGTGTTCCAGGCGCACCCACGACAGCAGTTCGTAGGCCTTCTCGCGCGCTGCGCGTTCGGCAGCCTGGAACTTGCTGCCACGCAGAAACACGCTGGCAAATCCGTAGTCCAGATTCGAGTGCATGCCCACGGCGACGTTGTCGAGCAGGGACATTTCCTTGAAGATGCGGATGTTCTGGAACGTGCGCGCGATGCCGCCTTGCGTGATCTTGTGGGGCTTCTGGCCGACCAGCGAAACGCCGTTGAAAAGCACTTCGCCGGAAGAGGGTGGCAGCAGGCCGGTGATGATGTTCAGCACCGTGGTCTTGCCCGCACCGTTCGGGCCGATCAGGCCGAAGATGGTGTTGGCGGGCACGCTCAGGTTCACGTCTTCCAGCACGCGCAGACCACCGAAATGGCGTGACACGTTCTTCAACTGGAGCAGCGGAGTCTTGGATGATGGTTGTGCGCTCACTTCGCGTCTCCCTTCACTTCAGCATGCTTTGTGCCGCCGAACATGCGCTTGAAGCGCGCCGGGTCCCACAGGCCGCGCGGCAGGAACAGAATGATCACGATGAGCAGCATGCCGTTGACGACAAGGCGGAAGTCCTTCAGGCCGCGCAGCACTTCGGGCAGCAGCGTGAGGAACAGCGAACCGACCACGGGGCCGATCAGCGAGTTCACGCCGCCCAGAATCGCCATGGTGAGAATTTCCACGGCGCGGTCGAAACCGTACTCGTTCGGGCCGATGAAGAAGGTGAGGTGAGCACTCAACGCGCCCGCCAGACCTGCAATGCCCGCACCGATGATGAAGGCCATCATCTTGTTGGCGTTGGTGTCGATGCCCATCAGGCCGGCAGCGGTTTCGTCTTCCTTGATGGCTTCGAGCGCGCGGCCCACCTTGGAGCGGCGCATGCAGGCGAGCATGGCGATCACGACGACCAGCGCGAGCAGCACATGCCACCACTCGGTGCTGTTGGGAATGCCGTTCAGGCCCAGCGCGCCGCCGGTGTAGTCTTCCAGATTGAGGATGAAGATGCGCACCACTTCGCCGAAGGCGAGCGTCGCCATCGCAAGGTACACACCCGACAGGCGCATCACTGCCTTGCCGAGAAAGAACGCAACGAACATGGGCGCGGCGATGCCGCCCGCCAATGCGAGCGCGAAGGGCGCTTCATGCGTCATCGTGAGGATGGATGCGGTGTACGCGCCAATGCCCATGAATGCAGCGTTCGCGAGTGACAGCATGCCGCAGGACAGCGTGATGTAGATCGACAGCGCGAGCAGGGCGTTGATGCCCAGCGTCAGCACCAGATTGCTGTAGATCTGCCAGAAATTTTCAAAATATTCCATGGTGTGCCGACCCTTACGCTTTGCGCTCTTGAATGCGGCCCAGCAGACCTTGTGGGCGCAGAATCAGCACGAGGAACAGCACGCCGAAAGCCACGGCATCGCGCATGTTCGAGCCGATGTAGGCCACGCTCATCACTTCGGCAAAACCAAGGAACAAACCGGCCAGCATCGCGCCACGAATGTCGCCCATGCCGCCGAGAATGATCACGGCAATGCCCTTGTGCAGGATGGGCTGACCCATCAGCGGGAACAGCGCATTGGAATACACACCGACCAGCGTGCCCGCCACACCGCCGAGGCCCGCAGCCACGAACGACGTGATGATGAACAGCCATTCCACGTTGATGCCCAGCAGCAGCGCGGCCTTGGGCGATTCGGCGATGGCGCGCAGGGCGCGGCCCAGTTGCGTGCGACCGATCACCAGCACCAGCGCAACCATCAGCACGAACGACAGCAGGATGATGCCGAGTTCGATGACGGTGATGTGCAGGCCCAGAAAATCCAGCGATTCCTGCGGCAGCACATCGGTGGGAAAGCGCTTGTTTTCAGCGCCCGCAATGCCTTGCGCGAGGTTGTTGAGCACGATGGCCACGCCGATGGTGGCGATCATCGGAATCAGATGCGGCGCATTGCGTTTGCGCAGCGGCCTGAGCACCAGCACATCGACCAGCGCGCCCACGCAGCCCGAGACCAGGAAGGCAAAAATGATGGCGGCCCACAGCGGCAGACCGAGGTTCTGCACGGCGGCAAGGGCCGCATACGCGCCCACCATGAACACCGCACCATGCGAGAGATTGATGACGCCCAGCACGCCGAAGACGAGCGTGAAGCCCAACGCGAAAAGCGCGTAGACGCACCCGAGCGACAGGGCATTGAATAACTGCTGTTCCAGCATGATGCTTTTATCCAGTTGACCCGAGGGGCCAAAGCGCGAAGCGACGACCTTCACGAGATGAGGAAGGCCAGCCGCGTTCTGCGTCTGCACGCCACGCTGACTGCAGGTCACCGCCGAGTGAGCGGTGCGCGGTCAGGCTTGTGGGAAAGAAGGCGTGGTGGTCGATGAGTGACTGCCGCGATCAGCGGATCGCGCCTGCGGCAGTCCGAAGGAGCAAACGATGACGAAAGAGAATCGCCCGCTTACTTGGCGATGGTGTAGCGACCGTCGCGCGTCACGCTGATGAGCGGCTTCTGGTCCGCATCGTAGCCAGCGGGCTTGCCTGCCTTGTCGTTCACGCGGCGGAAAGCGAAGGGGCCGGTTGCGCCGGTGTGCTTCACATTGGCCAGCGCATCGCGCAGTGCCTTGCGGTCGGCTTCGATCTTGCCCGTCAGCTTGATGCCCTTGAGCGCGGTGGCGGCGATCTGGATGCCGTCATACGCCTGAGCAGCGAACTGGTCGGGAGCGGTCTTGTACTTCTGTGTGTAGCTCTCGATGAACTTGGTGTTCTCGGCAGTCTTGTTTTCTGAAGACCATGGGCTGCCCACCCACAGGCCATCGCTGGCGCCCTTGGCCAGGTCGAACACCTTCACGGAGTTCATGCCGTTGCCACCGATCACCGGAATGTTCAGGCCGATCTGACGGGCCTGCACCATGATGGGCGCGCCTTCGGCGAGCAGCGCGGACAGCACGATGGCGTCGGGGTTGCTGGCCTTGATCTTGGTGAGCTGGGCCTTGAAGTCCACGTCGCCCTTGGCAAACGTTTCGGTCGTGGTCACGGGAATGTTCTGGTCGGCCAGAGCCTTCTTGAAGTTGTCGTAGCCGCTCTTGGTGAACACGTCGTCGTTGCCGTACATCACGGCCACTTTCTTCACGTTGCCGGCCTTGATGGCAGCCTTCAGGGTTTCGGGCAGCACGTCGGCTTCGGTCACGGCGTTGCGGAAAGTGAAGTCACCGATCGAGGTGATGCCGTCTGCGGTCGTCGATGTGCCGAACGCAGGAATCTTGGCGGCTTGCGCAATCGGGAAAGCTGCCTGAGCCGAGTTGGACAGCGTCGGGCCGAAAATCATCAGCACGCGGTCCTGGAAAATCAGCTTCTTGAAGACGTTGATCGCCTCTTCCTTCTTGCCTTGCTCGTCTTCCACCACCAGCACCAGCTTGTCGCCATTCACGCCACCAGCAGCGTTGATCTGCTCGACGGCCAGTTGCTGTGCATTGCGGATCGAAATGCCGTACTGCGCGGCACCACCGCTGAGCGCCTCGGCAGCGCCGATCTTGATGTCGGCCGCTTGCGCGCCGGTAGCTGTCATCAGGGCTGCTGCGCCGATTGCGGACATGGCAAATGCCAGTTGGCTGAACTTCATAGTTGTCTCCATCTTCTGGGAAGTTATGTGGCCCGATCAGCCTTGCATTCATTGAATGAACACGTTGAACGGACGAGGGCGCACGAGCGATGTGCGGGCTTTTCTGGCGCGGTGATGACGGCCATGGAAGCGGTTCGGAATGATGGCAAAGGAGTTCTTGTGCCGGGGGGACTTTTTTTCCGATTGAGGTGGAAATATTATTGCGACGCAAAGCGCAGACGCGAACGATCAGGCGTGCGCAGGACAAAAGCTGCTGCGATCCAATGCGATCTGGATGGGCGGGGGATGAAGAAAGGGACTGGCCTGCCCAGAGGGACTCGAACCCCCGACCTATTGCTTAGAAGGCAATTGCTCTATCCAGTTGAGCTATGGGCAGATTGTCTGTGGGACGGCGGCGTTGAAGGCTGCGTCGAGACGATGGTGCTGTTGGATGGTTCAAGTTCCACTGGGAAAATCGAACCGGCAACAACCCCGAATCATACCTGTGTCGCGGGACACGGGCAGATTGCGGGGGAAGTTTTGTGCGGGATTTGTGCGTTCGGGCCGCGTCAGTCCGTGTCTTCGAACACCAGTGCGGGCACGGTCATGATGCGGGCCACGCTGGCGAGGTCGTCGATGAGGCTGTTGGCGAAGAAGCTGTTCTGCGAGTCGGGCTCGAGTGCGGCGATGGCGACGTTGGCCATGGCTTGATTGAGCGGCACGTAGAAGCTGCCTTCGGGGATGTCGATGGCGCTGCGGGTGGGGGTGACGCTTACGCGGGTGATCGGGCCAGCGCCTGCGACGGTGCCTCGCACGTCGGGGCGTTCGGTGGTGGTGCGGCCGTTTTCAGTGTAGGTGTCGGCCAGGACGTTGCCGGATTCGGCCACGCGCATGACTTGCACGCCCAGCATCTGCAGGCGTTCGACGGCGGTGTTCGAGTGGGCCGAGAGCCAGTAGCCGCAGGGGCGAGGGCGGGTCTTCAGAGTGCGCAGGCGCAGCGAGGAGTTCCAGTCGACGTTGAGCGTCATGTCGGCACCGGTGTTCGGGTCGAGCATGGTGACGTCGCGCTTTTCCGGGGTCTGGGCAGCTTCGATGACGGCGCTGCCACGGCAGGCCTGAGAGGAGACTTCGCGGGTGACGAAGGAGCGCACTTGCTGCAGTTCGCTTGCGCGCTCGGATGTGGTGCGCAGGGCCGAGCTGATGGCGGTGACCTGGGCGTGGACGCGGCGCTGAATGTCGGTGCGATCCATGCCGACGCCGCGGGTTTCGACGAGCAGGCTGACGGAGTTCTTCAGGCCATTGACGTTGCGGCCTGTGTCGGGCTGCGCGCCGCCCATGGAGAGGCTGCGTTCGGCCAGGTCGGTGGAGGTGGTGTAGTACCAGTCAGCGGTGAGCTGCTGGTCCTGCAGTGCCTTGCGCATGGGGTCGAGATACCACTGCGTGGCGGCCTTGGTCACGAACTCGGGCATGTTGGCGGCGGTGGCGTGCTGCAGCAGCGCGTCGTATTTCTGCACGGCGTTGAATTTCTGCAGATAGCGACCGACGACGGTGTATTCATGCGCGTCGATCACGGCGATCGGGCGGTAGGCGTTGGTGAGCTTGGCAAGGGCCTGCGCTTCCGGCGTGTTCAGCAGCAGGTGGTCGCGGTTCATGTCGACGCCGTTGGCGGTCACGCGCTTGTGGGCGTCTGCGCCGTCGGGGTTGGCGCGTGGCACGATCACGACGTTGATGCGCTGGAGCAGCGGCTCCAGCAGGCCTTGTGCGAGTTCGCGGGCGACGATCAGCAGGGCTTCGGAGCCTGCGGGTTCATCGCCATGCTGTTGGCCGATCAGCATGATGGTCGGGCGCTGGGAGTCGTCCAGCGCGGCGGGTGTGGTGCCTGCGGCCTGCGTGATGATGATGGCCTGCAGCGGCGCACCGCGTTGCGACGAGCCGATGGTCTGCACCTGCGCGCGCGTGCGGCCGGTGCTGGTGGCGGCGAGCTGGTTCAGCCAGTTGGAGAGTTCGTTGTTGGTCGTGAACGCGCGACGGCCTTGTTCGAGGCCGGGTGTCGCGTAGCGCACGTCGGGCGCCGGAAAGCGGGCAGCCACGGCGGTGCTGTAGGGCAGATTGGCGTTGGCTTGCGGGTCATCGACCGAATTGGCCGACAGCGGCGAGCTGCTCACTGCGCCGGTCTGCACCTGTTGCTGGTCGTATGGCTGGGGCTGCTGCGGGCGTTGGGTGCCGAGCGGTGGCAGCACCTGGCCCTGGCGGGGCATGGGTGGCGCAGCGCGATCGGCGGAAGACGGGGTGGTAGCGACCGTGCCTGTGCCGGGATGGGTGGGCCATGGCGGCAGGGGGGTGCTGGTGCAGGCGGCCAGCAGTGCGGCGGACATCAGCACGCCAAGCCTCAGGGAGAGCGCAGTGTGCCGCTCTGTCGAAGCGGACTGGTCAACGGGGGGCTGTGTGGTGTTCTGTGTCATGTGATGGAGGGTCGCTAACGGACCAGAAAACTCGTTTGTCGAGGGCGATGTTACCCCGCAGAGGTTGCAGTGGAGCGTTTGCAGGCGTGACGGAGGCGAAGTCGCGGCGAATTCTCACAGGATTGGGCCCTTTGTCTCCAGATGCGGGACAAATGTTGACCTTCCGTCCGTCGTGTGTCTATCGCGCGCCCATGAAAAAGCCCGGCTCGGGGCCGGGCTTGTGAGTCAGGTGAGGCTGGATCGATCAGCGACCGCCGCCGCCGAAACGGCCGCCGCGATTGCCACCGCCGCCATTGCCGCCACCGAAACCACCACGGTTGCCGCCGCCGAAGCCGCCACCACCGCCGTTGCCGCCACGGAAACCGCCGCCGCCGCCGCGACGACCACTGCCCATGCTGTCGACGCTGGTGCGCATCGGGTCAGGCTGACCGCCTGCGCCGCGCGAGTTGTGGCGTGGGCCGCCGAGGTGGCCCAGTTGCGTGCCAAGGTGGGCGTTTTCGCCGCGTGGCTGGCTGTCGTCGTGGCGACGACCGCCACCGTTGCCGCCATTGCCATTGGCGTTGCCACCACCATTGCCGCCGTACCCGCCATTGGCACCGTTCGCGCCGTTGTTGCCACCGGCGCTGCGACCGTTGCCGCCGCCTTCCTGACGACGACCACGGCCGCCGTTGTTGTTCTGCAGCGACTGGCCTGGACCACGGCGTGGGCCGCGGCGGTTGTCGTCACGCGGGCCTTGGCCCTGACCTTGTCCTTGACGGTCGTGGTTGCGTTCTCCGCGTTCACCACGCTCTTGCGAGTGGCGACGCTCGGCGCGCATCGGTTGCTGATCTTGCAAAGCACCTTCGTTGGACGACTCGCCCTGACCATCGGCTGCAGGGGCACGCTTGCCACCGCCGCGCTTGCCGCGTGTGTCGCCTTGAGTGGCCTTGGTGGTGCGGATGCGTTCCATCATTTCCTGACGGGCGGCCTTGGCGGCAGCCTGCATCACGTCGCGTCCTGGTGGCTTGCCGGCGCCGCCCCAGATGGTCTGGCGACCCATGGCGATCGGCTGGGCCACTTCGTCAGGGGCTGGGCCGAAGCCTTCGAGCACCTGCACAGGGATTTCCTGCTTGGTGAAGCGCTCGATGTCCATCATGAAGCCTTCTTCGTCCATGCAGACCAGGCTCACGGCGTGGCCTTCGCGACCGGCGCGGCCGGTGCGGCCGATGCGGTGCACGTAGTCTTCCGAGACGTTCGGGATTTCGTAGTTCACGACGTGCGGCAGATCGTCGATGTCGATGCCGCGAGCCGCGATGTCGGTGGCCACCAGTGCGCGGATTTCGCCGCTCTTGAAGCCGCCCAGAGCCTGCGTGCGGGCGCTCTGGCTCTTGTTGCCGTGCAGCGCCATGGCCTTCACGCCGTTCTTGGTGAGGAAGTCGGCCACGTTGTTGGCGCCGAACTTGGTGCGTGTGAAGACCAGCACCTGGCTCCAGTCATTCTCGCGAATGATGTGCAGCAGCACGTCCTTCTTCTTGGCGCGGCCCACCGGGTGGATGATCTGGCTGATGCGCTGAACCGTGGTGTTGCTGGGCGTGACCTGGATCGATTGCGGGTTGCGCAGCAGGTTGCCGGCGAGTTCGCGGATTTCGTCGCTGAACGTGGCCGAGAACAGCAGGCTCTGCTTTTCAGCGGGAACCAGCTTGAGCACCTTCTTCACGTCGTGGATGAAGCCCATGTCCAGCATGCGGTCGGCTTCGTCGAGGACCAGGATTTCGACCTTCGAGAGGTCGAGAAAGCCCTGTTGCTCCAGATCGAGCAGACGGCCGGGTGTTGCCACCAGCACGTCCACGCCGCGCTTGATGCGGTCGATCTGCGGCTTCATGCCCACGCCGCCGAAGACGACGCTGGAATTGATCTTCAGATGCTTGCCGTAGGCGCGCACCGATTCCTCGACCTGGGCGGCCAACTCGCGGGTGGGTGTCAGCACCAGGGCGCGGATGCCCTTTCCGCCAAACTTGTTCGCAGGTGCGGTACCCTTGGCGAGGCGGGTGAGCATGGGCAGCGTGAAGGCCGCTGTCTTGCCGGTGCCGGTCTGGGCTCCAGCGAGCAGATCCTTGCCGCTGAGGACTGCCGGAATCGCTTGCTCTTGAATGGGAGTCGGGTTGGTGTAGCCCTGTTCGGTCACGGCTTGCAAAATAGCCGGGTCCAGCTCTAATTCGTCAAATGTCATTTATTTTCGATTGGCGCCCATCCGGGGCGCTGGGTATCAGCCTGTTCCCGACGACTTACAAGTCATCAGGCCAGCTCAAAAGGCGGATAAGGTTTAAGAGTGGGAGCGTGGAAAAATAGCTTCCCTGTCCCCAGCTGTGGTGCTGTGTCCTCAGGCAAACTGGTACCTTCGGCTACGGATATTGTCTCATGGACCGATAATCCGGGGTTACGCGCGAAATTATGGCGCTTTTTTTCTGACTTCTGAACAACTAATTCATGGCTCAATACGTTTTCTCGATGAATCATGTCACCAAGACTGTGCCGCCAAAGCGACAGATCTTGAAGGACATCTCCCTCAGCTTCTTCCCCGGAGCCAAGATTGGCGTGCTGGGCCTGAACGGCTCAGGCAAGTCGTCGCTGCTCAAGATCATGGCGGGCGTCGACAAGGAAATCGAAGGCGAGGCCATCCCGATGCAGGGCCTGTCCATTGGTTACCTGCCTCAGGAGCCGCAACTGAACCCCGAGCACACCGTGCGTCAGGCGGTTGAGGAAGCCATGGCCGAGGTCAACAACGCCAAGGCCCGCCTGGAAGAGGTCTATGCCGCCTATGCGGAAGAAGACGCCGACTTTGACGCGCTGGCTGCTGAGCAGGGCCAGCTCGAAGCCGTCATCGCCGCTGCCGGCACGGATTCCGAGCACCAACTGGAAATCGCCGCCGACGCGCTGCGCCTGCCCGCGTGGGACGCCGTCGTCGGCCAGCTCTCCGGTGGTGAAAAGCGCCGCGTGGCGCTGTGCAAGCTGCTGCTGTCCAAGCCCGACATGCTGCTGCTCGACGAACCGACCAACCACTTGGACGCCGAATCCGTCGACTGGCTGGAGCAGTTCCTGCACCGTTTCACCGGCACCGTGGTGGCCATCACCCACGATCGCTACTTCCTGGACAACGCCGCCGAGTGGATTCTCGAACTCGACCGTGGCCATGGCATTCCTTACAAGGGCAACTACTCCGACTGGCTGATCCAGAAGGGCAACCGCCTGGAAGCCGAACAAAAGGGCGAAGAAGCCCGCGCCAAGGCCCTGAAGAAGGAACTGGAGTGGGTTCGCCAGAACGCCAAGGGCCGTCAGGCCAAGTCCAAGGCGCGTATTGCCCGCTTCGAGGAATTGAGCGACTACGAATACCAGCAGCGCAACGAAACACAGGAAATCTTCATTCCTGTCGCGGAGCGTCTGGGCGCGCAGGTCATCGAATTCCACGGCGTCTCCAAGTCGTTTGGCGACCGCATGCTGATCGACAACCTGTCGATGACGGTGCCTGCGGGTGCGATCGTCGGCATCATCGGCCCGAACGGCGCGGGCAAGTCGACGCTGTTCAAGCTGATTGCTGGCAAAGAGCAGCCTGATTCCGGCAACGTGGTGATCGGCAAGACCGTGAAAATGGCCTTTGTCGACCAGCACCGCGATGCGCTGGCCAATGAAAAGACCGTCTGGGAAGACATCTCGGGCGGCCTGGACATCATCAACGTCGGCAAGTTCCAGATGGCTTCGCGTGCTTACGCGGGGCGCTTCAACTTCAACGGCCAGGACCAGCAGAAGAAGGTCGGCAACCTCTCCGGCGGTGAGCGCGGTCGTCTGCATCTGGCCAAGACGCTGATCCAGGGCGGCAACGTGCTGCTGCTGGATGAACCATCGAACGACTTGGATGTGGAAACCCTGCGTGCGCTGGAAGACGCGCTGCTCGAGTACGCGGGTACCGTGATGGTGATTTCCCATGATCGCTGGTTCCTTGACCGTATCGCCACGCACATCCTGGCCGCCGAAGGCGACTCGCAGTGGGTGTTCTTCGACGGCAACTATCAGGAATATGAAGCCGACAAGAAGAAGCGTTTGGGCGAAGAGGGTGCCAAGCCCAAGCGCATGCGCTACAAGGCATTGAAGTAAGCACCTGCCGCGCGCTTTGTGGCGCAAACGGCACAGATCAACCGGGGCGACTGGGATTCCTAGTCGCCCCGGTTTTTTGTTGCAAATTGCTAACCGGGACGCGGCTTGCGATAGATAAATATCACCGGAATGTTGGAGAGAAAACCTCAAATTTAAGGGGTTGAACCGAGCTTGGAGGGGTCTGCAAGTAGTAGCATTCGTTTAAAACTACTTACATTTACCCGTCCCTCGCGCCATGTCTTTGCCTGCTCCACGATCCACTGCGGTTTTTCGCGCTTGCGTCGTCAACGCCGTCAAGGAAAGCGAGGCGTTGATGGAGCAATTGATCCGCACCACGCGTGCGGATCTCACTGAATCCGAACAGAAGGCCAGCGGCATCCAGGAGCGCCTGTACTTGGGCGACGCCCTGCGTGACCTGGACAAGCAGGAAGCCACGCTGCTCAAGAGCTACCCGATGGCGCTGCTGGAAACCTTCTCCGATGGTGGCGGCTCGGCCAACAAGTCGCGCGCGGCGCTCGACACCGGCATGGATTTCGGCGAGCTCACGCTGGTGGACGACAGCGAGGTGATGGCCCAGGTCGAACTGGCCCGCGCCCAGCAGATCGCCAGCCACGCGACCGACGCTGCGCTGGCCGAACTCAACACGCTGGTCAGCTCCGCACAGGGCTTTGCCAATGTGCAGCCAGAGCGCAATCCCTTCCGTCCCGAAAACTACATCCGCGCCCTGCAGCGTGCGGTGGACGATTGCCAGGTCTCCAGCGAAACCCGCCAGCTCTGGATAGAGCGCATGCGCGAGGTGATGGGCCCGGAACTCACCGCCGCCTACAAGCGCGTGAGCGAAAGCCTGCGCGAGCATGGCGTGACGCCCGTGGGCTACACCGTCGCGTCCGGCCCCGGCATGCAGCGCGGGCAGCAGGGCGGCGGCGTTCAGGGTGGCATGCAGCACAACGGCATGGCATCCGGCTACGGTTTCCCGCAAACCAATTTCGGCCAGCCCATGCATGGTGGTCACGGCGGTCATGGCGGCTGGAACGCGACCGGCCTCGCGCCAATGGCCCCGATGGCACCCATGGGTTATGGCCAGCCAGTCGGTCAGCAGGAAGCGGTGCTCGCGGCGGGCATTCTGCGGCAGATGCTGGCGGCTGGCGGCGACCCGTTCGCCTACGACGTGGTTCAGCCGATCCAGCCCATCCAGCGTGTGGTGCCAGTGGCGCAGCAGGTGGTGATGAACCCCGGCCATGCGGCGCAGGGCGGTTATGCGAACGCTCAGGCGTCCGAAGCGATGGAAGACATCGCCCAGCTCGAAAAGCTGGTGGGTCGCCTGTCGGGCAGCCTTGGTGGCGCGCAGCCCATGCAGGTCGCGCAGCCGATGGCGGGCGTGTCGGCGCTGGCCCCCACGAACTGGCAGGACGTCTCGGTGCCGGGCAATCTCTCGGCCTACGGCAGCCTGTCGGCACGCACGGCCACCGAAGTGCTCAGCCGCATGATGGACCACATCGCGCAGGATTCGCGCCTCTTGGCCCCCGTGCAGCGAGCGGTGCAAAATTTGGAGCCCGCGCTCAAGCAACTAGTGCGCAACGATCCGAGCTTCTTCTCGAACGAACAGCATCCCGCGCGTCGTCTGCTCGACGATCTGACCCAACGCAGTCTCACGTTCAAGGACCCGGACTCAAAGGGCTTCCGCAAATACATACAGCTCGTCAACGCCGCCGTGCAGCATCTGTCCACGGTGCCGGTGCATGACGCAAGCGCGTTCGAGCATGTCTCCGGCGCGCTCGAAAGCGCCTGGAACACGCAGGTGCAGCAACTGCGTCGTCAGCAGGACGACGAGCAGAAGGCGCTGTCCGAGCGGGAACAGCGCCAGATGCTCACGGCGAGTCTGGCCAAGGATTTCGCGAAGCTGCCCGAGGCGCAGAACGTGCCCAAGGACATTCTGGATTTCATCACCGGCATCTGGGCTGGCGTGGCCGCCAAGGCGCAATGCGATGCCATGCTGAAGGGGGCGCAGCCCGGCGGTGACCCGCATGGCTATCTGGCTGTGGTGCCGCAGCTTTTGTGGTGCGCACAACCCCGCCACGCGCCCGAAGACGCGCAGCGCATGCTGCCGCTGATGTCGCAGATGCAGCGCATCATCCGCGACGGTCTGGATAGCGTTGCTCTGTCCGATGAGTACATCGGTCAGGCACTGCAGCGCGTTGCCGGACTGCAGCAAAAGGTCGCTCAAAGCGCGGCGGAATTTCTGCCGGTGGCGCAGCAACAGGTGCAGCAGGAGTCCACCTCGGTTCAGGAGATCGACGTGCCTCTGGAGCCCGAAGTGGCAGCACCCGCTGCGGCTGTCGCAGCGCCAGAGCCCGTCGCAGCCGTTCCCGAAAAGCGCCGCTTGCGCACGCTGAACGAGACGCCAGCACAGACGTTCTTTGCAGAACCGGCGCCAACTTTGGCTCAGGTTCAGGTTCAGGTTCAGGCGCCGGTCGAGGAGGCCGCTCCCGCCATCGCTCAAGAGCCCGAACCGGTGTCGGCACCCGTGCCCGAGCAGGCGTTGCAGCCGGTCATCGAGCCGCCGCTGGATGTCAGCTCCAGCGCGCCTCTGGAGTCGTTGGCCGCACCGCTGGATGGCGGCAATGGCACGGGGATCGAGCTTGGACAGTGGGTCGAACTCACGACCAACCAGCGCACCGTCAAGACCCAACTCACCTGGGTCAGTCCGCACAACACGCTGTTCCTGTTCACGGCATTGGATGCGAGCACGCAGTCGATGACGCGCCGCATGCTCGACAAGCTCAGCGCTGAAGGCATGATCCGCAAGCTGGAAGACCAGCGCGTGGTGGCTCGAGCGCTTGGAGCCGTGGCGGCAGACGCCAAGGATTCCAAACTCCGCAACAGCAAAAAGGTCGCTTGAAGCGACCTTTTTTTCGTCAAGCGCTGCTGTTGCCTGACTCCGTTGCAGCAGTGACCGCAGGAGCCGGAGCGGCTGCAGGTGTCGTGGTCTGCGAACTGCGATAGGTCACTCGCTTGCGCACCAGTTGAATGTGGTTGCGCAGGGCATACAACTCCTCGGCATAGGACAGCGGAACGCTGATCTTCTCGACCTGCGTCTCCAGCTTGTCGAGCTGCTCCAGAAGCTCCTTGGCGTTGAAGCTGCCGGACTCCATTTCGTCCTCGATTTCGCGCAGCTTGCCGTACCAGCGGAACACGCGTGAGCGCACGCGGAATTGGTAGAGCGGCGGCACGATGCGCGACAGCGGCA
This sequence comes from Diaphorobacter sp. HDW4B, assembly GCF_011305535.1. Taxonomy (GTDB): domain Bacteria; phylum Pseudomonadota; class Gammaproteobacteria; order Burkholderiales; family Burkholderiaceae_C; genus Diaphorobacter_A. The sequence continues at coordinate 4,427,036 of NZ_CP049905.1, forward strand.
GCATCACGGCGATCAACAGACCCATCACCAGCCACATGCGTTCGATGAGGTTGGCGATCCAGAACGGCATGTAGCGTTGCAGCGACGGCGTGGGCTCGTTGATGGCGCGTTCGGCCTCCTTGGCGATGGGCAGTTCGGCATGCAGCGTGCTGGGGAATTCACGCGCGCGGTTGAACCAGCCCGCCTTGCCGTGGATGTTCTGGGCGTTTTGTGCAAACAGCGTGAGCAGGGCTGGGTGCGTTCCCTCGCGCGCCAGCAGCGACGTGGTGGATGCCACGAGGCGCACATCGCGCGGCGGAATGTTCTTGGCCAGATCGACCACACCGCGCGGCAGCGTCACCGGCGTGAGGAACGGGAAACGGCGGCTGTAGGCCTCGTTCTGCGAAAAGCTCATGAGCTGCACGCCAGGCGTTTGCAGCAGCATCTGCACCATCAGCGATTCGGGCGCGGACGCGAAGACGATGGCGTCGAGTTCACCGTTCAGAAAGGCCACGGTGGCGGGCGTCTGGCTCAGTTCGCTGAAGGTGAGATCCTTGAGATCGATATGGTTGGCATCCAGCAGCCGCTCCATCAGCTTGGGCAGGCCGCTGCCAGCCGATCCCACGTTCACCCGCATGCCGCGCAACTGGTGCAGTCCGTCAAGGCGCTCGCTGCGCGTGAGTTTCTTGGCCGCATCGGCGCGGTAGAACAGCCAGATGGGCTCGACGAACAGGCTGCCGAGTGAGACCAGCGCTTCGCTGTCATCCGGCGTGAGTTCGCCGCTGCCGCCTTGCACAAAAGCGACGTCCACCTCGCCATCACGCAGCAATTGCAGATTGGCCGACGAGCCCTCGCTTTCCTTCAGGATGACCTCGATGCCATCGGCCTTGAGCGCCTGCTGGTAGCGCTTGCCGAATTCCTCGTAGGCGCTCTGACCGGGACCGGTGGCGAGAATCACGGTCTTGGGCGGCGTCGGCTTGAGCCACCAATACGCACCAATCACCAGCGCCACACCCAGAATCGCCAGCGGCCCGGCGGACACCAGCAGATCGCGAATTGACAGCAGCAGATTGCGCAGGTTGCGCGACATTTGCGTGACGGTCATGCTGCCACCTCCGCACGCCAATCGGCCAGACCGGGCAGGGTGATTCCATTCGGCAGTTCAATCGAGCGTGCGGCCAGCACGGCCTGCTCGGTCGCGCGCGCCACGGCTTCGGCAGCCATTGCAGCGAGCACCAACATGCCGGGGTTCTCATCGACCAGACCCGTGCCCAGCGCAAACAAGGTGTCGCCATCGGTCATCGTGTGCACTGGGTTGATGCTGCGCGCCAGCCCATCGTGGCCGACGGTTGCGAGCCGATGCGCCTGCACCTTGGTGATCTGCGCATCGGTGGCAATCACGCCGATGGTCGTGTTCGTGCCAGCCAGCAGCGGGCGTGGTGCCTCTCCTGCCAGCAGCGCGCGGCGCGTGTCACGCAGATGCTGTCCGTCGTCGGTGCGCGCGCCTGCAATCGGCATCGCGTTGTCCGGCGAAATCACATCGCCCACCGCATTGCAGGCAATGATGGCACCTACGGTCACCTTGCCCACGCGTACAGACGCGGTGCCGATGCCGCCCTTCATCGCGTTCGCCAGACCAAACATCTTGCCGACCACAGCGCCCGCACCTGCGCCCACATTGCCCTGCGCGGGCGCACTGCGCGAAGCCGCCGCGCAGGCCGCGTAGCCCGCATCGGCATCGGGACGAATCTTCATGTCGCCCACCGTCAGATCGAACAGCACGGCAGCGGGCACCAGCGGAATGCGGCCCACGCCCACATCGAGGCCCACGCCTTGCTCCTCGAGCCAGCGCACCGCGCCCGTGGCCGCATCCAGCCCGAACGCGCTGCCGCCCGCAAGCATGATCGCGTGCACCTGTTGAACGAGGTTGGAAGGATCGAGCAAATCCGTCTCACGCGTGCCCGGCGCCGCGCCGCGCACATCCACCCCCGCCACGGCCCCCGCGCGTGCGATCACCACGCTGCAACCCGTGGGCCGCCGCGTGTCGGTGAAATGGCCGACTTCGATACCGGCCACGTCGGTGATGGAGCCAGATGATCTTGTTTGTGAGGAGTGTTTTTTGCTTGAATGCATAGCGCTCGGATTATCACGCGGCTGAGGATGGGCACTGTGAGAGGGCGCAACCGGGCGACATCGGGCCAAATGCGGTTCTTCAGATTTGATGCAGCAGCAACGCCAATGCAATCACTGCGCCGACCAGCGCGTAGAGCGCCCGGTAGCACTTTTGAAGTCGAATCAGGCTGGCGAGGCTGAGTTCTTCACGCAACGCACGCCACGTGAACGCGCAATGAATCGGGTAGAGAAACGCTGCAATGCACAAAGCCTGCGGAAGCCGGTTTTGCCAGACCAGAATTTCGAGCAAGACATATCCCAGGCTGAACAACACGAACGCGGCAAGAAAGCAGGGTACTCGCCCAAATGCGACTGCATTGGTGCGGATATGGTTCAACGTGTCGCCTGCATAGCCGCGCACTTCATGGTTGAGGTGCCCGGCTGCAAAAACCAAACCAAAGAAAACGCTGACCAGAATGCCGTCACTCCCCACAGGAGCCAGTGCGGCATAACCGAGCAGAAAATGCAGTGACCCGGAGACCAGATGCAGCGCTGTGCCGCTTACAGGTCGGCCTTTCATGTGAAAAGGAGGCACGGAGTACATCACGCTCGCGCCGGTAATCAGCACGGCCAAAACGAATGCCTGAACGCCCAGCGCCGCAAAGATCAACAGACTGGAGATCAGCAGGATCACGGCCAGCCATCCGACGGCTGCGCGCCGCACGCCCTTGTTTGCAAAGGTGCGCTGCGATCTCAGCGGATCTTGAAGATCGGCGGTGATCTCGGCCCAATCGTTGAGTACAAAAACATGTGCAACAAGGCATAGATTGCCCAGCACAAGCAGGGCGATGTGAAGCCACCAGTGCGGCGTGAGCACGCTTGCGTGCATGTGACCCGACGCGAGCAGTGCACCCATCAATGGTGTGCCTTGCAGCACCAGCACTTCTTCCCATCGAACGCTGGCCCAGACGTGAATCCACGGATGCGGCACCTGCGTTGCAGTGGAGTGCAGCGCGCGCTTCATGGTGTGCGTCCCTGCGTTGCAGGGCGATTGGTCTTGGCGCGCTCGTTGTCGTGGTACAGCCTCAGCCACAAGGCATAACCCATTTCCTGCGACCAGTAGAAGCGTTTGACGGATGCGCTCGGATCATTGTGGAAGAACAGCAGCGGATCGCGCTTCACGGCCTCGAAGCCGTTGCTCGCAAGCTCGCTCAGCAGCCGCGTGTTGTCCGCATGGTGAGTGTTGTCGGTCGGAGCGCGTTGCAATTGGCGAATGCGCTCCAGAACGAGCAACCATGTCTGTTGTCCAGCCACTGTGGATGTCAGTCGCTGGCTGGGGAGTTCGAGTGGACAGCCCATGGCCTGAAGTTCCTCAAGACGCATGGCGATGGCCGCGGGTGCCTGATGGTAGTAGACCCACAGGCGTTCGTTCATCGACTGCTTTTGCAACGCCCGGCAGAGCGCCGGGGCTTGCTCGGGATAGGCCTGGGCCAGCCACAGCAAGACGTGGATCTGGATGCCGATGTCCGGCGGATTTGGATCGGCGCCGGGATCTATGCATTCGAATTGGTCTTTCGGTGCCAGCCAGGTGCGATACAGCCCATCGGCGGTGCGATAGCGCTGCAGTGTCGCCAAGGCCATGTCCTGTTGCTGCTGATTCCCATTGGACGCCACTCGCCAGATCAGCGCAGTGTCATCGGCATCGGGCGTGATGCGGCAACTGATGGTGCCGTGCGTCGCCAGATCGGGGCGTCCGTGATAGCGAACCAGTCCCGAGTCTTCGATCTGGGTGGACAGAAAACGCCGTGCGCGATCCAGCAAGGCTTGGGCATTGGCTTCTCGCGCGACAGGTCCGAGAATGTCCAGTATCTCGGCATTGGCAAACAGGTTGAGCTCATGTGTCGAGCGCTCGAAGCGTGTCGACTGGGTGTGCTCCGTCAGCCAGTAGCCCTGCGGGTCTTGGCGATGGGCGAGCATGCCGGACGCGTATCGCGAGGCGTCGGCGAGGCTCCATGCCTCCGGTTGGTACTGCGGCATGCGCGACGGGATCGTCACCTTGGTCGCGGGAAGTGCGAATGCTTCGCCGCTTGACCTGGAGCGGACAAGAGCCGTCACCACATTTTCTCCGGGCGTCAGATCGTCAACGGGGAGGGTGATGCGCCAGCCGCTGTGTGCAAGGGACGTGGTGTACTGAACCACATCCAACCGTTCGAAGAACTGGGTGATCTTTGCAGGGTACGGTTTGCCATCGAACAGCAGGCTGATCTCGGTGGGCGTGTCTCCGTGCGCGAGTGCCCAGCCGGAGATATCGACGGTCTGCGCGGCAAGCACATTGACCGCGTCGATGGAGCCCTGGACGGGGGGCTTGGTTGCGTCAATGGATGTCGATGGCAACTCGAAAACGAAATTGGGAAGAATCCGTGGTTGGGCATTGGGGTGGGATCGCACCATTGCTGTGAACACATGCTTGCCGGGCGCGAAGTCCTTGGCGGAAAAGATCAATCGCCAGCCCGCAGCAGCGTTGTAGCCCAGCGTCTTTTCAATGTCGGGGCGAACAAAGAAGGTATCCGTGGATGCGGGGCGTTTCTTGCCATCGACGAGCAGATGCAGATCGAAGGGCTCTTGTCCACCTAGCAACGACCATCCTTCGACCACGATTGAGCCGTAAGCGGTGACGCTGACTCGATCGATCGATCCAGCCAAGGGAGTTCCCAGATCCGTTTGCAGAACGGGAGGTCGAAGGAATGGTGTGTTCGAGAGTTGCCAGATGGCTTGCTTTTCGGATTGCAGGTTCAAAATGGCAGTGGCACGTTTGTGTGCGACCAGATACTCCGCATGTGCGCTGCCCGTGTATCCGAAAGCTCCCAGCGCTTCGATGACGACGGCTGCTGCGCAGGCGGCTGCAAAGACGGCGCGACCATTTCGCTGCAAGGTGGCGATGGCAGGCGGCAGCATCCAGAACAGGATGGGAAGCATGTCGGTGAGATAGCGTGGCCCCCAACTGACCCCCTGTACCCAATGCACGATTCCATAGAACAGGATTTGCGCTGCCACGGCCGTTGCCAGCAGCTTGGCAAGCAACGGTGGACGCGACCCCGAAATCACCGCGCGAAGTCGCAGCACGATCAGCAACAGGAACGGCGAAAAGACGAACAGCCCATGCACGGGGCTGATCAACAGCGCAGCAATTCCCTCCGGTGCATCGAGCAATGACACAGCCGCTTGCGCATTCTTGGCGACCACACCATAGCCACCCATGAGGTAGCCCGTCACGCCAAGGTTGTAGGCCAGCGTGAACAAGACGGGGACGGCCGTGCCAGCCACGAATGCCCATAGATATCCGCGCGCCCAGACCAGTGCGTAGGCCGCAAAGCCAGCGGCGAGCAACGTGTCTGGCTGACGATTGCAGGCGATGAGCGCGCAGGCCAGACCAAGGCTTGCAGCGAGTTTGACATTGCATCGCGCATCGGCGACAAGCCACAGCGCCCATGCCATCAGCAACTGCGCGATGCCGTGCATCCACAGCGCCTGACTGCTGATGACCCAAGTGGATGTGCCAAACGCGAAAACCAGCGCAAGCGTGACAGCCAAGCGCTTGCTGCACTGTCTTCGCAGAACCAGAAACAGCAACATTGTGGAGAGGCTCGCGATGAACGAGGCACTGAGCTTTTCCATGATGCGCGCGACCTCATCGACCTGGCCGTAATCCCACCCCGTTTTTTCGAGATACAGATAGGAGGGCAGATACAGCGGAGTGACCAGCAGCGGCGTCACCAGCGGATAGAGCGATACCAGCTTCCCGTAGGGTGTCTGGTTGATCCAGCCAACCTTGTCAGTGGGCCAGTCATGGATTTTTGCCCCCTGACTCATGTGTTCGGCCATGGGTTCCAGTGCCAGGCTGTGGTGCTTCCAGATCGACAGGGGCAGAAACCGTGCCGTGTAGCTGTCCGCCACCGAAATGGTCCTGAGGTTGGCGTTGAACACCACAAAACAGATCAGACCAATGGCCAGACACAGCCAGACGTCCTTGAACCGCGAAGCAGCTTGCATAAGTTGCTGACCAAGCGCTGGCGTTTCTATGGAATTGGAATGCATTGGCGACGCTGCTTGAGCGCACGCTCTTTTTGCTGACATGTCTGCGCGTGGGAGGATGTGTGTGGGTGAATGGGTTGGGTGCGTGAGTCTAAGTGCTTGCTTACAAATGGTGATGAATTAAATCCCGGCGCTTCGCTTGGCGGATTGATTCTTTGGTCTCGAATGAGATCTATATGCGTTTCAGGAATATGTATCAAGTTTTATATTTGTTTGAGATATCAGCACTTGTCGTGATACTTGCGTTCAAGGGCCAACACAAACAGCAAGCCTTCATCGGCCAAGCGCTGAAAGTGTTCGTCAAAGCAGATTCAACGACTCAACAATCAGGAACAGGCCTTGAGGCCTTCGGAGATAGCAGCATGACTTTGGTTTCGTCTACCCGCCGCGCACTTCTGGCAGCCGCTACATCGGTGCTCGCCATTTCCACGGTATCGCTTGGTCTGGTGGGCACGGCTCAGGCGCAGGACGCCACCAAGAAGCAACTGATCATCGGTGGCACCGCTGGCTCGAACATCGACCAACTGCAGGCCGGCATCGTGCCGCTGCTGCAGAAGAAGGGCTACAAGGTCAAGCTGGTCGAATTCAACGACTACGTGCAGCCGAATCTGGCGCTGGCCGATGGGTCGCTCGACGCCAATTTCTTCCAGCACGAGGTCTACTTCAACCAGTTCAAGGGCGACCGCAAGCTTGATCTGGTGGCGCTGACGCAGGGCCCGATCGCGCCGATGGGCATTTACTCGAAGACCCGCAAGTCGCTGGCCGAGGCCAAGCCCGGTGATCGCATCGCGCTGCCGAATGACGCGAGCAATCTGGCGCGTGCGCTGCTGCTGGTGCAGCAAGCGGGTCTCATCAAGGTGAAGTCGAACGTGAATCCGCTGCGCATCTCGGAACTGGACATTGCCGAGAATCCGCAGAAGCTCAAGTTCGTGCCGCTCGATGCCGCGCAACTGCCGCGCTCGCTGGACGATGTGCAGTTCGCCATCATCAATGGCAACTTCGCTATCTCTTCGGGTCTGAAGCTGCAGGACGCCGTGGTGCTGGAGAAGACGCCAGACCACTACCTGAACATCGTGGCCGTGAAGACCAAGGACAAGGATGCGCAATGGGCCAAGGATTTGAACGAGGCCTTCCATTCGGTCGATTTCAAGACGGTGGTGGACAGCAAGTTTGCGGGTTACGCCAAGCCGAATTTTCTGCAGTGATTCGTCAATAACTGCTGCAATGACGATTTGATTCTCTAGGTGTTAGTGGGAACTGGGGCCGCCTTTGTGCGGCCCGTTTTTTTGCCTGTGTGTTGATGATGGGTGGTGCATGCGGCCAACGTGACGTCCGTGTGAAACGGACATGTCCCCAGGTTGTCGAACGTCATTGGCTCGTCACGCCGTGGGCGAAGAATCGTGGACATCTTGCCCTTTGGGAGGGTGAGGCAACTTCTTTCAAGCTGCGCTCATGTCCAGATTCAATACGTTCACTTCTGTTTCTACTTCTGTTGCTTTTTCTTCGTCTCGACGCATGCCACTGCACGCGCTTTGCAGTGGCCTGGTGCTCAGCTTGGTGTCTGCTGGTGTGCTGGCTGCGCCGGTGCCGTTCTCGGGCAGCTACTCCCAGAATTTCAATTCGCTGGCCAACTCCGGCACCAATGCGCCGTGGACCAATGACAGCACCTTGGCGGGCTGGTCGCTGTTCACCAAGGATGCGGCAGCCATCTCGCAGATCAACGTGGGCAGCGGTGGTGGCACGGGCGGCAGCTACTACAGCTTTGGCTTGGATGCCGCGGACCGCGCGCTGGGCGTGCTGGCATCCAGCGGCGCTTATTTCGGCTCGCCGGGGTCCGGCGCCATCGCTGGCTGGATTGCGCTGGCGTTGGTCAACAACACGGCTTCGGTGATCGATGCAGTCACGCTGCGCTTCAATGGCGAGCAGTGGCGCTATGGCGGCAGCACTGTCGCACAGAGCATGACGCTGGAGTGGGGGTTGGGAGACAGCTTTGCGACTGTGGCGACATGGAATGCGGCAGGTGACACCTTCACCTGGACGGCCCCTGTGGGCAGCGGCACGGCTGGTGCCATCGATGGCAACGCGGCAGGTCTTGTGTCACAAGTTGGCGGTGATCTGCGCGGCCTCGCATGGGGCGCTGGAAAGACGCTGTGGCTGCGCTGGGTGCAAAAGCGCACGACCAGCGGATCGAGCAACGGCCTTGCCATCGACGATGTCGTCATCAAGAGCACGGGTGCCGATACAGCACCGCCAGTGATTCAGTCATCCGCGCCTGCCAACAACGCCACCAATGTCTCCACCATGGGTGGCATCACGCTGCAATTCGACGAAGCGGTGCAGGCGGGCGACGGCTCGTTCGAGTTGCGCAAGGGCAGCACGGTCGTGGCGACTTATGCGGCGAACGATGCGAGCAAGGTCACCTTCAGCGGCCAGAGCGTGAGCATCAAGCCGGGGGCGGAGCTGGATGCGAACACCGCGTACACCTTGGCATCCGTGGGCTCGCCGGTCAAGGACATGTCGAGCAACGTCTGGGCAGGTGGTGCGGTGAATTTCACGACTGGCGCAGCCATTCCCACCACGCGCATTTCGGCCATTCAGGGCAATTCGGATGCATCGCCGCTGCTCGGCCAGACCGTCACCATCGATGCGGTGGTCACGGCCTACATGCCGGGTGTGTCGGGCTTCTATGTGCAGGAGCAGGAGTCCAACTACGACGCCGATGCGAGCACTTCAGAAGGCGTGCTGGTCTACTACGGCGGCACGAATCCGGGTGTGAGCGAAGCGACGGTCGGCAAGCGCGTGAAGCTCACCGCCGTGGTCGACGAGTTCAACAAGCTGACGGAATTGAAGAACGTCAGCAACTTCCAGATTCTGGGCGATGGCGTGATGCCCAAGCCCGTGCCGCTCACGCTGCCGATCACCGACATGGCACTGTGGGAGCGCTACGAAGGCATGCTGGTGCAGATCACTTCCGCGACCAGCGGCGGCAAGCTCGTGGTGAGCGACAACTACACCTTGGGTCGTTACGGTGACCTGGTGCTGTCCGCCGACAAGGTGCTTGCGCAATTCACCGATGAAAACGTGCCCAGCCAAAGCGGCTTTGCGGAGTATGTGAAGACCACGCAGCGCGCACAAATCATTCTGGACGATGCAAGCTCCAAGCAGAACCCGGACGCGGTGCGTGGCCGAAACGGTCAGCCACTGTCCGCGAGCAACACGCTGCGTGCGGGCGATGGGGTGAGCAGCGTCGTCGGCGTGCTCGACCAGTTCTACAGCGCCATGACACCGCCAGAGGACTACCAGACCAGCTACCGCGTGCAGCCCACGCAGGCATTGAATTTCACAGGTGCAGAACGCCCGATGGCGGCCGATCTGCAGACCGCGCTGGGCAAGGCCAGCGTCAAGGTCGCATCGGCCAACGTGCTCAATTTCTTCAGCAAGGTGGGCGACACGAGCATCAACACCAAGGACGTGTTCACCACGCCGCTGGGCAACAGCATCGGCATTCGCGGTGCCAACACAGTGTTGGAACTTGACCGCCAGAAAGCCAAGGTCGTCGCCAATCTGATCGGTCTGCAGGCCGATGTCTACGGTTTGATGGAAGTGCAGAACAATGGCTTTGCCGACGACAGCGCGCTCAAGCTGCTGATCGACGCCATGAACGCCAGCGCCGACAAACCTGCGGGCGCGCTGTATGCCTTTGTCAAGGCACCTTTCAATCAAGGCGCAGGGACGACGATGGCCGGGGCGGGCACGGATGCGATCACCGTCGCCATCGTCTACCGCAGCGACAAGGTCACCCCGGTAGGCGCAGCGGCGGTGCCGAACGTGGGCACCTATGACGCATTTACCCCCAACGTGGGCGGTGCGCGCGTGCCGGTGGCGCAGACCTTCTCGGTGCCTACATCGACGGGCACGGAGCAGTTCACCGTGGTGGTGAATCACTTCAAGTCCAAGGGTTCGCTGCTCGCCACCGGCGGCAACGGTGACATTGCCGACGGCCAGGGCAACAACAATCCCGCGCGCGTGAAGACCGCCACACAACTCAAGGACTGGCTTGCCACCAAGCCCACGGGATCGGACAGCGCGAACGTGATTCTGGTGGGCGACTTCAACGCCTATGCCAAGGAAGATCCGGTCACCTATCTCGAATCCAACGGCTACGCCAAGGTGTCGAGCGGTTACTCGTATTCGTTCGATGGCCTGTGGGGCTCGCTGGACCATATCTTCGTGACGCCGAATCTGGTCAGCAAGGTCGGCAAGGTCGTGAAATGGGCGATCAATGCGGAAGAGCCGACCGTGCTCGACTACAACACCGAGTTCAAGACACCCGACCAGATCGCCAACTACTACGCAGCAACGGCGTACCGCTCCAGCGACCACAACCCCATCGTGATGGGGCTGAATTTCGAGGCACCTCCGGTCAACAAGCCGCCAGTCATCAAGGGCGTGCCGACGACCGCAACGCCGGTGACGGTCGGCCAGAGCACCACGCTTGCAGCCCTCAGCGTGGAAGATGCGGACAGCGAGCAACTCGTGCTCACGCTCACCGCCACCAACGGCAATGTGCAAGGCGTGACCGATGCCGACACGCAGCTCGCGGGCCTGCAGCTGAAGGGCACACCCGTGCAGATCAACACGCAATTGGGCAAGGCCAGCTTTGTGGCCAGCGCACAAGGTGATGCGAACGTGGGCCTGAGCGTGACCGATGGAACGAACGATGCAGTCACCGCCAACTACGCATTCAAGGTGACGGCCGTGGTCGATCCAGGCACGAGCTTTGAGGTGATTCCCGGTGCGGGCGGCAACGTGACGGGATCGCTGCAAGGTGCTGGCTGCAAGCTCGCATCGCCACCGCAATACGTGACGCCGCAAAGCCTTGGCATCACCACCATGCCCAGCGCAGGCGCCAAGCTGCCGCACGGCCTGCTGGTGTTGAACGCCAAGGGCTGCGATGCAGGCGGCGCACTCACGGTGACGATGAACTATTCGCAGCCGCTGCCTGAACGCGCGGAACTCTGGAAGTGGGGCCGCACGGCAGACAACCAGACCAAGCACTGGTATCGCGTGCCGTACAAGGTGACGGGCCAGACGGTGAGTTTCGAGTTGAAGGACGGCGGTCTGGGCGACGATGATCTGAAGGCCGACGGGAACATCGCGGACCCGACCGCGCTGGTCGCACCGCAGGCCGTGGTGCCGCCTGCCGCAACGGTGGCAGTGCCAGTGATGAACATCTGGGGGCTGTTGCTGCTGGGCCTGTCGTTCCTGCCATTTGCACCGTTGGCACGACGCTTTTCGCGCAGGAACTGAGCGCGTAGCTTCATAGAAAGCAAAGCGGCGTTGTGATGGACAACGCCGCTTTGCTTTTTTCTTGGGCGTGGCTTATTGCGCCGCGACTTCGATCTGCGTGATCAGCAGTGCGCCGTTTTCGCGCTCGACGTGAAAGCGCACCTTGTCACCGTCCTTGAGCTTGGTGAGGTCCGCCGGGTTCTTGAGCGAGAACACCATGCTCATCGCTGGCATGTTCAGGTTGGTGATGGCCGCGTGCTTGATGCTGACCTTGCCTGCCATCAGGTTGATGCGGATGACCTCGCCATCGGTCATCACCTGCGTGCTTTCTGCAGCGGGTTGTTGTGCTGCGGCTGGGGCAGGAGTGGGCTCTGCCGCATGGCTCATGTCGTGACCGGCATGGTCCATCTTGGCGGCATCCTGTGCTTGCGCGTTGAATGCCAGGCTGGCGACGAGCGCGCCGGCGGCGATGTGGAAAGCGGTGGAGCGTTGAGTGTTGTGCTTCATGGCAATGGGCCTTGTTGTGTGTTTGTTCAAAACGGAAAAGGGGATCGATCAGCGGTAGCTCGTGAACACGCTGGTGCTCACGTCGCTGTTCATGAGGTTGCGGGTGACGAGCAGCACGTCGTACGGATCCTTGCGGCCGCCGTAGTCGGGGCCGTCCATGCCGGGGCTGCCCACGGGCATGCCGGGCACGGCGAGGCCCAGTGCCTTGGGTTTTTCCTTGAGCAGCTTGTGCACGTCTGATGCGGGCACATGGCCTTCGAGCAGGTAGTTGCCGACCAACGCCGTGTGGCATGAGCCGAGGCGCGCTGGCAGGCCCAGCTTGGCGCGCGCGGCGGTGTTGCCGCTGTCGTGCACCTTCACGGAAAAACCGTTGTCTTCCATGTGTTTGATCCAGTCGCCGCAGCAGCCGCAGTTCGGGTCTTTCCAGACTTCAACGGCGATCTTCGCGGGCTTGCTCGCGAAGGCGGGCAGGGCGATGACGGCGGCCAATCCGGCGATGAGCTGGCGGCGGTTGAATGTGGTGTTGTGGGTGTGCTTTTGCATGAAACCTCTCCTCGAAAAATGATCATCAATGGTGTTCGTGGCCGGACGAATCCGCAGCGGGTTTGCGCACGGATGGCGCGCCCGGAGCCTTGCCTGGCTCGGTCTGGCGCGGAGCCGTGGAGTCGGCGAGCGGCGCGCCTGTCCATTCCCAGGCAACGGTGCCTTGCGGATGCTTGAATGCGCCCGGATCGCGGTAGTCGTTGGCACCCAGATGGGCGCGCACCTTCAGCGTGGTGAACATGCCGCCCATCTCCAGCGGGCCGAACGGGCCGGTGCCGGTCATCATGGGGAAGGTGTTGTCGGGCAGCGGCATTTCCATCGCGCCCATGTCGCCCATGCCGCGCTCGCCCATCACCATGTAGTCGGGCACGATCTTCTGGATCTTGGCGACGAGGCCGCGGTGGTCCACGCCGATCATGGTCGGCACGTCATGCCCCATCGCGCCCATGGTGTGGTGGCTCTTGTGGCAGTGCAGTGCCCAGTCGCCCAACTCGTCGGCGACGAACTCCACCTGCCGCATCTGGCCGACGGCGACATCGGTGGTCACCTCAGGCCAGCGCGCGCTTTTGGGCACGGGGCCGCCATCGGTGCCGGTCACTTCGAACTCGTGGCCGTGCACATGAATCGGGTGATTGGTCATCGTGAGATTGCCCACGCGGATGCGCACGCGGTCGTTCTGCTTGGCGACCAGCGGTGTGATCGCGGGGAACACGCGGCTGTTGAAGGTCCAGATGTTGAAATCCGTCATCTCGTTGACGCGCGGCGTCATCGAGCCCGGCTCCACGTCGTAGGCCGACAGCAGAAAAGCGTAGTCGCGATCCACGTTGGCGATCAGTGGATGCGCGTTTTTCGGATGCGTGATCCACAGGCCCATCATGCCCATCGCCATCTGCGTCATCTCGTCCGCGTGCGGGTGGTACATGAAGGTGCCTGGCCTGCGCGCGACGAACTCGTAGACAAAGGTCTTGCCCGGCGCGATGTGCGGCTGCGTGAGCCCGCCAATGCCATCCATGCCGTTGGGCAAGCGCTGTCCATGCCAGTGCACGGTCGTGTGCTCGGGCAGGCGATTGGTGACGAAGATGCGCACCTTGTCGCCTTCCACCACCTCGATGGTCGGGCCGGGGCTCTGGCCGTTGTAGCCCCACATGTTGACCGAGAAACCCGGCGCAACCTCGCGCACCACGGGTTCGGCGACCAAGTGGAATTCCTTCACACCATTGTTCATGCGCCATGGCGTGGTCCAGCCGTTGAGCGTGACCACCGGGCGATACGGCCTGCCGTTGGGCGGCACGAGTGGCGCGGCGGTTTCCGCGTTGGACTGGCTGGCGGGTTCGGGCAGGGCGGCTATGGCCACGCGGCTGACCGAAGCGGCGGCGACTGCGGTGGCCGCGGCGCCTGCAAAAAAATGGCGGCGCTGCATGTCAGTGGCCTCCGCTTTCGTTGTTGTTGCTGTTGTTGGATGTGCTGCTTGCGACAGGCGCGATGTTGCCGGGCGATGTGCCGGTCAGCGCCAGTTGCAGATCGGTTTCGGCCAGCCAGAAATCGCGCTGCGCATTGGTGGCGTTGACCACCGCCTGCGTGGTGGTGCGGGCCTGCGCCAGCAGTTGCCAGACGCTGTCGAACATACCGTTGTAGCGCAGCACGGTCTCGTCCTGCACCTGTTTGGCGAGCGGCAGAACTTCGGCTTGCTGCTGGTGTGCGAGGTCCCACGCCGTGCGATAGCGTGCCCAGTTGGTGCGCGATTCGCTGCGCGCACGCAGGGCTGCGGACTGCAGTTGCGCGGCGCTGCGCTGCACCTCGGCGCGCGTGCGTGCGGAGGCCGATCCGCCCCAGTCGAAAATCGGCAGCGGCAGTTCCAATTCCCAGCCGCGCGTCTTCTCCACATGGCCGCTTTCGCGATCAGTTGCGCGGTTGTTCGAGTAGGTCACGCCGATGTCGCCAAACACCGCACCCACGCGCGACCAGCCGCCGCGGTCTGCGGTCACGTCGAGGTCACGCCGCAGCGCACGCAGATCGAGTCGCTCGCGCAGCGCGGTCGCTTCCGCATCGTCGCCCGAGCGCAATTCGCTGGCCGTCTTCGGAATCGCGGGCAGTTGCTTGGGCAGCGCAAAAGCCGTCTGCGTGCCCCACAGTCCCATCAGTCGCGCAAGCTGTTCGCGCTCCAGCGTGGCGTTCAAACGTGCGCGGGAAAGCTGCGCGGCCGACTCCTGCGCGATCGCCAATTCACGCGCCTGCTGCAGCTTGTTGAAATTGCCAACCACCGCCATGCGCCGCGCGAGTTCGGCTCCCAGCTGCGCCGCGTCGTTCATCTTCTCGTTGGCTTCAAGCGTCTGCTCTGCCGCCACCGCGCGCAGCCAGGCGCGGCGCGTGTCGGCTGCCACGGTCAGCACGTTCTGCGATGCCTGCAAGGTCGCTCGCTCCATCTGCCAACCCAGCCAGCGCGAGCGCCAGGGCAGGGTGATGATGTTGACCAGACCGAACGCCAACTCGCGCTCGATCTCGCGCTCATGCGCGTTGGTGAAGCGGCCCAGCGTGAGCGTTGGATTGAACAGCGTCAGCGCCTGCGCGCGTTCTGCATCCTCAATTGCGAGGCTGGCAAGCTGCGTCTGCAGATCGGGATTGTTCAAAAGCGCAATGCGCACGGCGGTGTCTTGATCGACAGGTTTGCGCAGCCATTCGCCAATGCGTTGCTGCTCATCGGCCTTGGCGTTCGCATCGACGGACGGCAGTTGCGCATCCGTGGGCAAACGGCTTTGCGTCTGCTGCTGCACATCGCCGCGCAAACCATCGGGCGACACACTCGCGCAGCCCGCCAGCACCAGCGCGGCGGCCAGCAAAGAGAGGCGTTTCGCGCTTGTCATGGCTTGCCTCCGTGGTGCATATGGTTCTTGTGATCCATGTGCTGGTGCAGGGGCGGCGATGCTGATGCCGGTGCGGCCTTGGCGGGAGCTTGTTGCGCCTCCCATTGCACCAGGTCTGCATGCCCGTTCGGAAACTCACCCACGGCCTTGTTGGCCGCGCGCCAGTCGCCCGGTTGACGCACCAGTGCACCGCTGTTTTGCAGAGATTGATGCGCCAATGGCAGCGAAGGCGCTTGCGGATCAAGCGCGTCGGAACGGGATTCGGCGTGAAGCGGTGGCGGATGTGGATGCTGTGACTGGGCGGACGCAAACGTCGTTGCCATCAACAGCATCGCCGCCAGAAAAAAGCAGGAATGCGCAGGGCGCATGGAGGTCTCCTGAAAGCTTGTGGTTCAAACACTCAGCGCCCGTCACGGCTTGCCATCGTCAGCCGATGGCAAATAGCGGACGCACTTCGGGTATGAAAGCTCAGAAGATGGGTGGTTTGGCCACCTGTGCAGGCTGCGCACTCACAAAGCGCGTGCTGCGTTCGACATGCAGGGATTGCGGCACCTGCGCCGTGTCCAGCACCAGCTCGGCGGCTGTGTGCAGCGAAGAATTGCAGATGTCGCAGGCCGAGCAGGAACCACCAAGGTGCTTGCTGCTGCCGCAGGTCTGCATGCTGGAGCCGCTGTCGGTGCAGTGATCGGCAGGGACTGCGGCAGTCTCCATCATGTCGTGATGCTGCTGCATCGCCATCGCGCTTTCGGCATCGTGCATGGCGTGCTCTGCATGCTCCATCGATTCCGCTGGCGGCTGATGGTGCATCACCACCGGCATGCTCCCCATCGCCATGGCATCCCCCAGCAGGCCACGAAGGACCAGCATGAGGACAAGGATGGTGGAGAAAATGCGGCGCATGAAGTGAATGATAGCGGGGATGGGGGAAAGTTCCTGCTTCCCGATATTCGCGCGTGGATGGGTTCAGTGAGTTTGGTCGTTGGTCTTTTTGCCAGTCAGTATTGCGGCAAGAAGTTCGATCAGCACGGCCAGCCCGGTAATCCAGGCTGCCCATTGCGGTTGACCGGCAAACAAGGCCCACAGCGCGACGAGCAAGCTGGCGAGCGACAACCAGTGAACGGCTTTCATGTCCGACTCCTTGCAGTACTGACGGTGTTCAGTTTACTTCCCAGCCCAATTCCTCAACCGCAACCCATTCGCCACCACCAGCAGCGAAACCCCCATGTCCGCCACCACGGCCATCCACATGGTGGCGTGGCCGGTGAGTGCGAGGGCGAAGAACACGATCTTGATTCCCAGCGCGAGGCTGATGTTCTGCCAGAGGATGCTGTGCGCTGATTGGGACAGGCGCACGGTGTCGGGGATGCGGCGCAGGTCGTCGTTCATGAGGACGACGGCTGCGGTTTCCATGGCCATGCCGGTGGAGTGGGCGCCGCCCATGGCGAAGCCGACGTCGGCCTTGGCGAGGGCGGGGGCGTCGTTGATGCCGTCGCCGGTCATGGCGGTGGGGCCTTTGGTTTTCTGGAAGGTGGCGAGCAGTTCCAGCTTGTCGTGCGGGAGCAGGCCGCCTCGTGCGTCGGTGATGCCTGCTTCGGCGGCCACGGCTTTGACGGTGGCGGGGTTGTCGCCGCTCAGCACGATGGGCTCGACGCCGAGGGCCTTGAGTTGTTCGACGGCTTCGCGCGAGGTGCTGCGCAGCGGGTCGGCCACGGCGAAGAAGGCGAGCACGGATTGTTCGTCGGACAGCAGGGTGACGGTGCGGCCTTGCAGTTCCTGTTCGGCGAGTTGCTTTTCGAGTGCGTCGCTCGCCAGGCCCATTTCACGCATCACGCGCAGATTGCCCAGCACATAGCGCTGGCCGAAGATGCTGCCTTCGACGCCGCGTCCGGGCAGGGCCTTGAGATCCTGGACGTTGTTGTCGATCTGCGCGGGCATTTTGGCGGCGAGACCCGCTGCAATGGCGCGCGAGACCGGGTGGTCGGAGCGGCTGGCGAGCTGCCATGCGACGTGCGCCGCGTCGTCATCGTCGCCTTCGCGCAGCGCCTGCCATTGCACGAGCGCGGGGCTGCCGGTGGTGAGCGTGCCGGTCTTGTCGAGCGCGATGACCTTGAGCTTGCGGGCTTCTTCCAGCGCGCTGCCGCCCTTGATCAGAATGCCGCGCTTGGCGGCGGCGGTGAGGGCGCTGACCACGGTGACGGGTGTGGAGATCACCAGTGCGCAGGGGCAGGCGATCACCAGCAGGGCGAGGGCCTGGTAGATGGAGTCGTGCCAGGTCCAGCCCGCGACCAGCGGGGCGAGCACGGCCAGCAGCAGCGCAAGCACGAAGACGATGGGCGTGTAGACCTGCGCGAAGCGATCGACAAAGCGCTGCGTGGGCGCGCGCGAGGCCTGGGCTTCTTCGACGGCGTGGACGATGCGCGCGAGCAGCGTGTTGCCGGGCGGTGCGGTGACCTGCATCTGCAGCTCGCCGTTCTGGTTGACGCTGCCGGCGTAGAGCGAATCGCCCACGGCCTTGTCGGCCAGTTGGCTTTCGCCGGTGATGGGGGCTTGGTTCACCGCGCTTTCGCCTTGGGTGACGGTGCCGTCGAGCGGAACCAGCGCGCCGGGGGCGATGCGGACGGTAGCACCCATGGACACATCGGCCACGGCGGTCTTCTGGATGCTGCCGTCGGGCTGCATCACATCAGCGGTTTCGGGTGCGAGGTTGAGCAGGCTGCGGATGGCGTTGCGTGCGCGGTCCATGGCCTGGTCTTCGATGCGCTCGGCAGCGGCGTAGAGTGCCATCACCATGGCGGCTTCGGGCCATTGGCCGATGAGGAAAGCACCGGTCACCGCCACGGCCATGAGGGCGTGGATGCCGAGCTTGAGGTTCACCAGGCTCTTGATTCCCGCCTTGTAGACGCCCAGACCGGACAGCAGGATGGCGATGATCGCGAGGGCCATGCCCACGTATTGCAGCGAGTACCAGTGCGCGACCTCCGCGCCCAGCGCGACGGCCAATGCCGCGTAGATGCGCGGCCAACTGGGCAGCACACCATGGTCGTGGCCTGCGTGGTCGTCATCGTCGCCTTCGCCATGGGCATGCGAGCTGCCGCCGCAGCAGGCGCCGCAGCCGATAGCGGGCGGGGCAGACTTTTTGACCGCGGGTTTGGCGGGGCTGTGATCGTGAGGATGCTCGTGATCGTGGTGATCATGGACAGGGTTTTCAGGGGAATGGGGGTGTGTGCTGCTCTGACTCATGTCATGATTGGAAACCTTGAAGTCACTTGAAGGTCAAGCGATGTCCGTACAAAGTCCCCAATATCGCATCGGAGATGCCGCGCGCCTCTCGGGCATTCCGGCGGCCAGCATTCGTTATTACGAGAAGGAAGGGCTGCTGCCCGCGCAGTCGCGTGCGGACAACCAGTACCGGCTCTACAACGACGACGAAATCCATCGCCTGCGCTTTGTGCGCCTGTGCCGCGCGATGGACATGTCGCTGGGTGAGGTGCGCACGCTGTTGGCGCTTGATGGAGCCGAGGAGCGCGACGCCCATGCCGCCTGCGTGACGCTCGACGAACATCTGGAGCATGTGCGCACCCGCCTGAACGAGCTGCAGACGCTGGAGCAGGAACTGCTGTCGCTGCGCGGGCGCTGCGATGGCGCGGGTGGGCACTGTCATGTGATCGAGGCACTGCACGAGCGTGCGGATGCCGATCCGGTGCCGCCGCCACAGCCCGCACACAAGCGCCATGTCTGACGCGCACGGCTCAATCTGTCCCGCTATGATCAAACCATGAGTGCAGCACAGGGCGTCATCGAACTGCCGGACCGCATCTGGGCCACGGTGCGGCGTTGGGCCGTGTCGTGGTGGCGCATCGTCTATCTGGGCGCGGTGGTGCTGGTGCTGATGCTTTCGCCATCGAGCTACAACCGCGGCATGCGCTGGCGGCTGGCGCGGCACATGTATCTGGAGACCGCGCCGATTCTGATCGGCCACACCTTGCTGGCGGCGCTGCTGAGTCTGGTGATCACGCGCATTGTGGTCGTCACGGCACAGAGCTACGGGCTGTCGCGCTATGCGCTGGAGATGGTGATTCGCGTGCTGGTGCTGGAGCTGATTCCGCTGACCGCCGCGCTGTTCGTCGCCATGCGCGCGACGATTCCCAACGGCACCAAGCTGGCGCTGATGCAGCAATCCGGCCACTTCGACACGCTGCGCGCGCACGGGGCCGATCCGATTCGCGTGGAACTGCTGCCGCGCGTGGTGGCGGGCGTGTACGCCAGCGTGACGCTGGCCGCGCTCTCGTGCGTGGTGGCGCTGGTCATGGCCTATGTGGGCGTGTATGGCCTGAGCACGGCGGGCCTGCCGCTGTACACGCGCATGTTCGGCCATGTGTTCACGCCGCAGATCACCTTCATCTTCGCGTTCAAGACGGTGTTTTTCAGTCTGGCGATTGCGCTGATCCCGATGGCCGAGGGGCTGTACACGGACGCCAAGGCCAGCAGCAACGGAGTTCCCAAAAATCTGGATTCCGAACTGGGCGGGCTGGCGCGCATGTTTGCCGTGCTGCTGCTCATCGAGGCCGCCTCGCTGGTGGGCAACTACTACTGACGAACTGACGATGAAACTCAGGGCCACAAGAATATGACCGATCCACAACAAGAAAGACCCGAGCCGCGAGAGCCGGTGCAAGGCCCTTTGCCGCCGATGGGCAGCGACGAACTGCTGCGCCCCGTCGCCCATCTGGAGCGCAAGGCGGTGGCGATGCTGCTGTTCACGATGCTGCTGATCGTCGGCGCGGCTATCTATCTGATGTACGCGCGCGGCGTGTTCGAGCCCACGCAGCGGCTGATTCTCACGGCGGACGATTCGCAGGGCGTCTCGGTCGGCATGGACATGACGTTCCAGGGCTTTCCGATTGGCCGCGTGCGCAAGATCGAACTGGCAGACAACGCCGAGGTGCACATCCTCATCGACGTGCCGAAGAAAGAAGCGCACTGGCTGCGCTCGACCAGCGTGTTCACTCTGGTGAGCGGCATCGTGGGTGGCACGACCATCAAGGCGTACAGCGGCATCCTGACTGACCCGCAGCTCGAAGACGGCGCGACTCGCCCGGTGCTGCGTGGAGACGCCACTGCCGAGATTCCGCAGCTCGTGGCGCAGGCGCGCGAACTGCTCGAAAACCTGAACGCGATGACGTCGCAGGGCTCGGCGCTGGGCGGCGTGGTCGAGAACGTGCGCACGCTTACCGAAAGCCTGAACGGGCCCGGCGGGGCGCTCAAGGTGCTGACTGGCAACGAAGCCGATTCCAAGAAGATTGCGTTGACGCTGGACCGCGTGAATCAGTTGCTCGCGCGGCTGGATGGCGTGGTGGTCAAGGCCGATAAGCAGGTGTTTGGCGCGGGCAAGGACGCCGGGTTGGTGCAGGACGTGCGCGGCGCGGTTCTGCAGCTCAACGGTCTGCTGACCGACACACGCAAGAGCCTGACCAAGATCGACGCCGTGCTGGTCGAGGCGCAGGGCATTGCCGCCAATGCGAATGAGGCCACGACCGATCTGGGGGCGCTGCGCGGCGAGGTCGAGGCCAATCTGCGCAAGGTGGAAAGCCTGCTGAGCGACATCAACCGCAAATGGCCGTTTGCCAAGGATTCGGAGCTGAAACTGCCATGAGCCATGCTGACCGACACCCTCTTTTTTCTTCTTGCGCGCGCTGGTTGCTGGCGGGCGTCGCGTTGACGCTGACGGCCTGCGCGGACAAGCCACCCGTGCCGGATTGGAAGATCAACGCGCACGGTTCGGTGCAGCGTGCCACGGATGCCTATCTCTCGGGCAAGACGCGCGTGTCCGATCAGGAATGGCGCGTGGCTCGCAGCGAAGTCTCGCGCACCGGCAGTGCCGAGCAATTGGCGCGGGTGGAGCTGAGTCGCTGCGCCGCGCAGGTGGCGGCGGCGCAGGTCGAGGATTGCAGCGGCTTCGAGCGCCTGCGTGCCGATCCGCAACCTGCCGAGCTGGCCTATGCGGATTACCTGGCCGGAAAGCCGCTTTCGTCCGCGCAGATCGCGTTGCTGCCCGAAGCACAGCGCAAGGCGGCGAGCGATGTGACTGCGGTGGGTGCGATTGCCGATCCGCTCTCGCAACTGGTGGCGGCTGGTGCTGCGTTGAAAGCAGGGCGTGCAACCCCGGAAACGCTGGTCAAGGCGAGCGATACCGCGTCAGCGCAGGGCTGGAGCCATGCCTTGCTGGGTTGGCTGAATCTGCGGGCCGAGCGCGCCAAGGCGCTTGGAGATGCCGAGTTGGTTGCGGCCTTGCAGCGGCGCATGGCGCTCGTTCAGCAACAGGGTCAACCGGAGAAGTCGGCTCAGGAAAACGAAAAGGCCTCTGCAAAGAGGCCTTGAGTTGGGGCGTGACAGGGCAAAGACGGGCGGCGTGAGATGCGCCCGTTTTGCTTTCAGTTGAACAGTTCTGCGCTCAGCAGTTTGTCCAGCTGTGTGTTTGCTGTTGTCAGCGAATCGACGGACTGCACAGCCTCATCGGGAATCAACGTCATGGCAGTGGCCGCTACAGCCAAAGCTACCGTCACCGTGAAGGCTGCCAGTGCGCGCGATCCTTGGCGGATGTTGCGGTTCATGACAGGGTCCTCGGAAAAAAGAAAAACAATGGATACAGTCAATCAACGTTTTACCTAGCAATTTCGTTGACCAACTGACTCTATTGGAACACCCGAGTTAGGAGAAATCGTGTCGGACGAGGACTTGTAACCGTGGTTTGAAATTCAATTTACGCTTGATTACCAATATGTGGGCTCAAGCCGACAAAACGGCTAAGAAGTCAGCGCCTGGGCCAGTCGCGAGGCCGTCAACTGGCTGAATTCCGGCCATTTATCGGCAATCAGCCCATGCTGCCAACAGGCTTTGCGCGTTTCGGCAAACGCATTTGCGTGCAGTTCTGTGTGATCGTGAGTAGTGACCATCGACGCGATTCGCGCACCGAGCAGGCCAGCGAGTACATCGCCCGTGCCGCCAGTTGCAAGTCGCGCGTTGCCGGTCGGATTGATGCAGGGCGTTTGGTGAGGCGCAGCGATGATGCTGCCCGAGCCCTTCAGGATCACGATGCAGCCGAACCGTTCGGCGAGCTTCTGTGCTGCGGCGATGCGGTCGGCCTGCACGGTGGCGGTGTTCGTGTCCAGCAGCTGTGCCGCTTCGAGTGGATGGGGTGTCATCGCGGTGATGTGCAGCGGATGGCTGCTGCGTGCCTTGAGCAAGGCTTGCAATGGTGCTTCTGCGGCGATGGCGTTCAGCGCATCGGCATCCAGCACCAGTCGCTGTGATCGTTGCAGTACATCGGGCAGAACGTTGCGCACCGCGTTGCCGCCACCACAGCCGCAGACCACGGTGATTTTTTCCAATTCCAGCATGTCGAAGCGCCGCAGCATGATCTCGGGCTGCTCGCCGGGCAGTTGCAGCAGGTCGGCGTCGAGCGGCGCGAGCATCACGCGGCCCGCGCCTGCATGCAGGGCGGCCGTCGCAGCCAGCAACGCGGCACCCGTCATGCCCATTCCGCGCTCGCGCAGGCCTTCGCCGCCGACGATGGCGACATCGCCCCAGGTGCCCTTGTGGCTGGCGTGAGGTCGATGTTGCGATGCGGGGGCACCGGCCAGAAGTGAGGAAGGCGGGAGATCGCCTTGGCTCAGATCCAGATCGTCGAGCCAGACGGTGCCAGCTTCGTCGCGGCCTGCGCCGGTAAAGAGGCCCGGTTTCAAGCTGAGCAGGCTCAGCGTGTGGCGTTTGCCTGGCGTCGCAGCGCTTGCGTTCGCATGCTCGAAGCCGGGGGCAAGTTGACCGGAGTCTGCGATCAAGCCGCTTGGCAGATCGACACACAGCACCGTGGCGCGTGTGGTGCGGATGACGGAAAGCAGCGCCAGCAAGGCTTGTGATGGCTGGCGCGCGTCGTCGCCAGCGGTCAGACCGATGCCGAGCAGGGCGTCGATGCAAAGGTCCTGCTCATTGAGATCATCAGGCACCTGATCGACAAAGCGCACGCCGCCATCGATGGCCTTTTGCCACGACCTCTGTGTGTCCTGCGGCGCTGTTTGGGGTGAGCCCAGCCAGCTCACGCACACGTTCAAGCCTTGATTCTTCAGCAGCGCGGCGGCTTCAAGCCCATCGCCACCGTTGTTGCCCGCACCGCACGCCACCCAGATCTGCCTTGCATGCGGGGCAATCGCCACGGCCAGCCTCGCTATGGCGGCTCCGGCGCGCTGCATCAGCACATGCGGGCCGGTGGCGGCGATGCCCACGGCCTCCAGCGTGCGCGTGGCGGCGGTGTTGTACAGAGGGTGATCGTGATCGAAATGAACGCGCTGCAGCATTCCCGCATTGTGGGGGATGTGCGAGCGGCGTTTCGGCCAAAATTTCTGTCGAGATCAGGCTTGGAAGCGGTGGACGCCGAACGCGTCCAGCTCCATGGTGGGCGCGGCCTGGCCGATGCGGTCGGCCAGCGCACGTGCGCTTCCGCAGGCGAGCGCCCATCCGCTGGCACCGTGGCCTGTGTTCAGCCAGACGCCAGGAATGCCGCTGGCGCCCAGCACGGGCGCGCCATCGGGCAGGGTGGGGCGAGCGCCGCGCAGAATCTGCACCTGAGAGGACGAGAGCTGCGCGCCACCCGGAAACCAGCCGGAGAGAGCGAGATAGAGCTTTTGCAGGGTGTCGGCGTGATGTTCGCCATTGCCGTAACCCAGCTCGGCTCCGCCTGAAACCCGCACGCGCATGCCTTGTCGGGAGATGGTGATGCGGTGCAGTGGATCGATCACGGAGCCTTGCGGTGCGTGTGTGTCTTCGCGCAGCGGCGCGCTGATGGTGTAGCCGTACACGGGTGCCATCGGCAGGTTCAGTCCGTTGCCGCGCAGCAGTGCGGCGCTGGCGAGACCGGCGCAGAGCACGACGGCATCGGCGCGGCGCGGTGCGGATTCGCCTGTGATCTGCACACCTGTGGGATGCGTGGTGATTGACTTCACCTGCGCATTGAAACGAAAGCGCACACCATGCTCCTGCGCCGCATAGCGCAGCACCTGGGCGAACAATCGGCAGTTGGCGGCTTCACCATTGCTGGCATGCAGCGCGCCCAGGAGCGGCGCATCGGAGGAGAGTCCGGGTTCGATCAGGCGGGCGCCATTGGCATCAAGCTCGCTCAGCGCATGGCCGGCTTCTCCCATCACTTCGGTGGCGGGTTGCATCTTCTTGAGGTCGTTCTTGTGGCGCAGCAGCACGAGCGTGCCCTGGCTGGTTTCGATGTCGACCTGAAACAGCTCGACCAGCTTGCGTGTGCGCTCCAGACTGAACTGGCCCAGACGTTCCAACGCCTGCAAAGTGGCGAGGGCGGAGGGCGCGCGGCCCGCCTTGCGCCAGCGGCGCAGCCAGCGGTATTCGGCCAGACCGGCTCCGCGCGCCATGCGAAAGGCCGGCTGGCGGCCCCAGAGCAGATGGTTGGAGTGGATGCCGACCGCGGGGCTGGCCCAAGGGATCAGCAAGGAGGGTGCGAGCAGCCCGGAGCTTGCAAAGCTGGCTTCTTCGGCGGCGGCGCTGCGCTGTTCGTACACCGTGACCTGGTGTCCGTCGCATGCCAGTTCATAAGCGGTGGCGACTCCCACAATGCCAGCGCCCACAATGGCTATTTCCATGAAATCTCAACTATTTCGTACAGTGATGCCACCCGATCGGGTCGTGCAGTGTCGGTGTGGCAGGGTCAATCCCGTCCCTTGTCCGGGTCGGTCATCGGCACCTGATTTCCGTCACGCCATTGTGGCAAAACCATGGATTGTGCGCTGGCTGGCGGGGCTCCATCGTCAGTCGAGCACGCAAATTTTCGGCCGCAGGCAAACAAAAGTGAACCAAAGTGAACTGATGTGTGGGCCGCTCTCCATGGGCGCACCGTGAAGTTCGCCGATGAAGGTGACATGTTCATGGCTGAAATGCAAAACATCCCAAGCCGTGGCGATGCGCGCATTCGTGCACGGTTTTGGGGCGTCGGCGGACTTTGCGCGGAGTGTTTCTCTGTGCCGGGTGGAGAAGTTGTTCGGAACCGGTCGCGGCTCGTGCTAGAATCCTAGGGTTTTGCCGAATGCTGTCTTCGCTGGATGTTGATCCGGTGATATGCACAGCAGGGTGCAAGGCAATCGCAAACCGGCCCCGTCAAGGTGTCGCCGCAGGGCTTGAATGGCCTTGCTGGTGATTAATCGGGGCTGGATTTAAGACCCAACCTTTGGAGTATTCCTATGTCCGTCACTATGCGCGAAATGCTGGAAGCCGGTGTCCACTTCGGTCACCAAACCCGTTTCTGGAACCCCAAGATGGCTCCGTTCATCTTCGGTCATCGCAACAAGATTCACATCATCAACCTGGAAAAATCGCTGCCGATGTTCCAGGATGCTCAGAAGTTCGTGAAGCAACTGGCTGCCAACCGCGGCACCATCCTGATGGTCGGCACGAAGCGTCAAGCCCGTGAAATCCTGAAGGAAGAAGCGCAGCGCGCTGGCGTGCCTTTCGTTGACCAGCGTTGGCTGGGCGGCATGCTGACCAACTTCAAGACCGTGAAGACTTCCATCAAGCGTCTGAAGGACATGAAGGCTCAGCAAGAAGCTGGCCTCGAGTCCATGAGCAAGAAGGAACAACTGGTGTTCTCCCGCGAACTCGAAAAGCTGGAAAAGGACATCGGTGGTATTCAGGACATGACCGCTCTGCCGGACGCAATTTTCGTGATCGACGTGGGCTTCCACAAGATCGCCATTGCCGAAGCCAAGAAGCTGGGCATCCCCCTGATCGGCGTGGTTGACTCCAACCACTCCCCAGAAGGTATCGACTACGTGATCCCCGGCAACGATGACTCTGCAAAGGCCGTGGCGCTGTATGCACGTGGCATCGCTGACGCAATCCTCGAAGGCCGCGCCAATGCGGTGAACGACGTTGTCAAGGCTGTGCAAGCCGAAGGCTCCGACGAATTCGTGGAAGTGGACGAGGCCGCTGCCTAAATAGACCGGGCCGCGCGATTCGTCGCGAGAAAAAGCGGGGCCTCTGATGAGCCCCCTTTTTTTTAGCCTGCAAACCGTAACGAACTGAATAGATTCTGGAGAAATACGATGGCAATTACCGCAAGCATGGTCGCTGAACTCCGCGCCAAGACCGACGCTCCCATGATGGAATGCAAGAAGGCTCTGACCGAAGCTGATGGCGACATGGCCAAGGCTGAAGAGCTGCTGCGCGTCAAGCTGGGTACCAAGGCTGGCAAGGCCGCTTCGCGTATCGCTGCTGAAGGCGTGATCACCGCATTCGTGGACGGCAACGTCGGCGCGCTGATGGAAGTCAACAGCGAAACTGACTTCGTGTCCAAGAACGACAGCTTCATCGGCATGGCCAACGCTGCTGCCAAGCTGGTCGCTGAAAAGAACCCTGCCGACGTGGCTGCTCTGGGCGCGATCGCCTACGAACAAGACACCTTCGGCCCGACTCTGGAAGACGTGCGCAAGGGCCTGATCGGCAAGATCGGCGAAAACATGTCCTTCCGTCGCTTCAAGCGCTTCGAAGGCTCGAACCTGGCTGTCTACCTGCACGGCACCCGCATCGGCGTGATCGTCGAGTTCGAAGGTGACGCCGTGGCCGCCAAGGACGTGGCAATGCACATCGCCGCCATGAAGCCCGTGTCGCTGTCTTCCGCTGACGTGCCTGCCGATCTGATCGAGAAGGAACGTTCGGTTGCTACTGCCAAGGCAGAAGAAGACAAGGCCAAGGCCATTGCTGAAGGCAAGCCTGTGCAGTCCGATGAAATCGTCGCCAAGCGTATCGACGGTGGTGTGCAGAAGTTCCTGAAGGAAGTCTCTCTGTACAACCAGGTCTTCGTGAAGGCTGCTGATGGCAAGCAGACCGTCGAGCAAATGCTCAAGGCTGCCAACACCACGATCAAGTCGTTCACGCTGTACATCGTGGGTGAAGGCATCGAGAAGAAGGTCGATGACTTCGCTGCTGAAGTGGCTGCCCAAGTGGCCGCTGCCAAGGCTGGCGCCTGATTTATCAGACGCTGACCACTACCAATCCCATTTTTATTTTTAGCCTTACGGAGAACCCCTCATGACCATCGCCAAACCAGCCCACAAGCGCATTCTGCTCAAGTTGTCTGGTGAGGCGCTGATGGGGGACGATCAGTTCGGCATCAACCGCGCGACCATCGTGCGGATGGTGGAAGAGGTCGCCGAAGTCACACGCCTTGGCGTTGAAGTGGCGGTGGTGATTGGTGGTGGCAACATCTTCCGTGGTGTGGCTGGCGGCTCCGTCGGCATGGACCGCGCCACGGCGGATTACATGGGCATGCTGGCGACCGTGATGAACGCGCTGGCGCTGGCCGATGCCATGGACAAGCAGGGTCTCACCGCACGCGTGATGTCCGCCATCGCGATCGAGCAGGTGGTTGAGCCCTATGTGCGCCCGAAGGCGCTGCAGTATCTTGAAGAAGGCAAGGTGGTGGTGTTTGCTGCCGGCACCGGCAATCCCTTCTTCACGACCGACACCGCCGCTGCGCTGCGCGGTGCGGAAATCGGGGCCGAGCTGGTGCTCAAGGCCACGAAGGTGGATGGCGTGTACACGGCCGATCCACAGAAAGACCCCACAGCGACCCGCTATGCTTCGCTGACCTTCGACGAGGCCATCAATCGCAACCTCGGCATCATGGACGCCACCGCTTTCGCGCTGTGCCGCGACCAGCGTCTGCCGATCCGCGTGTTCTCGATCGTGAAGCCCGGCGCACTCAAGCGAGTGGTTATGGGTGAAGACGAAGGCACACTGGTGTACGCTTGAGGGTTTTGCAGCTCTCGTGACTTGGCGTTCGGGCGAATCATCGATCGAACGCGTTGCTGGCTGAGGAGAACAATATGACCATCGCCGATATCAAGAAAACCACCCAGACCAAGATGGACCAGTCCATCGAGGCTCTCAAGAACAATCTGGGCAGGGTCCGTACGGGCCGTGCCAACCCGCAGCTGCTCGACACGATTCACGTCGAGTACTACGGCTCCATGGTGCCGCTGTCGCAAGTGGCGAACGTGACGCTGCTCGACTCGCGCACCATCAGCGTTCAGCCATGGGAAAAGAATCTGGGCGCCAAGATCGAAAAGGCCATCCGTGAAAGCGATCTGGGTCTGAACCCCGCTTCCATGGGCGACCTGATCCGCGTGCCCATGCCGCCGATGAGCGAAGAGCGCCGCAAGGAAATGACCAAGCTGGCCCGCACCGAAGGCGAAAACGCCAAGATCGCGATCCGCAATCTGCGCCGTGATGCCAACGAAGGCGTGAAGAAACTGGTCAAGGACAAGGAAGCTTCCGAGGACGATCAGAAGCGCTCCGAAGCCGAAGTGCAGAAGCTCACCGACAAGCACATCGCCGACATCGACACACTCGTGGCGGCCAAGGAACAGGAAATCATGGCCATCTGATCGTTGGATCGGATCGCCCGCATTTTTTGTCCATGCCAACTTCTCCTAGCGTGGTCCCGCATCACATTGCCGTCGTCATGGATGGCAATGGCCGTTGGGCCACTCGCCGTCTGTTGCCGCGTCTGGCGGGGCACAAGCAGGGCGTCGATTCGCTTCGACGTTGCGCGCGTGCCTGTGTCGAGCGCGGCGTGGGCGTGCTCACCGTTTTTGCGTTCTCTTCGGAGAACTGGAATCGCCCGGCCGATGAGGTCTCCGGCTTGATGGATCTGCTGGCCAAGGCGCTTTCGCGCGAGGTGCCGCAGCTTCACAAGGATGGCGTGCAACTGCACTTCGTGGGTGACAAGGCGAGCCTGTCGGAGAAGGTGCGCGAAGGTCTGCAGCAGGCCGAAGCCATCACCGCAGGCAACACGCGCCTGATCCTCAATGTCTGCTTCAACTACGGCGGACGCTGGGACATCGCGCAGGCCGCAGCCTCGCTGGCTGCGCGCGGCGAAGCCATCACCGAAGCCAGTCTCGACAAGGCCATGGCGCTGTCGTTCGTGGCCGATCCCGATCTGCTGATCCGCACGGGCGGGGAGATGCGCATCAGCAACTTCCTGCTGTGGCAATGCGCGTACTCGGAGCTGTATTTCAGCGATCGTCTCTGGCCGGAGTTCGACGAGGCCGCGTTGGACGAAGCGATTGCCGCGTATGCTGGTCGCGAGCGCCGCTTTGGCAAGACTTCGGCGCAGGTTCAGAAATCATCCCGGTCCACTGGGTCGCGGGCCTGACGGCCAGTCGAACCGGCTGACCATTCGAGATCGAGAAGGGGCTGACGGATGCTCAAACAACGTGTCATAACGGCCCTGGTGCTGCTGGCCATTCTGCTGCCGGCGCTGTTCGCATCGAACACCCTGCCATTCACCGCCATCCTGCTGATCTTCATGTCGGCAGGTGCATGGGAGTGGGGTCGTCTGAACGGACTCAAGGGCGCTGCTGCCGTTGCGGTGAGCGCCGTCTGCCTGATTCTTTGCGCCGTGAGCTGGCAACTGGGCTGGACCACGACGCCCCTGCCGTGGCTCTGGACGGTCGCCGGTGCCTGCTGGGTGCTGGGCGGTGCCTATCTGCTGCGCGCTGGCGTGGCGGGCTGGCCGAACATTCCGAAGGCAATTCGCCTGATCGGCGGCGTGCTGGCTCTGTGGACCGCATGGCTGGCGGTGGTGCAGGCGCGCCATATCGGCATCAACTTTCTGCTGTCGATTCTGGTTCTGGTCTGGGCGGCCGACATCTTCGCGTACTTCGCGGGCCGCACCTTCGGTCTCAAATTCACCAAGAACAAACTGGCGCCCGCCATCAGCCCTGGCAAGAGCTGGGAAGGCGTCTGGGGCGGCATGATCGGTGTGATCGTGCTGGCCGTTGTCTGGGTGGCGCTTGACGCTTCCAATCAAGTGTCGGTGTCCAGTTTTTATTCGCGTCTGGCGGCCAAGGGATACTGGTTCCTGCTGCTCGGCGCTGTCTTCATGGCCGCGATGAGCGTGGTGGGCGATCTGGTGGAATCACTGGTCAAGCGCAGCGCCGGAATGAAGGACAGCAGCAACCTGCTGCCCGGTCACGGCGGCGTGCTCGACCGCATCGATGCGATCCTGCCCGCCGTACCGCTGGCCATGATGCTTACTTACTTTGCAGCTGCATGACGACGAAACAACGTCTGACCGTTCTGGGCTCCACGGGCTCCATCGGTACCAATACGCTTGATGTGGTGGCTCGCCACCCCGACAAGTACGAGATCTTTGCGCTTTCTGCTTCCACGCGCGTCGACCTGATGCTCGCGCAGTGCGCGCAGTTCAAGCCGCGCTACGCGGTGATGGCGAGCGCGTCGCACGCCAAGGAACTGGCTGAAAAGCTCAAGGCCAACGGTCTAGCCACCGAAGTGCTGCAGACGCCCGATGCGCTCAACACCATCGCTGCACACGAAGACGTGGATGCGGTGATGGCTGCCATCGTCGGCGCTGCCGGTCTCGCGCCGTGCATTGCTGCTGCGCATGCAGGCAAGCGCTTGCTGCTCGCCAACAAGGAAGCCATCGTCGTGGGTGGCGAAGTCTTCATGAACGCGGTGAAGCAGGGCGGTGCAACGCTGCTGCCCATCGACAGCGAACATTCGGCGATTTTCCAGAGCCTGCCCGAAGACTCTTCGACATGGGCGCGACGTGTCGATCACATTCTGCTGACTGCTTCGGGTGGCCCGTTCCGCACGCGCGACCCGAAGACGCTGCGCGACGTCACGCCCGATCAGGCCTGCGCGCACCCGAATTTCGCGATGGGCCGCAAGATCTCCATCGACTCCGCGACGATGATGAACAAGGCGCTCGAAGTGATCGAGGCCCGCTGGCTGTTCGATCTCACGCCTGAGCAGATCAAGGTCGTGATCCATCCGCAGCAGATCATCCATTCGATGGTGCAGTTCGTGGATGCTTCCATCATCGCGCAGCTTGGCACGCCCGACATGCGTGTGCCGATTGCCGTTGGCCTCGCCTGGCCCGAGCGCATCGTCAGCGGCACGCCCGTGCTCGATTTCGCCAAGCTGGCAGCGCTCACTTTCGAGGAGGCCGATGCTGCGCGCTTTCCCGGTCTGCATCTGTCGTGGCAGGCGCTGCGCGCGCCGCAGGGCACGACCGCCGTGCTGAACGCGGCCAACGAGGTGTCGGTGGCATCCTTTTTGAACGGGAAAATCCGTTTCGACCAAATTCATGCCATCAACCTTGAAACTTTGGAGCGTGTAGTGCCGTCCAACCCGGATTCGCTCGACGCGCTGCTGGCGCTGGACGCACAAACCCGAGCCGCCGCGCAGGATGCGGTGGCCCGAATCGGAACCACGGTCTGATTCGCATCTTTCAGGAGACCTTCACATGCTGCTGACCATTGTTGCGTTCGTCGTGGCACTTGGCGTGCTGATTGCCGTGCACGAGTACGGCCATTACCGCGTGGCTGTGGCTTGCGGCGTGAAGGTGCTGCGTTTTTCTGTGGGCTTCGGCAAGCCGCTGCTGCGCTGGCAGAAGAAGGGCTCGCCGACCGAATTCGTGCTCGCGGCATTTCCGCTTGGTGGCTATGTGCGCATGCTCGACGAGCGCGAGGCACCGGTCGCGGCCGAAGAGCGCCATCTGGCATTCAACACCCAACCGCTCAAGTCGCGCGCGGCCATCGTTGCGGCCGGGCCGCTGGCCAATCTGCTGCTGGCTGTGGTGCTTTATTCGGTCGTCAACTGGACCGGCGTGGACGAGGCCAAGCCCTTGCTTGCCAATCCGGTGGTGGGTTCTGTGGCCGAGAAGGCCGGTCTGCAAGGCGGCGAACTGGTGGTTGGCGCGGCGCTTGGTGATGATGAAATCGAGCCGGTTCAATCGTATGAAGACGTCCGCTGGCTGCTGACGCGCGGCGCACTGGACGGCCAGAATGCGCGCCTTTCCGTGCAGAACCCCGGCAGCCTGGGCGCGCGCGAAATCACCCTGAATCTGGCGTCACTCAACGCCACGGACGCCGATCTGGAGCTGTTTCGCAAGATCGGCATCATGAGCCCCTGGACCAAACCGGTGATCGGCGAGGTGATGCCGGAGGGCGCTGCGGCGCGCTCGGGCCTCAAGGAAAACGATCTGGTGCTGCGCGTCGGCAGCAAGGACATTGTCGATGGCCTGCAGTTGCGCGAGCTGATCCGCAACTCGGTGATCGATGGCAAAGCCACGACGCAGACATGGCATGTCGAGCGCGAAGGCCGCCAGATGGACGTTGCAGTCACTCCTGAAGTGTTGCAGGATGCAAATGGTTCCTATGGTCGTATCGGGGCTTTTGTGGGCAAGCCGCCTGAATTGGTGACCGTCCACTATGGTTTTGCGGAAGGCATCTGGAAGGGCGTTCAGCGCACTTGGGAAGTCTCCGTGCTGACCCTGAAAATGATGGGCCGCATGGTGATCGGACAGGCGTCGCTCAAGAATCTCAGCGGTCCGCTGACGATTGCCGACTACGCCGGAAAATCCGCCAGCATGGGCCTCACGCAGTATCTGATCTTCATGGCATTGATCAGCGTTAGCCTCGGCGTGCTGAACCTGTTGCCTCTGCCCGTTCTGGATGGGGGGCACCTGATGTATTATCTTTGGGAAGGACTGACAGGTCGCGGCGTGTCCGAAGCCTGGATGGAAAGGCTTCAGCGGGGCGGCGTTGCCGTGTTGCTGGTGATGATGTCCATCGCCATGTTCAATGATGTCACCCGGTATGTAACCCGGCTTTTTGGCTAAAACATTCGCCACACGGTGCTGCGGTACTGGGTACTGGCTTCGATTCACACATGAAAAAACAATTCAATCGCTTGGGCATGCGTACTGCAACAGCAATCGCTGCCATGGTCTTTGCAGCTCAAGCTTGGGCGTTGGATCCCTTCAGCGTTCAGGACATCCGTGTGGAAGGTCTGCAGCGCGTCGAGGCTGGTACCGTCTTCGCTTCGCTGCCACTGCGTGTGGGTGACCAATACACCGACGAAAAGGGCGCTGCCGCGATCCGCGCGCTGTTCGCTCTGGGGCTGTTCAAGGACGTGCGTCTTGAGGCTGCAGGCAACGTTCTTGTGGTGGTCGTCGAGGAACGTCCGACCATCGCCGATGTGGAATTCGCCGGCACCAAGGAATTCGACGCCGACACGCTCAAGAAGGCCATGCGCGATGTGGGTCTGACTGAAGGTCGTCCATTCGACAAGGCGCTGGCCGACCGCGCCGAGCAGGAACTCAAGCGCCAGTACATCAACCGCAGCATGTACGGCGTGAACGTGGTGACCACGGTGACGCCCATCGAGCGCAATCGTGTGAACCTGACCTTCTCCGTGGTGGAAGGCGAACCCGCCAAGATCAAGGACATCCGCATCGTGGGTGCCAAGGCGTTCAGCGAAGGCACGCTCAAGGACCAGTTCGATCAGGACACCGGTGGCTGGCTGAGCTGGTACACCAAGTCCAACCGCTACTCGCGCGCCAAGCTCAATGCCGATCTGGAAACCCTGCGCTCGTACTATCTGTCGCGCGGCTACCTGGAGTTCCGCATCGACTCCACGCAGGTGGCGATCTCGCCCGACAAGCAGGACATCTCGATCACCGTGAACGTCACCGAAGGCAACGCCTACGTGGTCTCCGGCGTCAAGCTCGAAGGCAACTACCTCGACCGTGACGACGAATTCAAGTCGATGGTCACGATTCGTCCGGGCGAGCCCTACAACGGCGACAAGGTGGCTGAAACCACCAAGGCCTTCACGGATCACTTCGGCAATTTCGGCTACGCCTTCGCCAAGGTCGAAGCCGTGCCTGAAATCGACAAGGAAAACGACCGCGTGGAACTCGTGCTGCGCGCTGAGCCATCACGCCGCGCCTATGTGCGCCGCATCAACGTGAGCGGCAACAACCGCACGCGTGACGCCGTCATCCGCCGTGAATTCCGCCAGTTCGAATCGTCCTGGTACGACGCCGACAAGATCAAGCTCTCGCGCGACCGTGTTGACCGTCTGGGCTTCTTCACTGAAGTCGATGTCGAGACGCAGGAAGTGCCGAACTCGCCCGATCAGGTCGATCTGGTCGTCAACGTGAAGGAAAAGCCCACCGGCTCGCTCACGCTGGGTGCCGGTTTCTCCAGCGCCGAGAAGATCTCGTTGTCCTTCGGCATCAAGCAGGAAAACGTGTTCGGTTCGGGCAACTATCTGGGCGTTGACGTCAACACCAGCAAGTACAACCGCACCATCGTCTTCAGCACCACCGATCCGTACTTCACCAAGGACGGCATCTCGCGCACGCTGGATCTGTACTACCGCACGGCCAAGCCCTATGCGGACATGGGCGGCGACTACCAGTTGATCACTGCAGGCGGCAGCGTGCGCTTCGGCATCCCGTTCAGTGAAATCGATACCGTGTTCTTCGGTGCGGGTCTGGAAAACACCCGCATCAAGGAAGGCACGAACATGCCTGCGGCCTACCTCGCCTACATGCGCGACTATGGCTCCAGCAGTTTCGCGATTCCGCTGACCATCGGCTGGGGCCGCGACAGCCGCGACAGCGCACTGGCACCCAATTCGGGTCGCTACCAGCGCCTGAATACCGAGCTGTCGCTGGCAGGCGATGCCCGCTACGTGAAGGGCAGTTACCAGTACCAACAGTACGTGCCGCTGAACAAGAAGTTCACGCTGGCATTCAACGGTGAACTGGGTCTGGGCAAGGGCCTGAACGGTCAGCCGTTCCCCGTGTTCAAGAATTACTACTCCGGTGGTCTGGGATCGGTGCGCGGCTTCGAGCAAGGTACGCTCGGCCCTCGCGACATCACCGGCTCCGTGCTGGGTGGCCCGAAGAAGGTCACTCTGAATGCTGAATTGATTGCGCCATTCCCGGGCGCAGGCAATGACCGTACGCTGCGCGTCTTCGGCTTCGTCGACGTCGGCAATGTGTACGGTGAAAAAGAAAATTGGGAGTTGAGTGAAATGCGCGTGTCGACAGGTTTGGGGTTGAGCTGGATTTCCCCTCTTGGTCCATTGCGTCTTGCTTTTGCGCAGCCCGTGCGAAAATTCGCCGGCGATAGAATCCAGAAATTGCAATTCCAGATCGGAACATCTTTCTAATGACATCCCTTTCCCGTCATCTTCCCTTGGTCGTTTTGCTGGGCAGCATGGCTGCCGCAGTGCCAGCGCAAGCTCAGGACTTCAAGGCCGGCTTCGTCAACACCGATCGCGTGTTCCGCGAAGCCAATTCCGCCAAGGCTGCTCAAACCAAGCTGGAGCAGGAATTCTCCAAGCGTGAAAAAGAGCTGGTCGATCTTGGCAATACGCTGAAGAGCGCCACCGACAAGTTCGAACGTGAAGCGCCCACCCTGTCCGAAAGCCAACGTGCCTCCAAGCAACGTGCTCTGGCTGATCAGGACCGTGACTTCCAGCGCAAGCGTCGTGAGTTCCAGGAAGACCTGAGCTCGCGCAAGAGCGAAGAGCTGGCAACCGTGCTCGATCGTGCCAACAAGGTGGTCAAGCAAGTCGCCGAAGCCGAAAAGTACGACGTGATCCTGCAGGAAGCCGTGTACATCAACCCCAAGCTGGACATCACCGACAAGGTGATCAAGGCCATGAACGCTGGCAACGGCAAGTAATGTGATCCATCTGGTAGCGACAGGTATTGCGTGAGCTTGCGTCTAGGACAGATCATCAATGAACTGGGAGGCAGTCTTGAGGGAGCAAGTGCAGAGGTGGAAATCTCTCGCATCGCACCCCTTGAGACAGCCGGGCCCGGCGAACTGGCCTTTCTGAACAACCCGCGCTACCAGAGCCAACTGGCCGCCTCACGGGCGGCCTGCGTCATTGTGGCTCCTGCGATGCGCGATGCCGCGCTCGCGCGCGGCGCGTGCATCGTCACGCCCGATCCGTATGTTTATTTCGCGCGCGTCACACAACTGTGGAAGCGCGAGCATGCGACCGGCGACAAGCACGGCATTCACCCGAGCGCCGTGGTCGATCCCGAGGCCTTTGTCGATCCCACCGCCTTCATCGGTCCGCTCTGCGTGGTGGAGCGGGGTGCGCGCATCGGCGCGAACACCGTGCTCAAGGCCCGCGTGAATGTGGGCGAGCGTTGCGTCATCGGGGACCGTTGCATTCTCCATCCGGGTGTCGTGATCGGTGCCGACGGCTTTGGCTTTGCGCCCGAGCGCGGCGACTGGGTCAAGATCGAGCAACTGGGCGCGGTCCGCATCGGCAACGACGTGGAAATCGGCGCCAACACCTGCATCGACCGTGGTGCGCTCGAAGACACCGTGATCGAGGACAGCGTCAAGCTCGACAACCTCATTCAGATCGCGCACAACGTGCACATCGGCCATCACACGGCCATGGCGGGGTGCACAGCGGTGGCCGGAAGCACGAAAATCGGTGCCCATTGCATGATCGCGGGCGCGGCTTCGATCATCGGGCACCTGCAGATAGCGGACAATGTGCACATTTCCACGAACACCGTGGTCATGCGCTCGATTCCGCGCGCTGGGCACTACACGGGAGTTTTCCCGTTCGACGACAATGCGAACTGGGAAAAGAACGCGGCCACGCTGCGCCAGCTCTACAAGCTGCGCGAACGGGTCAAGGCTCTGGAACAAACAATCAAAAACGACGGTTAGACCGCTGAAAACATGATGGACATTCACCAAATCCTCAAGCTGCTTCCACACCGCTACCCCTTTCTGTTGGTAGACCGTGTGGTCGAGCTCGAGCGCGGCAAGCATATTCAGGCGATCAAGAACGTCACCATCAACGAGCCTTTCTTTACTGGCCACTTTCCGGCACGCCCTGTCATGCCTGGCGTGCTGATGCTAGAAGCGCTGGCGCAAGCCGCTGGCCTGCTGTCGTTCGACATGATGGGCGAAGCCCCCGGCGACGACAAGGTGTTCTACTTCGTCGGCATCGATGGCGCGCGCTTCAAGCGTCCGGTCGAGCCGGGTGATCAGCTGATCCTCGAAATCGATCTCGACCGCATCAAGGGCGGCATCTACAAGTTCAAGGGCGTGGCGCGCGTGGGCGACAGCATCGCCTGCGAAGCCGAGATCATGTGCACCATGCGTACCGTGGCCTGACTTTTTTCTCGAAGGTCGGCCCGTGTCCAATATTCATTCCACTGCCATTGTCGATCCTGCTGCGCAACTCGACAGCACGGTGACGGTGGGACCGTATGCGGTCATCGGCGCGCATGTGCGCATCGGCGCACGCACCAGCATCGGGCCGCACTGCGTGATCGAAGGTCACACCAGCATCGGCGAAGACAACCGGATCTTCCAGTTCGCATCGCTGGGCGGCGTGCCGCAGGACAAGAAATACGCGGGCGAGCCCACGCGTCTTGAAATCGGCAATCGCAACACGGTCCGCGAGTTCTGCACCTTCAATCTCGGAACCGTGCAGGATCGGGGCGTCACCAGCATCGGCGACGACAACTGGATCATGGCCTATGTCCACATCGCGCACGACTGCGTGGTGGGCAACCAGACCATCCTCGCCAACAACGCGACGCTCGCCGGCCATGTGCAACTGGGCGACTGGGTGATCGTCGGTGGATTGACGGGCGTGCACCAGTTCTCGCGCATCGGCGCGCATGCGATGGCCGGCTTCGCCAGTCATATCTCGCAGGACGTGCCGCCGTTCATGATGGTGGACGGCAATCCGCTGGCCGTGCGCGGGCTCAACGCCGAAGGCCTGCGCCGCCGTGGTTTCTCTGCCGAGCGCATCGCCGCGATCAAGCAGGCCTACCGCGTGCTGTATCGCCAGGGCCTGACGCTGGAAGCATCGATCAACGCCCTGAGTGCGCTGATCGAAGAGCACCCCAGCGCCGCAGCCGACATCGCGTTGCTGCGTGACTTTGTCGCCGCCTCGCAGCGCGGCATTGCACGCTGACGGAAAGCCGTGTCGTCAAAGCCTCCCAT
Source organism: Diaphorobacter sp. HDW4B (assembly GCF_011305535.1). GTDB lineage: Bacteria > Pseudomonadota > Gammaproteobacteria > Burkholderiales > Burkholderiaceae_C > Diaphorobacter_A. The sequence continues at coordinate 4,465,308 of NZ_CP049905.1, forward strand.
GCCTGCCAAAAGCAGTCCCCAAGTAGCCATGGTCGCCGGAGAAACCTCCGGCGATTTGCTTGCTGGGTTGCTGCTCGATGGTCTGCGCGACAAATGGCCCGAGGTCCAATCCTTCGGCATCGGCGGCCCGCAGATGCAGGAGCGCGGCTTTGATGCGTGGTGGCAGAGCGAACGCCTTGCGGTGCATGGCTACAGCCTCGAGTTGCTGCAGAAAATTCTCGGCCTCTTCAGACTGCGCGCGGAGTTGCGCGACAAGCTGATCGCCCAACCTCCCAGCGTCTTCATCGGTGTCGATGCACCCGATTTCAATCTGGGCCTCGAGCAAAAGCTGCGTGAGGCTGGCATCAAGACCGTGCATTTCGTCTGCCCGTCGATCTGGGCCTGGCGAGCGAACCGCGTCGACAAGATCCGCGCGAGCGCCGATCACGTGCTGTGCATCTTCCCGTTCGAGCCCGAACTGCTGGCCAAGCATGGCATCGCAGCCACTTACGTGGGTCATCCGCTCGCGCGTGTGATTCCGATGGTGGCCGACAAGCAGGCTGCGCGCGCGCAACTGGGTCTGTCTGCTGATGACGAAGTGCTCGCCATCCTGCCGGGCAGCCGCTCGGCCGAGGTCAAGTTCATCGCCAAGCCGTTCTTTCAGGCGGCTGCGATTCTGCTCAAGCAGCGCCCAAGGCTCAAGGCCGTCGTGCCCGCCGTGCCCAAGCAACGAGAAAAAATCGAAGCCATGGCGCGCGAATGCGGCGTGGCAGATCGTCTGCAGATCGTCACCGGCCAATCGCACGCGGTGCTGGCCGCCTGCGACTGCACGTTGATTGCCAGCGGTACGGCCACGCTCGAAGCGGCGCTGTACAAGCGACCAATGGTGATCTCGTATCACATGCATCCGATCAGCTGGCGGCTCATGAAGCGCAAGCAACTGCAGCCCTGGGTCGGTTTGCCCAATATTCTGTGCGGCGAATTCGTCGTGCCCGAACTGCTGCAGGATGCGGCCACGCCCGAGGCGCTGGCGGCTGCCGTTGCTCAGTGGCTGGACGCGTATTCGCAGCAACCCCAAAACATTCTCACGCTTGAAAAGCGCTTCACCGAGCTTCACGAGAGCTTGCTGCGCGATACACCGAAACTGGCCGCTGATGCGATCGAAAAAATCCTTGTTGCCAAGGGCTGAACAGGCCAGCTTTGACTGGCATCCACCGGGTCTGATTGCAGGCGTCGACGAAGCGGGGCGCGGTCCATTGGCCGGCCCTGTGGTGACCGCTGCCGTCATCCTGGACGACATGCACCCGATTGCAGGCCTTGCCGACTCCAAGGTGCTCACCGCCGCCAAACGCGAAAAGCTCTTCGACGAAATCCGCGCCAAGGCGCTGTGCTTTTGCATCGCCGAAGCGTCCGTGCAGGAGATCGACGAAATCAATATCCTGCAAGCCACGATGCTGGCCATGCGCCGCGCGGTGATGGGCCTGCGCCTCAAGCCCGTGCGTGTACTGGTCGACGGCAATCGCTTGCCGCAACTCGACGTTCCGGCCGAGGCCATCGTCAAGGGCGATGCGCTGGTGCAGGCGATCTCCGCAGCGTCGATTCTCGCCAAGGTCACACGTGATCGTTGGTGCGAGCAACTGCACCAGCAGTATCCGCAATACGGTTTCGACGCGCACAAGGGTTACGGCACGGCAGTGCATCTGGCGGCGCTGCAGGAATTTGGTGCATGCCCCGAGCATCGCCGCAGTTTTGCGCCCGTGGCGCAGGCCTGCACGCCGCGCGACGTGTGATCAATGAGCGCGCGGGACTCGTTTCCCCACCCGGTGTAAGCTGAGCGCTGCACCCGTTTTTTTGGATTGAAGTGACATGGCAGCAGCAACCCCCTTGGTGATCCAATCGCGCGACAACGCGCTGCTCAAGGACCTGCGCCGCCTGTCGCAGGACAGCACCGCCTACCGCAAGCAGGGCCGCGTCTGGCTGGAGGGCGATCATCTTTGCAGCGCCGCGTTGGTGCGCGGCATGCAGCCGCAGATTGCGGTGTTTGCCGAATCGTTCTGGCCTTTTGCGCCTACTGAACTCAAGCAGGCTGCCGAGAAAAACGTGCTGATCGCCGATGCACTCTGGCGCGACATCAGCGGCTTGGAGTCGCCCGCACAAATGGGCTTTGTGATGGCGCTGCCCGACGCCAATGCGCTGGATGTCAACGCCCCCACCGTGGTGCTCGATCGCCTGCAGGATGCTGGCAATGTCGGCTCCGTGCTGCGCAGCGCATCGGCCTTCGGTTTCGTGCAGATCGCAGCCATCAAGGGCACGGCAGCGCTGTGGAGCGCCAAGGTCCTGCGCGCCGGCATGGGTGCGCACTTTGCGCTTCGGTTGGTCGAAGGCCTGAGCGAAGAAGACATCTCCACGCTCCAGGTTCCGCTTCTGGTCACCAGCTCGCATCGCGGTGACTTTCTCCACCAGGCCCAACTTCCATGGCCCTGCGCCTGGGTCATGGGGCATGAAGGACAGGGCGTCTCACCCGCACTGGAAGAGCGCGCTACAGCACACATTCGCATTGCCCAGCCGGGCGGCGAGGAGTCGCTGAACGTGGCGGCTGCAGCGGCGATCTGCCTGCATGCCAGTGGAGCAGCACGAAGCTGAACCCCGCCGCAGGTGAGCAGTGCCGCGATTTGCACTGGCCGTTTGCTTGGCTTCCCGTTTGTTTTGCGTGGGCTCGCTCAGTGCGCTCCGGCCGCCTCCGCTCCACCGCCGCCATGTGGTGCGGGTCGCTTGGTCAGCCAGATCAGCACGATCAGCGACAGGAACAGGAACGATGATGCGAGGAAGATGTCATCGGCTGCGCGTGTGTAGGCCTGTTGGTCGATCAGTCGGTTGATCTGCGCGAGCGCCTGTTCCTGGGACAGACCTGCGGCCTTCAAGCCTTGCAGCGTGACGCCGAAAACCCCCTGGCCTTGAATCAGCCCTTCGGTCAAATGCGCGTGGTGCATGGCGGCGCGGTTGTCCCACAGGGTGGTGGCGATCGACGTGCCCATGGCGCCTGCGGTGATCCGCACGAAGTTGCTCAAACCAGCGGCTGCGGGGATGCGGTCGGGCGTGAGTCCAGCCAGCGTGATGGTGGTCAGCGGGATGAAGAAGAACGCCATCGCTCCGCCCTGGATCAGCGTCGGGATCAGGATGTGGTTGAAGTCGGTGTCGGTGTTGAAATGCGAGCGCATCCACAGCACCAGTGCGAACACCATGAACGCGAGCGTCGCCATCTTGCGCGGGTCCCACACGGTGACCTTGCGGCCCACGAGCGGGGTGAGGATGATCGCGAAGATGCCCACTGGCGCGAGCGCCATGCCGGCCGTGGTGGAGGTGTAGCCCATCCATTGCTGCAGCCACAGCGGCAGCAGCACGACGTTGCCGAAGAACACGCCATAGGCAATCGACAGCGCGATGGATCCGGCTGCGAAGTTGCGGCGTTTGAACAGGCGCAGATCGACCACCGGGTGTGCGTCGGTCAGATCCCAGATGACGAACACCACAAAGCTGATCACGGCGACGACGGCCATGGCGATGATCTCGGTGGAGGCGAACCAGTCGAGTTCCTTGCCCTTGTCGAGCATGAGTTGCAGCGCACCGACCCAAAGCACGAGAAGCGCCAGCCCGACGGAATCGATGGGCAGCTTCTGCGTGGGCGTTTCGCGCGAGCGGTAGATGTTCCAGGTGAGGAAGGCCGACAGCAGGCCCACGGGCACGTTGATGTAGAAGATCCACGGCCAGGAGATGTTGTCGGTGATCCAGCCGCCCAGCAGCGGGCCGACCACGGGCGCGACCAGCGTGGTCATGCCCCAGAGCGAGAGCGCGACACCGGCCTTCGATGCCGGGTAGCTCGACAGCAGCAGCGTCTGCGACAGCGGGATCATCGGCCCAGCGACCAGGCCTTGCAGCACGCGGAAGACGACGAGCATTTCCAGCGACGAAGCAAAGCCGCACAGCCACGAGGTGAGCACGAACAGCAGCACGCTCATGGTGAACAGGCGCACGGCACCGAAGCGCCGCGTGAGCCAGCCGGTGAGCGGCACGGAGATGGCGTTGGCCACGCCGAAGCTGGTGATCACCCAGGTGCCCTGGCTCGGGCTCACGCCCACATCGCCCGAGATGGCGGGAATGGCGACGTTGGCGATCGAAGAGTCGAGCACGTTCATGAACGTGGCAAGCGACAGGGCGAGTGTGCCCATCGCCAGCGTTGCGCCGCTCAGCGGTTTGGGTGGCGCAGGCATGGCCGTTGGGGGTGGCAGCGAGGCCGCGACGGCGCTTTTGTCGCTGTCGTCTGGCATTGCGCCGGAGGTGGTGGAGGCAGTCATGGATGAGGTGCGATGACTGTGGGATTACTTGGAGACTGTGTTGCTGACGACAGTATTTGCCACCGCGCTGGCTTGCGCGAGCTTCTCGCTGGCAACGGGCGCGGCGTCGCTGGTGGGCGTCAGCGCAGGCAGGTTGCTGAGCGGTGCCAGACTCTTGCCTGCAATGATCTGCGCGATGCGCGCTTCGGCTTCCGGCATGGCGTTGCCGTACAGGGAGGTCTGCGCCACCGGCGTCTTGCGTGGATCGGCCGCAAGCGACGCGCCGTTCTTGTCGCGCACATCGACCTTCACCAGCATCGACAGACCGACGCGCAGCGGATGGTCCTTGAGGTCTTCAGGTGCAAGGCTGATGCGCACGGGCACGCGCTGCACGACCTTGATCCAGTTGCCGGTGGCGTTCTGCGCGGGCAGCAGCGAGAACGCAGCGCCCGTGCCAGCGCCGAGGCCGACAATGGTGCCGTGGTAGGTCACCTTGTCGCCATACACGTCGGCGACGAGTTCGGTCTTCTGGCCGATGCGCAGATCGGCGAGTTGGCTTTCCTTGAAGTTGGCATCGACCCAGAGATTGTTCAGATCGACCACGGTCATCAGCGGCGCACCCGCAGCCACGCGCTGGCCGAGCTGCACGCCGCGCTTGGCGACAAAGCCTTGCACGGGCGAGATCAGGCGCGTGCGCTCCAGCGCCAGATAGGCCTCGCGCACCTTGGCGGAGGCGGCCAGCACAGCGGGGTAGTCGCTCGAATTGCTGCCCTTGGTGGTGGCCTCGGCGGCGTCGAGCTGCGCGCGCGCGGCGTTCACAGCGGCTTGCGCTGCGACCACGGCGTCCTGCGCCGACTTGGCTTGCGTTTGCGCGTGATGGAATTCTTCCTGACCGACCGCGCCTGTCAGCGTGAGCGGACGGCGGCGTGCCACGTCGTCCGCCGTGCGCGAAGCCT